>NZ_JAMYNW010000024.1:0-94840 GCF_040319365.1 Mesorhizobium sp. M0923 | reverse complement strand
CGGCAGGACAGAGGGGGGCGCGAAGGATCGCTACAGAGCGTTTGCTATTGCCCCTGAAACGCACGGCCGACCCACGCCTCGACAGCTGTTACTTCCCCAGCTCTACCGACCGCAGCCGCGCCGCTTCCACCGCCTCGGTGAGCAGGCGTGTCAGCCGGTCCTCGCCCATCAGTACTGCAAGGGCCGCAGCCGTGGTGCCGTTGGGGCTGGTCACCTGCTGCCTGAGCACGCCGGGCTCCTCGCCGCTTTCGGCGGCCAGCGATGCGGCGCCGTAGACCGTCTGCATTGCCAAGAGCTTGGCAGTCCCGGCCGGCAGGCCAGCCTTCTCGGCGGCCACCGTCAGCGCTTCGATGAAATGGAAGATATAGGCTGGACCGGATCCGGAGACTGCCGTCACCGCGTCCATCAGGCCCTCGTCGTCAATGTCGGCCACTTGCCCGCTCGCCGAAAGCAGATCGGCGACAAGGTGTTTGGTGTCCTCGGAAACCAGCCTGTTGGAAAACACCACCATCATGCCCTTGCCGATAGCCGCCGGCGTGTTGGGCATGCAGCGCACGATCGGCGCGCGGTCGCCGAGAATGCCTTCGAACGTGGCGACCGGCGTCCCGGCGGCGATGCTGAGGAAAGTGGTTCGGCCATCGTTGAAGCGGATGTAGCCAGCCGTCACGTCGCGGATCACCTGTGGCTTGACCGCAAGGACGACGAGGGCCGGCACGGCGTCCGCCGGGATGACGCCGGCATCCGCGGCAGCAGCGCAGCCCAGTGCTTCGGCACGCTTGCGCAACTCGGCATTGGGCTCGACCACGAACACCGCAGCCGGAGCGAGCTTGCCGGCTTTCAGCCAGCCCGAGAGCATGGCGTAGCCCATATTGCCGCAACCGGCGAGAACAAGCCTGATCGTCATCGAAGCTCTCCATTCGAAAGGTTGGCTTTGCCATAGACGTTCATGGGCGGACGGGGAAGCCCCTCTCGGACCTTATCAGGGGCCGGGTTATGTCGCCGCTTTCGCCGCCTGATCGGGCTCGGTCAGTCCTGACCCGATCACTCTGGACGGCCAGGTTCGGCCCATCCCAGACTAAAAACAGGGATTGCAGACGAGGTGGGAGCGATAGCCTGGATTCTCCAACAGCGCACCAAAGCCGACAAGAAATCCTCCCCAACCAAGCACAACTGCCACGGCAACGACGCCGACTCCCATAGCCATCTTGCAAGTCGCCACGGCCCCTGAAGAAAGCGCCATGGGCGTATCAAAGCAAGGATTGCGGTCCCTGCCAGCAGACTAAGCACCGGAACTCCGAAGAGCACAGCGTGCATCTCCAGCATCAGCGCAAACGGAGTGTCTGGCGTTATCATACGGATAGCCTCCCCCGAATTCTGACGGTGTTCAAGATGGCGACTTCATGAACAATGGAACGTCTGCCTCCAACCCTAACCGACATCCCGCCATTTTTCGAGTGATCGACCAATCGCGGGCGACGAACTCGATGGCATTGTCTTAAGGCGGGAAACGAGGTCTCTCAGCCGACCAAATTAACCTTTTATTTCCTATGCCTGTTTAGCATCGCTTAACCAGTGGACGGTCGCTACGTCCCAGCCCTAGGGGAAAGCTCCAGGAACCATGGCTTACAGGGATAATCGTCAACACCGGAGGAACGAGCTGTCCTTGCTGTCGCTCGTCGAGGCAGTGCGCGACGAGGACGAAGCATCGCTGGTTTCGCTAGAGGACCGTGCAGGCGCGTCATGGCGCGAGGATGCCGCCACACGGCATCGTCTCGCCCGGTCGCGCCGCGAGGCGCGTGCCAGTCCGATCCTGTTGGCAGCCGCCGGCACAAGCCAGCTCCATCCTGATGGGCCGGAGGCCGCCACCATACTGACGGAAGAGCCTGCAGCTGCCGATGTATTGTTCGACCCCGCTGGCTCCGTTGGCGGCCGCGATGCCGGTCCCGCTGAGGACAAAGCGTACCGGGCAGCGCGTCGGGGTCCGATCGGTACCGTGTTGTCGGCGCTGCGCAGGCTCATGCCCGGCAGAGCGCCGGAGGAGATGGCGTCCGGCGAGACTTCCGCCGCGACAAATTCCGGCGCAGCGATGCCGCCTGCCTTCGATCTACAGCCGCTCTATGCCGGACAGCCACCTTATCCGCAGCAACCCACGCCGCAGCATTCGGCCTATACTCAGGCCTGGTCGAAGGAGGCAAATCAGGTTTCGGAAGCCGCCGATCAGCAAAGCCAGATCGAGGAAATCCGTGCCAGCCTGCGTGAATTCCGCGAAGCGGTTCGCGAGCTCACCGAAAACCGCACGCGCCGCTATTTCTAAGCGTCGAATAAAACATGCCGGTTTCGAGTTAGCGGCATGGGACGGCGCATTGACGGGATTGCCCGGCTCGATTTTCGTGAAAATGCCGCGCTGCATGTCCGCCCGGCTGCGCATGGTTCTGGGCAACGACATGCATAAAAGGTATCTGGAGTACGCCGCGGGATGCTTTAACGCGGCAGGCTTAGGCGATCGGCGTCGAGGGTGGTTCATGGCTGAGTTGATTGACGGAAAAAGCGTCGCCGAAGACGTGGTGCGGCGGGTCAAGGCCCTGGTCGCCGAACTGGCGGAAAAGGGCGGACGGCAGCCCGGCCTCGCGGTGGTCATCGTCGGCGAGGATCCGGCGAGCCAGGTCTATGTCGCCTCCAAATCCCGCACCGCCAAGGAATGCGGCTTCCATTCGGTTCAGCACACGCTGCCGGCCGAGACCTCCGAGCCGGACCTGTTGAAGATCATCGGCCAGCTCAACGCCGATCCGGCCATCAACGGCATCCTGGTGCAGCTTCCGCTTCCCGGCCATATCGATGCCGGCAAAGTCATCCAGACCATCGCGCCGGAGAAGGATGTCGACGGCTTCCACTTCATCAATGTCGGCAAGCTCGGCACCGGCGAGCTCGAGACCGCCTTCGTGCCTTGCACGCCGGCCGGCTCGATGCTGCTGATCGAACGGGTGCGCGGCAAGGATCTGTCCGGCCTCAATGCGGTCGTCGTCGGGCGCTCGAACATCGTCGGCAAACCGATGGCGAATCTACTGCTTGCCGCCAACTGCACGGTCACCATCGCACACAGCCGCACCAGGGACCTGCCGGCGCTTGCCCGCACCGCCGATATTCTGGTCGCAGCCGTCGGCCGGCCTGAAATGGTCCGCGGCGACTGGGTCAAGCCTGGCGCCACCGTCATCGACGTCGGCATCAACCGTATCGCCGCACCTGAAAAGGGCGAAGGCAAGACCCGCCTCGTCGGCGATGTCGCCTTTGCCGAAGCAGCGAAGGCGGCCGGCGCCATCACGCCGGTGCCTGGCGGCGTCGGGCCGATGACCATTGCCATGCTGATGGCCAACACGCTAGCTTCCGCCTACCTCGCAGCCGGGTTGAAACGGCCTTCCTTCTGACCAGAGAGCAGCGTCCTTGCCGAACCTCACTGTTCCCTTAGAACGGCCGGTCACCAATGATCCCGTTCAGGGCGGCCGGCAGTTCGGGTTTCTGCTGGTCGACAAGTTCTCCATGTTCTCGCTGGCCGCGGCAATCGACACGTTCCGGTCGGCGAACCGGCTGCTCGGCCGCGATTTCTATGGCTGGACGACGGTGTCGGCCGACGGCGATGCCGTCATGGCTTCCAACGGCCTGCCGCTCAAGATCGACTACGCCGTTGTCGATCTGCCGCCGGTCGATATCCTTTTCGTCTCGGTCGGGCTGACGACGGAATTTCCCGGCAAGAGCAAGGTGCTGGCGGCGCTGCGCAGCTGGGGCCGGCGCGGCAATGCGCTCGGCGCGCTTTCGGTCGGCTCCTATTTGCTTGCCGAAGCAGGCCAGCTCGATGGCTATCGCTGCACCATCCATTGGGAAAACCGCGCCGGGTTCCTCGAACGCTTTCCGGACATCAACTGCACCGGCAACGTCTTCGAGATCGACCGCAAGCGCTACACCTGCGCCGGCGGCACCACCTCGATCGACCTGATGCTGGAAATCGTGCGCGGCGATTTCGGCTCGAGTCTCGCCAATGGCGTCGCCAACCAGTTCCAGCATGAGCGCATCCGCTCGGCCGGGGACCGCCAGCGCGTCGGCCCGGAACGCGACCTGACCGGCAAGTCGGAGAAGCTGCGCCGCATCGTCGAGCTGATGGCCGACCATCTCGACGAGCCGCTGTCGGCGGTGCAGCTCGCCAAGTCGGCGGGCCTGTCGGTGCGCCAGGTCGAGCGCCTGTTCCTGCGCCATCTCAGTGTGACGCCCGGGCGCTATTACATGCGGCTCAGGCTCGAGCGGGCGCGCGAATTGCTGCGCCAGACCAACATGCCGATCCTCGACGTGGCAATCGCCACCGGCTTCACCTCGCATTCCTATTTTGCCCAGAGCTACCGGCTGCAATTCGGCCGGCCGCCTTCCGAGGAACGCCGCACGACCTATTGAGGGTTTGGCAGAGAGGCGACGCAGCTTCGTACTCCGTCCGGGCTTGTGTCGCGACGCGGCGTCAAATAGCGTTCCGGCGCCGAGCGGCGGCGACTGACGGGGGAGATTTTTGATGGCGGGATTTGTGCGGAGCGTCGCTGCGGCGGCCCTGTTGCTCTGGACGACGGGGTTCGGTTTCGCCGCCGATCGCGTCATCGTCATTCTCGATGCCTCCGGCTCGATGTGGGCGCAGATCGACGGCAAGCCCAAGCTCGAAATCGCCCGTCAATCGCTGCGGAACGTGCTGCAATCGGTCCCGGCCGATGAGGAAATCGGCCTCATGGCCTATGGCCATCGCGACAAGGCCAGTTGCGACGACATCGAACTCATCGTGCCGCCGCAGGCAGGCTCGGCAAGTGCGATCTCAGCCGCGGCCGACAGCTTGAAATTTCAGGGCAAGACGCCGCTGACCGCCGCTGTCAAGCAAGCGGCGGAAGCATTGAAATACACCGAGGACAAGGCGACGGTCGTTCTCATCACCGATGGCATCGAGACATGCAGCGGCGATCCCTGTGCGCTCGGCAAGGAGCTTGAGGCTGCCGGCATCGACTTCACCGTCGATGTCGTCGGCTTTGGCCTGACGGCTGCCGAAGGCAAGCAGGTCGCCTGCCTGGCCGATAACACCGGCGGCAAATATATCGAAGCATCGGATGAAAAGGCATTGCAGGACGCCCTCGTCGAGACCGTTGCGCCGCCGCCATCCGCTCCTGAACCGGCTGCCGCCCCGGAGCCTGCTCCCCAGCCGGCGCCTGCCCAGCCGGCGGAGTCCAATTTCGTGCCCACCGTCGTGCTTGCCGAAGGTGGCGATCCCGTCACCGACGGCAATGCCTGGGAGATCTATAAGGCGAATTCCGACGGCACGCGCGGCGATCCCGTCGCCACCGAGTACGGTGCCTACAAGGGCAATCTGGAGGCGGGCGACTATATCGTCGTCGCGCGCGCCGGCGAGGCCAAAGCCGAACAGAAGATCAAGATCGAGCCTGGCCAGGTCGCCAAGCCGCTCTTCACGTTGAATGCCGGCACGCTGGTTATCCACCCGCGGCCAAGCGAAGGGGCGGACGTTGACGGCGGCGCGGCGGTCGTGATCGCCTATCCAGGCGTCGACACCCTGCCGACCTACTATGGCGACACGAAAGTCGTGCTGCCGGCCGGCGACGAGAAGGTGACCGTCACGATCGGCCAGGGCGTGGTTACCGAGACGGTCCCGCTTGCCGCCGGCAGGGTCATCGACAAGGATATCATCGTCGGCGTCGGGCATGTCGTCGCCAACGCCTACTATGCTGCCGGTGGCGACAAGGCCGAGGGTTCTGGCGTCGGCTTCAAGGTGTTCCAGGCGAAAAAGGACATCGGCGGGACCAGGCAGGAGGTGACCTATGCCTACGGCCCCGACAGCAAGTTCGATCTGCCGCCCGACGATTATGTAATGGTCGCGACCGTCGATCTCGCGGTGGCCGAGCAGCCGTTCAGTGTCAAAATTGGCGAACATCAGGATCTGAAGATCGCCATGAACGCCGGCGTGCTGGCGATCACCGCGCCAGGGGCCTCGAAGATCGAGATATTCGAGGCCAAGAAGAACATCGATGGAACCCGCAAGTCGGTCGGCTACGCCTATGACCAGAAGTATCAGGCCACCTTGTCGGTTGGCGACTACGCGGTGGTTTCGGAGAAGTCGGACAGCAGCTCGAAGGAAGGCGCGGTAACGGTCAGGGCCGGCGCGCGAGCCGAGCTGACGGTTCAATAGATCCAAGGGAGAGCGGCCACCAGCCGCTCTTCCTCATGGCCGAAAAAGTCACGCCACGCCGAAGGCGCTCGCGCCATGGTCGGCGCGGCCCACCATCTGCCGGAACCCGGCGAAGAGCTCCCGGCCGAAGCCGAATTCATTGCCTATGAGGTCGCTGTCCGCGGGCCGGCGCAGTGCGAAATCGCCGGCCGGCACCAGCACCTCGAGCGTTCCGGCCTCGGCGTCGAGCCTGATAATATCGCCGTCATGAATCCTGGCGATCGGCCCGTCCTCCGCCGCTTCCGGCGTCACGTGGATCGCCGCCGGCACCTTGCCGGAGGCACCCGACATGCGCCCGTCGGTAACCAGCGCCACATGCTGGCCGCGGTCCTGCAGGATGCCGAGCACGGTGGTCAGCCGGTGCAATTCCGGCATGCCGTTGGCCTTCGGGCCCTGGAACCGAATGACGGCGATGAAGTCGCCGGTCAGCGACCCCGCCTTGAACGCCTCGTTCAGCCCTTGCTGGCTGTCGAACACCTTGGCCGGTGCCTCGATGATGCGCCGCTCCGGCTTGACCGCCGATGTCTTGATGACGGCGTGGCCGAGATTGCCTGAAAGCACTTTCAGCCCGCCGCTCGGCTGGAACGCCTTCTTGAACGGCGCCAGCACCTTCTCGTCGCCGCTCTGGCGCGGCGAGGCCTCGCGCACGACGCCGCCATCGGCGCCGAGCTTGGCCTCGACCGCGTAGGGGCGCAGCCCTTCGCCCCACACCGTCTGCACATCCTCATGTAAAATGCCTGCGTCGAGCAGTTCGCGGATCAGGAAGCCGAGCCCGCCGGCGGCGTGGAAGTGGTTCACATCGGCAAGGCCGTTCGGATAGACCCGCGCCAGCAGCGGCACCGCTTCCGAGATGTCGGAAATATCCTGCCAGGTAATGGCGATGCCGGCCGCCGCCGCCATGGCGATCAAATGGATGGTGTGGTTGGTCGAACCGCCGGTGGCGTGCAGGCCGACGATACCGTTGACGATCGAGCGCTCATCGATCATCCGCCCGGCTGGCGTGTAGGCGTTGCCGAGCGCTGTGATCGCCAGCGCCCGCTTGGTCGCTTCCCTGGTCAGCGCGTCGCGCAGCGGCGTGCCCGGATTGACGAACGAGGCGCCAGGCGTGTGCAGGCCCATGATCTCCATCAGCATCTGGTTGGAATTGGCGGTGCCGTAGAAAGTGCAGGTTCCCGGCCCGTGATAGGATTTGGATTCGGCTTCGAGCAGTTCGGCCCGCCCCGCCTTGCCCTCGGCATAGAGCTGGCGGATCTTGGCCTTTTCGTCGTTCGGAATGCCGGTCGTCATCGGCCCGGCCGGGATGAAGACCGCCGGCAGATGACCGAAGGTCAGCGCCGCGATCACCAGCCCCGGCACGATCTTGTCGCAGACGCCGAGATAGACGGCGGCATCGAACATGTTGTGCGACAGGCCGATCGCCGCGGCCATGGCGATCACGTCGCGCGAGAACAGCGACAGCTCCATTCCGGGCTGGCCCTGGGTTACGCCGTCGCACATCGCGGGCACGCCGCCGGCCACCTGGGCGATGCCGCCGGCCTCGCGGGCCGCGTCCTTGATCAGTGCCGGAAACGTCTCGAAAGGCTGATGCGCCGACAGCATGTCGTTATAGGAGGTGATAATGCCGAGGTTCGGCACCCGGTCGCCGCCAAGCGCCACCTTTTCGGAAGGACTGCACACGGCAAAGCCATGGGCCAGGTTGCCGCAGGACAGCACGGCCCGGTTGGCGGTGCGGTTCGAGGCTTCGGCGATGCGGCCGAGATAAGCCTCGCGACCGGGCCTGGAGCGCTCACGGATGCGCTGGGTGATGGCTTCGATGTCGCGTCTTGCGGTCATGGCGGTCGGTCCTTTCAGGCGAGGTCCCGCAAACACCTTCCGGCTGTTGCCGGGACCTGCAGCCAAGTTGAGATCAGGGTGCCCAGAAAACCTCTACGGGCTTTTGAGTTGCATCGAGCACGGCGCGAATGGGCTTTCGTGTTCCAACTCCAAGCGCGGCCTCGAATGCGGTGCGTTTTTCCGCGCCCTCGATATGCAGCGCGATGAAGCCGGCATTGATGATCCGCGCCAGTGACAGCGTCAGCCGCGGCTCGCCGGCGCTTGCCGCGTGAACCGGAAGCACGATCCTTTGCGACGACGGATCGAGCAATCTTGCCAGGTTGTCGGCATCCGGAAAGAACGAGGCGGTGTGGCCATCAGTTCCCATGCCGAGCACAACAACATCGAGGGGCCAGGGCAGCACTTGCAGCGCCTCACTGTCGGAGACCGCTGCGCCCGCGATAGTTGCCGCAGCGTGGTAGAGCGGCACGAAATTCGCGGCGGCGGCCGCGTTCTGCAGCAGGTTGGCGGCAACCAGACCGGCATTGGAGCGCGGCGACGAGGGCGGCACGAAGCGCTCGTCGACCAATGTTATCGTCACCTTTTCCCAGGCGATAGGAACGGTCGAAAGCGCCGCGAAGAATTTCGCCGGCGTCGTGCCGCCCGAGACTGCAAGCAGTGCCGTGCCGCGCTCGGCGATCGCCTTTGACAGGCGGCCGGCGACGTGGCCGGCAAGCGCTGTCGCCAACTCCTGGCGTCCGGCAAATTCGTGCCAGTTGTAGGCGCCGCCTAATTGCTCTCGTGCCATGTCCGCCCATCGCGTTCGATCAGCGCAATCGAGGCCGAGGGGCCCCATGTGCCTGCGGTGTAGCCTTGCGCCTCTTGCCTTCCGCTTTCCCAGGCGTCCTGGATCGGGTCGATCCATTTCCACGCAGCCTCGACCTCGTCGCGGCGCATGAACAGCGTCTGGTTGCCACGGATGACGTCCATGATCAGCCGCTCATAGGCATCGGGCGCGCGGCCGTCGAAGGATTGCGCAAAACTCATGTCGAGCGGGATCTGGCGCAGCCGCATGCCGCCCGGGCCCGGATCCTTGATCATGATGAACTGCTTGACGCCTTCGTCGGGCTGCAGCCTGATGACCAGTTGGTTGGCGGAGACCGGCCCGGCGCTCTCGCCGAAGATCGAATGCGGGATTGGCTTGAATTCGATAACGATCTCCGAAACGCGGGTCGCCAGCCGCTTGCCGGTGCGGAGGTAGAACGGCACGCTGGCCCAGCGCCAGTTGCCGATCTCGGCCTTGAGCGCAACGAAGGTCTCGGTGTTGCTGTTCTTGCCGAGTTCCTCGACATAGCCCTTCACCGGCCCGCCGGCCGAGGCGCCGGCACGGTATTGCCCACGCACCGTGTGCTTGGGCGCTTCGTTGCCGTTGATGCGTTTCAGCGCCCGCAGCACTTTCAGTTTTTCGTCACGGACGGCATCGGCGTCCATCGACGACGGCGCCTCCATGGCGACGAGGCAGAGCAGCTGCAGCATGTGGTTCTGTACCATGTCGCGCAACGCGCCAGCCTTGTCGTAATAGGTGACGCGGTCTTCCAGGCCGACCGTCTCGGCCACGGTGATCTGCACATGATCGACATTGGCGGAATTCCACAACGGCTCGTAGAGCGCGTTGGCGAAGCGCAGCGCCATCAAATTCTGCACCGTCTCCTTGCCGAGATAGTGGTCGATGCGGAAAATCTGGCTTTCATGGAAGTCGTCGCCGACCAGGTCGTTGAGCGCGCGCGCCGAAGCGAGATCGCGGCCGATCGGCTTTTCCAGCACGATCCGCGAATTCGGCGTGATCAGCCCGTGCTCCTTCAGCTTGTGCGAGATGTCGCCGAATAGCGCCGGCGCCACCGCCAGATAGAAAGCGCGGATGTGTTCGCTGTCGCCGATCGCCTTCTTCAGCCTGTCGAAGCCGGCACCTGTGGTTGCGTCGGCCGGGACATAGGAGAGCCGTGCGAGGAACGTTTTCAGTTCCGTGGCGTCGATATCTTCCGGTTTCACATGATCGGCAATCGCCTGCCTGGCGAAAGACTGGAATTCCTCATCGGTCATCTTCGAACGTGATGTGCCGATTATGCGCGTCGGCTCGGAAAACTGGTGGTCGCGCTGCCGGTGGTACAGTGACGGCAGAAGCTTGCGTTCCGACAGATCGCCGGTGCCGCCGAAAATGATAAAGTCGAAAGGGTCGACGGGGATGATCTGGCTGGTCATGGTCTGTCCGCTCTGACGCCGGTCGCGATAACGCGGCTGATATAATCTAATCGATTTAAACTTGCCAGTGTCATTGCGTCACATCCGCGTGTGCTCTTGACACCGGCTCTGGCCGGAGGCTTGTCGGCAAGCGATGCTTCCGGGAGCGTTCGCAGGTGCAGCATAGAGCGGGATCAAGGCGAAAGCCAAAGGAGAAATCGGCAATGGACACACATCTTTCGATGGCCATGGCCAAACGCGTCGTCGATCGTCTTCAACGATGAGTGAGAAAGGCATGCGCCTCCAAAACAAGGTCGCCATCATCACCGGCGCTGCCTCGGGTTTTGGCGAGGGCATGGCCAGGCGCTTTGCCGAGGAGGGCGCGCGGGTCGTTGTCGCCGATCTGAACGCCAAGGACGCAGAGCGCGTCGCCGGCGAGATCGGCGAAAAGGCGATCTGGACCCAGACCGACGTCTCGCTGCGGTCCGAATTCGACGACATGGTCCATGCTGCAATGAGCGTCTTCGGTCGCATCGACATCATGGTCAACAATGCCGGTTACACCCATCGCAACGGTGACATGCTGGAAGTCGACGAAGCGACCTTCGACCTGATCACGTCAGTCAACATGAAGGCAATCTACAACGCAGCACTTGCCGTGGTGCCGGCCATGGAGCGGCAAGGCGGCGGCGTCATCCTGACGACGGCTTCCACGGCCGGTATCAGGCCGCGGCCTGGTCTCACCTGGTACAACGCATCGAAGGGCTGGGCGATCACCGCGACCAAATCGATGGCGGTGGAACTCGCGCCAAAGAACATCCGTGTCAACTGCCTGTGCCCGGTCGCCGGCGAGACCGGCATGCTTGAGAAATTCATGGGCGCCGACACACCCGAGATCCGCGAGAAGTTCCGCGCATCGATCCCGCTCGGCCGGCTTTCGACGCCGCTTGACGTGGCCAATGCCGCGCTTTGGCTCGCATCGGATGAAGCAGCTTTCATCACCGGCGTGGCGCTGGAAGTCGACGGCGGCCGTTGCATTTGAACCCCTAGGCCATCCGGCGACAGGCGGCTGATGGCGAGCGATCCGAGCCGCGATCGCTCTGTCTGTCCTACGCCCCGGTTTTGACGTAGCTCTTGTAGACCCAGCCGCGCTTGCCGTTGTAGACGATCTGGCACCACTGCTTGCAACTCATCACTTGCACCGAGGTCTTGGCCGGCACGGTGAGAATGGCGGCCGCATTCTTCTTTGGGCCGGTGCGCATGGTGACGGATCTCAGGATGCGTCCGGTACCGGCAGTATTGGTTTTTCCGGATTTTGCCTTGGTGCTGTTGTCGTCTTCGCTCGCGGACTGCGTCGGCAGTTGCGGCTTGGGTGTGGGGATGGCAGCGGTCTGCGCACCGTCGGGCCCTGTGTTTTTCGTCGAGCTGCCGGGAGCCGCCACCTTGGCAAACAATGCCGCAGCGTCGGGTTTCGCTGCCGGATCGGCGAATGCCACCGAAGCAGACGATTTATCGGCCGCCTGATCGGTCTGGCTTGCCAGTTGGTCGGATGCTGCTGTGGCGGCGGCCGATGCCGTCTTTGGTCCCGTCCAGCGGGGATCGTTGGGAGCCAGCGCCGGTATGTCGGCTTCCGCCGCGGCCACCGCCGGGGAAACCGCGTCGGCCTTGCCCGTCGTCCGCGGCGCCGCAGCGACCTTGGAAGGCATGATCTTCGTCGTCTTGACCGGAATGGTCGGAACGGTCTGCTCAGGGCTCGCCGCCGCCTGTCGTTCATTGGCCGGCAAGGCCAGCCACAGCGCCACTGCGGCAACGCCGAGCAGTGCTGCCGTGCCAAGCGCAGCGATCACGAGATGCGCGTTCGACCGGACCCCGTGCCAGAACGTCGGCCGCATATCGTAACCGAATTGCATCGCAAGGCGCCGTCGTTCCGGCGCACCGAAACTGAAGGGCTCTCTCACACTTGCCACCTCCATTTGCGGGCCGATGTTCTCACGACCGATGCCGGAGAGCCGGCATTTCGATCGGCATCGTTCCCAAACCAAAAGCGGGCAGGCCCGCAAAAATTCCCCGTTCAGCTGCCCACGAGCATCATCTTTCGCCCGCGATTGTGGCATCACTGCGCCCTTGGCGGGGATTCTGCGCCCTGGTTAAGGATTCTGCAACGCCTGGTTAAATCCTGTCCCGCAACGCGTACCAGTTGAGCGCAAGAAAGAGCAGTGGCGCGCGGAAACGCCGGCCGCCGGGGAAAGGCGGAATCTTCAGATCCTCGATCAGCTTCAGCCGGTCGCGGTTGCCGGCGACCGTCTCGGCATAAAGCTTGCCGAAAAAATTGGACAGCATGACGCCGTGGCCGGAATAACCACCGACCGAGATCACATTGGGCATGACTTCGCGCACGAACGGCTTTCTCGGTACGGTGATGCCGACATAGCCGCCCCAGCCATGGGTGATCTCAATGTCCTTCAGTGCCGGATAGATCTCGGCGATCTGCCGGCGGATGTGGATGTGAATGTCCTTGGGATCGTTGACTGCGTAGATCTCGCGCCCGCCAAACAGCAGCCGCCCATCCTTCGATTTGCGGAAATAGCGCACGACGAAGCGCGAATCGTCGACCGCCTCGCCACCCGGCAACACTTTGGAATCGGCGCCCAGCGGTACCGTTGCGCCGATGAATGAGCCGATCGGCATGATATGCGAAGCACTCACCGGCTCGAGCGTGCCGCCATAGGCGTTGACCCCGATCAAGCACTTCCCGGCGATGATCGTGCCCTTCGGCGTCGTCACCCTCACTTTGCCGCCGCCGGAGGTGATGCCGGTCGACGGTGTCTGCTCGAAAAGTTTTGCGCCGGCCTGTGCCGCGACTTTTGCGGTGCCGATCACCAGCTTCAGCGGATGGATGTGGCCGGTGCCCGTGTCGCGGGTGCCGCCGAAATAATGCGTCGAGCCGAGCCGCTCGGCTGTCTCCGCGGCATCCATGAATGAGATGTGCGGATAGCCGAACCGGCTTGCCATGATCTCGGCATGTGCCTTGTAGTCGTCGACATAGCGCTTTTTGTGCGCCACCGACATTTGGCCGGGCATATAGTCGATCTCGATCTGGTGCACCGCGGCGAAGTCGAGGAGATGCGCCTTGGCCTCTTCGGCCAGGTCGAACAGCGCCTTGGCGCAGGAAAAGCCGTATTCCGCTTCCAGCTCCTCTGCCCAGGCCCGCTGTCCGGTGCCGAGCTGGCCGCCATTGCGGCCCGACGCGCCGTCACCGAAACGATGCGTTTCGATAAGCACGACATCCGCGCCTGACTTGGCGAGATGAGCCGCAGCCGACAGGCCGGTAAAGCCGCCGCCGACGATCACCACGTCGCATGTCCGGTCGCCGTCGAGCGCCGGATATTCGGGCCTTGGTCCGGCCGTGTCCTCGTACCAGGAGCGGCCGGGGGAGATTGGGGATTGGTAAGTCATGATGCTCGGCTAGGGGAGTAGGGGAGTAGGGCAGTAGGGCAGTAGGGCAGTAGGGCAGTAGGTGTCTATTCAGCCGACAGCTTGCGGATGAGAAGCCGCAAGAGCTTTCCTACGCTCTCGCTGTGAGGCATCAATGATTCGACTGCCTCGCGAGAGGTAATTCCAACCCGTTGCGCGATTAGAAGGTGTGTCTCCAGTTCCTTGAGTGATCCCTGGGGGATCCTGAGAAACTGCTGGTAGGAAGCTCGGCTTTCTCGGCCGTAACCCTCGGCGATGTTGGCTGGCACAGACGTTGCTGCCCGACGCACCTGACCCGTCAGCCCGTAGAGCTCGTCCTTCGGCCAGGTCCTTGTGACTTGGGAGATTGCAACCGTTAGGTCCATGGCTTGCTGCCAGACGATCAGATCCCTGTACGATGCGATCTTGTCCGTCATCCTTGCCCTACTGCCCTACTGCCCTAACTGCCCTACTGCCATATTGCCCTACTCTCCTACTACACATTCAGCAGCAAATACTCCCGCTCCCATGGGCTGATCACTTCCATGAAGGTCTCGAATTCCGCCCGCTTGATCGCCGCATAAGTCGCTGCGAAGGATTTGCCGAGTAGGGCGCAGAGTTCCTCGTCGGCCTCGAACAGGTCGACGGCTTCGAGCAGGCCGCGCGGCAGGTCGATCTCATCCTCATTGGCGGTCGTCAGTACCGGCGGATCGGCCTTGATCTTATTGGTCATGCCGATCAGCCCGCAGGCGAGCGATGCGGCCAGCGCCAGATAGGGATTGGCGTCGGAGGAAGGAATGCGGTTTTCGACGCGCCGCGCTGCCGGGTCGGAGCGTGGCACGCGAAAGGCCGTGGTGCGGTTGTCGTAGCCCCATTTGTTGTTGACCGGCGCCGAGGCCGCCTGCGTCAGCCGCCGGTAGGAATTGACGTAGGGCGCAAACATCACCAGCGCGTTCGGCACATGTTTCTGCATGCCGCCGATGAAGTGGAAGAAGGCCTCGGTCTCCGAGCCGTCCTCCGCGGAAAAGACGTTCTTGCCGGTCTTCTTGTCGATGATTGACTGATGGATATGCATGGCCGAACCGGGCTGCCCCTGGATCGGCTTGGCCATGAACGTGGCATAGATCTCGTGCTTCAGCGCCGCCTCGCGGATGGTTCGCTTGAACATGAACACCTGGTCGGCGAGCTCGATCGGATCGCCGTGACGCAGATTGATTTCGAGTTGGCCGGCGCCCTCTTCGTGGATCAGCGTGTCGATCTCCAGGCCCTGGCTTTCGGAGAAATGATAGATGTCGTCGATCAGTTCGTCGAATTCGTTGACCCCGGCGATCGAATAGCCGGCGCCGCCGCCGATCGGCCGTCCGGAGCGCCCGACTGGCGGGGTCAGCGGGTAGTCCGGATCGGGGTTCTTGCGCACCAGGTAGAACTCGATCTCGGGCGCCACCACAGGTCTCAGCCCGCGTCTGTCATAGGCGGCAAGCACGCGCTTCAGAACGTTGCGCGGTGTGAACTCGACCGAGCGGCCGTCCTGGTGGACGAGGTCGCAGATGACCGCCGCCGTCGGGTCCTCCTCCCACGGCACCACCGTCAGCGTCGAGAGGTCAGGCATCAGCTTGAGGTCGCCATCGTCCTCCGGATAGTGGAAGCCGTTGCCGTCCTCCGGATAACCACCCGAGATCGTCGTCATGAACACCGCCGAAGGCAGGGCAAGCGAGGTGTTGGAGGTGAACTTCTTCGACGGCATCATTTTGCCGCGCGCAACCCCGGCCTGGTCGGGCGTGATGCATTCGATGTCTTCGATGCCGCGCCATTCCAGCCAGGCGCTGACTTCCTTCCAGTTCTTGACGCCACGTTGGTTTTTCACGAAGGCAGGCATGCGGGCGCGTCCTCCGCGGCTCGACGGACGGACTTCCTTTTTTGCAGGCGGCATCAATCACCAGATTTGTTGCAGATTGTGGAGTATAGCCGTTGCCGGCGACCAAAGGGAAGGGGAGCCGGCTGGCGTGCGCCTCGATTACCGGGGGAACACAACGACTTCCGGATAAAAACATCCTGGTCTAGGGTCGGCGTCCCGCAACGCCGCAATTGAAGACGCCGAATGCAACACAGCCGCAAACTGACGACGATCGGCTTCGACGCCGACGACACGCTGTGGCAGAACGAACAGTTCTTCCGCATGACCGAGAAGCGCTTTGCCGCGCTGCTCGCCGACCACGCCGAGGAGGACTGGATTTCGGCAAGATTGCTGGAGGTCGAGAAGCGCAACCTAGCGGTCTACGGCTTCGGCATCAAGGGATTTACGCTGTCAATGATCGAGACGGCGATCGAGGTCACCGAAGGCCACGTGCCTGCCTCAACCATTGCCGAAATTCTCGCCGCGGGCCGCGAGATGCTCAGCCATCCGATCGAGCCGCTTCCCTATGCGCGCGAGACCGTGGAAAAGCTGGCCGGCGCCTACCGCCTGGTGCTGATCACCAAGGGCGACCTCTTCGACCAGGAACGCAAGCTCGCGCAATCCGGACTGGGCGAGTTGTTCCATGCGGTCGAAATCGTCAGCGACAAGAGCGCTGCCACCTATAGCCGGATCTTCAGCCGCTACGGCGATGGCCCGGAAAAGGGCATGATGGTCGGCAACTCGCTCAAATCGGACGTCGTGCCGGCAATCGAAGCCGGCAGTTGGGGCATCCACGTGCCGCATGAACTGACCTGGGTGCTGGAGCATGTCGAGCCGCCGGTCTCAGCACCGCGCTTTCGCCAGATAGCCAATCTCGGTGAACTGCCGGGCCTGATCGAGCGTATCGGCGAGATTGATTGATCAGGTCTGCAGTCGACGCGTCGCGGTAGAGGTCAGTTGCGGCCGAGCCCGACCAGCCGGTCGATCACCGGCTGCAGCCGTTCGGTGGTGATCGGCTTGACGACCACCGCATCGATGACGCTCGACAGGCCCAGGGTCTCCGGAGTGCCGGTCTTGACTGAGAGCAGGATCACCAACGGAAGCGATTTGCCTGACGCCCTTCGCAGCGCATCGATGCCCGACAGCAAGGCGTCGCAGTCACCGTTCTCCGCTCCGCCGTCGAGAACGACAGTGCCGGGAATCAGCGCGTGCAAGGCCTTTGCCGCGGTTTCGGGAGTTTCCGAGATCGGTTTGAGGCCGGACCGCTCAACGATCTTTGAAACCACGACCCGGTTGATCGGTGATTTTCCGACCACCAGCACCCGCGAGAAATCTGGGAGCATCCGCGTCTCCACGCCCCGGCTAACGAACGCCGCCTGCTTTGCAGTCTCGATTTCGCGATTCGCTGGGCACATGGCGGGGCAGGCCGTTGTTCAGTGTTTCAATGCAGGGTTGAAACTTGAGAGGTAATTGGCGTGAGATCGCTGCTCATGTCAAGCTGAAATGGCATATCAGGAGAATATCGCAAGAAACATTAAAATTCAAAATAAGTGCTTTTCTTTGCCGCCGCTCGAAAGGAGAAGTCGCCATTACAACTGGGCAGGCTTCAGCGAAGTTTGGCTGTGCAGCGCGAACGCATCAACTCGCAGCCGTAGCCGGATTGAAGCAGGTTGGATGAAGGCGAGGCAAGTCTGTCGCGAGCTTGTCGCATCGCCTCGCTGGACTATCCTTCCTCGTTGGCTAAGCACGTCTCTTTGAGCGACGGGAGATGACAATGGAACTCGTGACTCATAAGAAATTTAAAAACGGCCGGTTGATGCCATGGGGAAAGGGTACGGTCGTTACCGGCGCAAAGGGGTTTGTCTACCTTTCCGGAAATACCGCGACGGCCGAGGACTACGATCCGATCGGCAAAAGCGGCGGCGGCGCCATTGGCGACGCGGCAGCACAGTGGCGCGCAGTTCTCACCAACATCAAATCAGATCTGGAGGAGCTTGGCAGCGCGCTCGAGCATCTCATCCGGCTGACCTTCTTTGTTAAGGGGCCATTTCCCGATGGCGGCGTTCTGAGCTCCCCCAATTTCCGCTTGGACGTCTTGGACGAATTCTTTGCGGTGCACTGCCCGAAGCACTGCAGCTACAACAACCCGCCGCCCTCGGAAGTTATTGGAGTTGCAGCGCTTGCTCAGTCTGATCTTGTCATTGAAATCGTTGCATTAGCAGCTCTGCCGGACTAGGCAGAGCCGCAGCCTGCGAGGTGCGATAGCATGCGTTCAAAAAGGCGCGGTGCGGTAGAATTCATTAGTCGTGGCTCCGCTGTGTGACGATGACCGGGATCAGCAGATCGCCCCAGTTGCCATCGCCGCCATGGTGACGTGCCGAGCGCACCAGTTCGACCGAGACGCCGGCCTCGACCGCCTTCATCACCGACTGATTGAGCCTGTGCAGATCGTTCGCCAACATGCGAATGGTCGCCTGCTGGTCGACATTCATGCTGGTGGCTTGCTCTTCGGCCCGTTCCTTGACGCGGCTTATCGATGCCATTGGTCTTCTCCTTGTGTTGTCATGCCCGTTTGGGCGTTCCCTCTGTTTGTCTGCTATTCCGCTATTCCGCTGCCGGCCTGAATTGGGCGTGCTCGGTCGATCCATGCATGGCCGTTGTCGAAGACTGGCCACCGGTGATCGCCATCGAGACGGCGTCGAAATAGCCGGTGCCGACCTCGCGTTGGTGCTTGGTGGCAGTGTAGCCATTGGCTTCCGCGGCGAATTCCGCCTGCTGCAGTTCCGAATAGGCAGCCATCTGCCGCTCCTTGTAGCCGCGGGCGAGCTCGAACATGCCGAAGTTGAGCTGGTGGAAACCGGCCAGCGTAATGAACTGGAACTTGTAACCCATGGCGCCGAGTTCCTTCTGGAACTTCGCAATCGTCGCGTCGTCGAGATTCTTCTTCCAGTTGAAAGACGGCGAGCAATTATAGGCAAGCAGCTTGCCGGGATGGTGCTTGCGCACACCCTCGGCAAACGTCCTGGCCTGCGCCAGATCGGGCTTGGAAGTCTCGCACCAGATCAGGTCCGCATAGGGCGCGTAGGCGACGGCGCGGGCGATGCAGGGCTCGATGCCATTGCTGACACGATAGAAGCCCTCCGCGGTGCGGCCGGCGCCATAATCGACGAAGGGCTGGTCGCGCTCATCGATGTCGGAGGTCAAGAGCTGTGCCGCTTCCGCATCGGTGCGGGCCACGACCAGCGTCGGCGTGCCCATGACGTCGGCGGCAAGCCGCGCAGCGTTGAGGTTGCGGATGTGTGCAGCGGTCGGGATCAGCACCTTGCCGCCGAGGTGGCCGCATTTCTTCTCCGAAGCCAGCTGGTCCTCGTAATGGACGCCGGCCGCACCCGCCTCGATGAATGCCTTCATGATCTCGAAGGCGTTGAGCGGCCCGCCGAAGCCGGCTTCGGCATCGGCGACGATCGGCGCGAACCAGGTGTCGACCGACAGCCCCTTGCCTTCGGAAGTCTCGATCTGGTCGGCGCGCTGCAAGGTGCGGTTTATGCGCTTGACCAGTTCGGGCGCCGCATTTGCGGGATAAAGCGACTGGTCCGGGTACATGGCGGAAGCGGTGTTGGCATCGGCGGCGACCTGCCATCCCGACAGATAGATCGCTTTCAGCCCGGCCCGCACCTGCTGCATTGCCTGGTTGCCCGACATGGCACCGAGCGCGTTGACGAAATCCTCTTCATGGATGAGCTGCCACAGCCGGTTTGCCCCCATTTCGGCGAGGCTCTGCCGAATCTGCACCGAGCCGCGCAGCCGTCTCACGTCCTCTGGCGAATACGGCCGTTCGATGCCATCGAAGCGCCCTTGGGGCGCCGACGGGACAAGGTTGTAAAAATCGGTCATTGGTCACTCCAGGCTGGCTTTAATGCCGGTTTCGGAAACGCCGTACAGAAGGAATATGTGCGCCGTGTGCGTGACATCATTTACATGTCGGCACTAGGCAAGCGAGACAAACTCCGAAACTGGCCATGAAATAAGAGAAAACCTGTGTTGTATTTGACTGATGAGAGCTGTAAATTTGTCATGATTGTAAACGCCGCCATGCCATCAGCGGATGTAAATTTTTGTCAAGGACAGTCGATTGGCCGACCATAAAATCTTTGCCGGGCCGCGCATTCGTCGCATCCGCAACGCCAAGGGCCTGACCCAGACGGCGATGGCCGAAGGGCTCGGCATCTCGCCGTCCTATCTCAATCTCATCGAGCGCAACCAACGGCCGTTGACGGTGCAACTGATCCTGAGACTGGCGTCCGTCTACAAGGTCGACCCACATGAATTGCAGGGCGAGGCGAGGGGTTCGGTCGCCGATTTGAAGGAAGTGTTTTCAGATCCGTTGCTGGCCGGCGAACTGCCAGGCGACCAGGAACTCATCGAGCTTGCCGAGGCGGCGCCCAACGCTTCCGCCGCTGTGATAAAGCTGTTTCGCGCCTATCGCGAGCAGGCCGCGCGGCTATCCGATCTCAACGAGCTGCTCGCGCGTGAGGGCAAAGCCACCGCACTCTCCGGCGCCCGGCTGCCGATCGACGAGGTGCATGAGATTTTCGAACGCCGGCCGAACCATTTTACCGCGCTCGAAGAGGAAGCCGAGGCATTCACGTCGGTGCTCGATCCCGGCGACGATCTGTTCAGTGCGTTGAAGGCTTGGCTGCGGCGTGAATTCGGCGTCGTCGTCAAGGTACTGCCGGTCGCCACCATGCCCAACTGGCGCCGTCGCTATGACCGTCACTCGCAGCGCCTGTTCCTGTCCGAGCGCCTGTCGCCATTCGATCAGTTGCGCGAGGTGGCGATGGAGGCCTGCCTGATCCGCATGAGCGTTGCTGTCGCTGCCGAAATCCAGGCGCTGAAGCTGGCCACGGACGAAGCCCGCCGGCTCGCCCGTTTCGAACTCGGCCGCTATGCCGCGCACGCGCTGATGATGCCCTATCAGCCTTTTCACGCCGCTGCGGTCCGCGCCCGCTATGACATCGACATGTTGCGGTCGCGCTTCGGCGTTTCCTTCGAGCAAGCGGCGAACCGGCTGACCACGCTGCAGCGGCCGGGTGCGTCGGGCGTGCCATTCTTCATGCTCGAGGTCGACAGTGCCGGCAATCGCTTCCGCAAGGCGGGCAGCCACGGCTTTCCGCAAAGCCGCTTCGGCGGCGGCTGTCCGAAGCTGCCGGTCCATACCACCTTCGCCCAGCCCGGCCAGATCCTGGTCGAGGCCCTGGAAATGCCAGATGGTGCGGCGTTCCTCTGCATCGCCCGCACGCTCGAAGGCCCGCAGGGCTCGTTTGCCGAGCGACCGCGCCGCACCGCGCTGCTGCTCGGCTGCGACATCGGTTTTCGCGATGAGATCGTCTATGGAGCAGCGTTGCCGGGGCCGGCCGCCATCGGCAAGGCCGGACAGAACGCCGCTGTGTCGGCTACGCCGGTCGGCGCTGCCTGCCGGCTGTGTGAACGCATCGGCTGCCTCGCCCGCGCCGAGCCACCGCTGACACGCCCGCTCGGCCTCGACGAGATGGTGACGGGACTGTCGGCGTTCGATTTTCAGTGACGGCAAACAGAGTTGCCGGGGATCGTGCCGCGGGCGCATTCTTCTATCGGCTACCGCTGCCTATCAGAACGTCCATTTCAATCGTCAGCGGCTCTCCAGGGCTCGGCGAAGCTAGCCCGCGCCAGACCTCCTCGCGCACGATGTGCTTCATATCCGGAGGAAGCTGGACATACTCCTGACCGCTCAATGTTCCGCCCTTGGCGATGCCGCTGAAATAGTCGTCGAAGGACGAGAACTTGATGGGCCGCGTTTCGAGCTGGACGTCAATCTTTCGAAACCCGGCGCGATAGAGCAAATCATGCAAGCATGTGGCGTCGGGGACGGAGAAGAAGCGATTTAGCTTTTCAGCTTTCTCAGGGGCATGGCGGGCGATTACCGCACCTATTCTGGCGAACAACGAACGCTCTGGCGTCGTTGTCACGCTAACTGCAGTCCAGCCGTTGGGGCGCAGAACCCGGCGAAATTCCGAAAGCGCTCCAAGCTGGTCCGAGAAGAACATGAGCCCAAGCTGACAGGTCACTGTGTCGAACCGACGGTCCTCATAAGGAAGCGCGTGAGCGTCGAACGTAGCGAGGGTGATTGGCTGGTCTTTCAAATTGCGTTTGGCGGATTCGAGCATGGCCGGCGAGATGTCGCCGCCAATCACGGCGCCGGAAGGGCCTACAATGATGGCAGCGGCTTGCGCTGCCGCTCCGGTGCCCGTTGCGACGTCGAGCACGCGATGGCCAGGCGCAATCCGTGCTGCCTTCAGCAAGGACGGGATAAACGAGTTCGTCGCACGGGCGAACAACTCGTCATAGCCAATCGCCGCCGTTTTGTAGAATGGCTCATCCATGGGGGCGCCCTATACATTTGCACCGTACGTCGAGCATGGGGCGTCTGTCGATGATCGGGCATCTCTGTGCACCTGTCGGTGCGCCAAATGGAACACGATGCTGGATCACTCCCCATCCCCGTCTTTGCGTTACGCGATTAAGGCACGTTTCTGTCGTCCGCTTTGCATCGTGCCGCCTCGAAACCGCCGACAGTCGTAATCATGACCGACATATCATCACCGCAGATCGCCGTTTCGCCTCCGCGAAATGAGGAGCGTATCGGTTTCCTGCTGGTGTTCCTGTCGGCGCTGATGTGGAGCCTCGGCGGTACCATTGCCCGTTTCATCGATGCCGGCGACAGCTGGACGGTGGTGTTCTGGCGCTCGGTCTGGGCCGCCGCCTTCCTGCTCTGCTTCATGGTCTGGCGCGACGGCTGGCGTGGCACGCTGAAGCTGTTTCGCGGCATGGGCCTGGCCGGCCTTGCGGTGGCGTTTTGTTTCGCCACGGCGTCGACCTCTTTCGTCGTGGCGCTTGCATATACCACCGTCGCCAACATCCTGTTGATGCAGGCCGGTGTGCCGCTTCTGGCGGCGTTGTTTGCCTGGGCGCTGTTTCGCGAGCGGGTGGCCGTGGCGACCTGGCTGGCGATCGCCGCCGTCATTGCTGGCGTCGCCGTCATGGTCTCGGAATCGCTCGATGGCGCCGTATCGCCGATCGGCGATGGGCTGGCGCTGCTCATTGCCGTTATGTTCTCGATCGCAACCGTCATCACGCGCCGCTTTGCCCATGTGCGCATGACTCCGGCGACGTGCCTCGGGACGATGCTGGCGGCCGCCTTCGCGGCATCGCAGGCGTCGGCACTGGGCGTTTCCAGCCACGATATGGGCTTCCTTTTTGCCTTCGGCGTGGTCAATCTGGGGCTCGGCCTCGCCTTCTTCGCCACCGGCGCCCGGCTTGTTCCGGCCGCCGTGGCGGCGCTACTCGGCACGTTCGAGCCGATCCTAGGCCCGATCTGGGTTTGGCTCATTCATTCCGAGGTGCCGTCGGCGCGCACCATCGTCGGCGGTGCGGTCGTCATCACGGCGCTCCTCGTCCATATCGGGCTCGAATTCAAGCGCCAGACGCGGCCGCAGCGGGCGGGCGTCACCGGTGTGCCTTCGCCTAATTGATGCAGCGCGCGCGCCAAAGCGAGATGGACCATTGACAATGTCGCAGCCGCGCGGGCAGGCTGCGATCACGGCAACAACAAGACAGGCGTATCTTGCCAAGTCTCCATGCCGGCTGCATCGAGGCCGGACAACATCGTCGTCTCCCTGCGCGCGCCGTAGCGAAAGCTTCTGACGGCGCCGCAACACCACCAGCGCCACGCCAAGTCTTCACTGTCGCCTCGTCGCCGAACCATAATGGCGCCGGCAATTCGCGCTTGTCGCCTGCCTGCAAGCTCAATACCCTGAAGCAAATGCCCAGCCGGGCGCACGCCGCGACGAGCTGGCGACGGAACACTCATCAAAGGAGAATAGCATGACCCGCAAAGCGCTCTGGCTTTCGGCGACTTCGGCGTTTCTGGCAGTTTTTACCTTGGGCGCGCATGCCGAGGACCGTGTCGTCAATGTCTTCAACTGGTCGGACTATATCGACAGTTCGATCATCGACGACTTCACCAAGGAAACCGGCATCAAGGTCGTCTACGACACCTATGATTCCAACGAAATTCTCGAAACCAAGCTGCTTGCCGGTGGTAGCGGCTACGATGTCGTGGTGCCGACGGCAAGCCCGTTCCTGGCCCGTCAAATCCAGGCCGGGGTATATCAGAAGCTGGACAAGTCGAAGCTGCCCAACCTTTCCAATATGTGGAACGTGGTGATGGAGCGGGTTGCGAAGTTCGACCCCGGCAACGAATACTCGGTCAACTACATGTGGGGGACCACAGGCATTGGCTACAACACCGAGAAAGTGAAGGAAGCCCTCGGCGTCGACAAGATCGACAGCTGGGATGCGGTCCTGAAGCCGGAGAATATCGCCAAGCTCGCCAATTGTGGCGTGTACTTCCTGGATTCGCCTACAGACATTTTTCCGACTGTGCTGAACTATCTTGGCCTCAAGCCTGACTCGACCTCTCCTGACGACCTTGCCAAGGCCACAGAACTCATGCTGAGCATCCGGCCTTCTATCCGCAAATTCCATTCGTCGGAATACATCAACGCGCTCGCCAATGGCGACATCTGCGTGGCTGTCGGATTTTCGGGGGATCTCTTCCAGGCCCGCGACCGTGCGGCGGAAGCGAAAAAGGGGGTCGACATCGCCTACACGATTCCAAAGGAAGGTGCGGAAATGTGGTTCGACGAAATGGCGATCCCGGCCGATGCACCGCATGTCGCCGAGGCACACGAATTTCTGAACTACATGATGAGACCAGAAGTTATTGCCAAATCCACCAACTTTGTCTTCTACGCCAATGGCAACAAGGCCTCTCAGCCGCTCGTCAGCAAGGAGATCCTTGATGACCCGGGCATTTATCCGGATGACTCGACGCTGGCCAAGCTGTTCACTGTCGGTCCATATGACCCCAAGACGCAACGTCTCGTCACCAGATCGTGGACCAAGGTCATCACGGGACAATAGTGATCTGACGCGACCCCGGTGGCTGACTGCCGGGGTCGTTTTTCAGGGGCAGAATCAGGCACGGAGTGGGACATGAAATCGCTTGGCAGCATCCGCAGGGATTTCGCGCCATGGAACGATCCGAATGCCAAGCCATACATCCAGTTCGACAACGTCACCAAGAAGTTCGGCGACTTCACTGCCGTCAACAATCTGTCGCTGACCATCTTCGAACGCGAATTCTTTGCCCTGCTCGGGGCCTCGGGCTGCGGGAAATCGACGCTGCTCAGGATGCTTGCCGGCTTTGAGGAACCGACCGCCGGCCGTATCCTGCTCGATGGCCAGGATCTGCGCGGCATCCCGCCATATCGGCGGCCGGTCAACATGATGTTCCAGTCCTACGCCTTGTTTCCGCACATGACGGTCGAGAACAACATCGCGTTCGGCCTCAAGCAGGAAGGCATGGCCAAGGCCGATATCGACAAGCGCGTCGCCGACATGCTGAAGCTGGTCAAGCTCGAGCAGTTCGCCAAACGCAAGCCGCACCAATTGTCGGGCGGCCAGCGCCAGCGTGTCGCACTGGCCCGCTCGGTGGCCAAGCGGCCGAAAGTCCTGCTGCTCGATGAGCCGCTTGGCGCGCTGGACAAGAAGCTGCGCGAGGAAACGCAGTTCGAGCTGATGGACCTGCAGCAGAACCTTGGCCTCACCTTCGTCGTCGTCACCCATGACCAGGAAGAGGCGATGACGATGGCCGACCGCATCGCCATCATCGACAAGGGCGAGGTGATGCAGGTGGCGACGCCGGCCGAGGTCTACGAGGCGCCGGGTTCCCGCTTCGTCGCCGGCTTCGTCGGCAATGTGAATATGTTCGACGGCAAGATCGCGGCTGGCGAGGCCGGCAGCGCAAGCATCGACGCCGGCAACGGCATCACCATCCGCACCGAAAATGCCGGCCGTGCCGCCGCCGGAACGTCCGTTACCTTTGCTATCAGGCCGGAGAAGATCAAGGTTTCCTCCACGAAACCGGCTGGTGCCGTCAACGCCATCGAGGGCGAGGTGTACGACATCGCCTATCTCGGTGACATGACCATCTATCACGTCAGGCTGGATGACGGTCAGGTGGTGCGGGCGAGTACCATGAACGCGGCACGCATCACCGAGGATCCGCTGACCTGGAACGACCGCGCCTGGGTTTCCTTCCGACCCGACGCCGGCGTCGTGCTGACACGGTAGGGACTGATCATGTCCGCTGTCACCGCCGCAACAAGCTCCTCGGCAAGCGCTGCCGGCAAATCCGCCTTGGCCAGGCTGGGAGCGGCTTTGGTTAGCCGTCTCGTCATCATCATCCCCTACCTTTGGCTGCTGTTCTTCTTTCTCGTCCCCTTTATCATCGTCTTTAAGATTTCGCTGTCGCAGACCGCGATAGCCATGCCGCCCTACACGCCGGTGCTCGATTTCCGCGACGGCGTTTCCGGGGTTGTCGCGTGGTTTGGCGCGCTCAATTTTGACAACTACATCTGGCTGACGCAGGACGCGCTCTACTTCAACGCCTATGTGACGAGCGTCATCGTCGCCGCCATCTCGACGGTCCTGACGTTGGTGATCGGCTATCCCATCGCCTATGGCATGGCACGCGCTCCGGCGACGATCCGCCCGACCTTGCTGATGCTGGTGATCCTGCCGTTCTGGACCTCGTTCCTGATCCGTGTCTACGCCTGGATAGGCATTCTCAAGCCCGAGGGCCTGCTCAACGAGTTGCTGCTCGCCACTGGCATCATCAGCCATCGGCTGATCATCCTCAACACCTACACGGCGATCTTCATTGGCATCGTCTACTCCTATCTGCCGTTCATGGTCCTGCCGCTCTATTCGGCATTGGAGAAGATGGACAATTCGCTGATCGAGGCCGCCAAGGATCTCGGCTGCCCGCCGACCAGCGCCTTCTGGAAGATCACCTTCCCGCTGTCGCTGCCCGGCGTCATCGCCGGCTGCCTGCTGGTGTTCATTCCCGCCGTCGGCGAGTTCGTCATCCCCGATCTGCTCGGCGGCTCGCAGACACTGATGATCGGCAGGACGCTGTGGAGCGAATTCTTCGGCAACCGCGACTGGCCGGTGTCGTCTGCCGTTGCCGTCATCTTGCTGCTGCTGCTGATCGTGCCGATCATGCTCTTCCAGCGAGCCCAGGCGCGTGCCCAGGAGCAGGACCTATGAACGCTACCTGGAGCCGCTTCAACATCGTTTCGATCGTGCTCGGCTTTGCCTTTCTCTACCTGCCGATCGTCCTGCTCGTCGTGTTCTCTTTCAACGAGTCGAAGCTGGTCACCGTCTGGGGCGGCTTCTCGACGAAATGGTACGTGTCGCTGTTCCACAATCAGGGTCTGATGGACGCCACCTGGGTGACGGCGCGCGTCGGCGTCATCTCGGCCACCGTGGCGACCGTGCTCGGCACTCTGGCGGCGCTCACCCTGACGCGCTACACGCGCTTTCGCGGCCGGCTGCTGTTTTCCGGCATGGTGTTTGCGCCGCTGGTCATGCCGGAAGTCATCACCGGCCTGTCGCTATTGCTGCTCTTCGTCGCTGTCGGCTTCGACCGCGGCTTTCTCACGGTGACGCTTGCCCACACCACGCTGACCATGTGCTTCGTCGCTGTGGTGGTCCAATCGCGCCTGATCACGTTCGATCGTTCGCTGGAAGAAGCCGCGATGGATCTCGGTGCGCCGCCGGTAAGGACCTTCTTCCAGATCACGCTGCCGGTCATCATGCCGGCGATCGTCTCTGGCTGGATGCTGGCCTTCACGCTCTCGCTCGACGACCTGGTTATTGCCAGCTTCACCTCGGGGCCCGGCGCCACGACGCTGCCGATGAAGATCTACAGCCAGGTCCGCCTTGGCGTGACGCCGGAAATCAACGCGGCGTGCACCATTCTGATCGCGATCGTCGCAGTTGGCGTGATCATCGCTTCGCTCGCAAACAAACGCCGCGAGGTGCAGCGCCAGCGCGACGAGCAGGCGGCGCAGCGAGGTTGAGTTCCTGCTGCTTACTCGCCTGAAACACCGCGACTTATCGGCGAGATGAACGGCGTGCTCCAGGTGCCGCCGACGAAGAACGACGACTGCTTGGGCGCTTGGCCGTTCGTCTGCGTGGCAGCCTGGCTCGGCTGGACGATGCCGCCGGACAGCGCCAGCCCGCGTCCGGCATAGGATGCGATGCCGGAAAGCCAGATCTTGTATTGCGCGGAATTCACCTCGGCCTTGTCGATGCGCGCCACGCCGTTCGAAACGCTCGCCTTGAGCTCGGCCCCGTCGATCGGCAGCGTTCCGTCCGAGACGTCGTCAAGCGCAAAGAATCCACCCTGTTCGGTGTGCTTGAGGAACGCCGGCAGGTTAAGCCGGCTCAGCGCACCCGCGCCGAAGGTCGCGGACAGCGAGCCATTGGCGTTTTCGAAAATGGAGTCCCAGGTTCTGCCCGGCCCCTTGAGGATGACCGAAACGGTTCCGGTGCCGATCGGCACCAGCCGCGTCATCCCGGCCGCGGTGCCGAAAGCGCCGCCGTCGATGTCGGAAGCAAGCAGCCGGATCTCGACTTCCGTGCCGGCGGGCTTGCGGTCGAAACGGACGCTGCTTTGGACGTTGCCGCCAAAGGCGGATGCATC
This sequence comes from Mesorhizobium sp. M0923, assembly GCF_040319365.1. NCBI lineage: Bacteria > Pseudomonadati > Pseudomonadota > Alphaproteobacteria > Hyphomicrobiales > Phyllobacteriaceae > Mesorhizobium > Mesorhizobium sp. M0923. Next base: position 66,535 of record NZ_JAMYNW010000024.1, on the reverse strand, counting down.
GGAGATGTCGAAGACGGCGAGGCCGTTCTTGACCTGGGCGGTGGCGGCGACGTCGGCAAGCTGGATTGCACCTGCCGTGGCATGCGCGGCGGACAGCCTGAGATCGAGATTGATCCGGTCGGCGAAGCTTGTGTCGATCTCGCCCGGGCCGGCGGCGCCGGCGGATGGTACGGGGGTAAAGGCGGAGAGAAACGATCTGAGGTCGAGCGTATCGAAGGCAAGTGTGCCGGAGATCACCGGCAGTGCCTCGCCGTAGGTGAAGTCCAGCGCGCCCATTCCGGGGTTGTTGTCGAGGGTCAGGGCCGTATTTTCGAATTTGATGCGCCCGGCCGTCGCCGTGATCTTGCTTGAAACCGAGATCGAGCCGATTGCCGCACCGGGCGCGATGCCGGCCTGCGACCATTCGAGCACGCGTCGCAGCGAAGGTGCGGCAAATTTTGCCTGGCCGTCGAAATAGCCGTTCTCCGACATGCTGGCCAGCCCGTCGAAGGAAAAGCTGGCCGGCGCCGCCTTGAAGGAAAGCGTGACCGGTGCTGCGCCGCCGCCAAACAGCACAAGCGGGTTCGGCGATGCGGCGTCGACGGAAACGCTTTCGCCGCGCCATATCCCGGTCGCCGACAGCGTCGCATTGCTGTTCATCGCGGCCCAATTCGCCTGGCCGCTCAGGCTGCTCAATATCTCCTGGTCCTTGCCGCCGATGGCGGCGACCACGCGGCCATCCCTGAACTCGACTGTGCCGAACGGATCTGCCGGCAGCTTGCCGAGATCCGGCTTGGCGGGATTTGTGTTGATCACCGCGCGGGCAGCATCGATCGAACGCGTAATGCGCCCGCCGCTCGGAATCGCAGGCAGGAAAAACCCGCTCGCGGTACGCTGAACCCTGATCGTCGGTCGCACCAGCCGCGCCGTCGAAAACACCACGTCGCCACGCAGCGCCGCCATGGCCGAGAGGTCGACCTCGACCCGTTCGGCCTCGATCACAGGCGGTGCATCCGTCTCTGTCCATTGCGACAGCGTCACGTCGCTCAGGATCGCCCGGAAATTCGGCCAGACCTCGATGCGCGGCGCGCCGTCGATGGTGACCCTGAAACCGCTCCAGGCGCTCATTTCCCACGCGATGCGGTCACGCACGATACGGGTCGAGGCGATCAACGGCAAGGCTGCAACGACCAGCGCGACGACGGTGACGGCTGCGCCGATCGCCCATATTCCGCGTCGGATCAAAGGTGATGGCATATCGCCCCGTATGCTTCCATTCCGACAAAATCGCCCGACGGGTGTAACCGACGGCTGACGCATTTCAAGTCTTTATGGCCCGGCGATGGCATTTGCGCACACCCTGACCGGCGCGGTCCAACAAAATCTTGCTCTGCTGCATCGCGATATGCATAAGCGATGCAGCCTGCGGAGGAACAATGATGGCCGACGACGCACCGCTCTGGATGCCGACGCAAGAGCAGATCGACGCAGCGCCGATGACCGCCTTCATGAACGCCGCGGCGAGCAGGGCCGGCAAGGCTTTCTCCTCCTATGCCGACCTGCATCGCTGGTCGATCGATGACCGCGAGACCTTCTGGAGCCTGGTCTGGGACTTTTGCGGCATCGTCGGCGACAAGGGCGAACGCGTGCTGGTCGATGGCGACAAGATGCCCGGCGCGACCTTCTTCCCTGACGCGAAGCTGAACTTCGCCGAGAATCTTCTGAAGAAAACCGGGCTTGGCGACGCAGTCGTCTTTCGCGGCGAGGACAAGGTCGAGCGGCGGCTGTCCTGGAACGAGCTGCATGCGCTGACCTCGCGCCTGCAACAGCTCTTCCTGTCGCTCAAGGTGAAGAAGGGCGACCGCATCGCCGCGATGATGCCGAACATGCCGGAGACCGTTGCGGCGATGCTGGCTGCCGCCTCGATCGGCGCCGTCTGGTCGTCCTGCTCCCCAGATTTCGGCGAGCAGGGTGTTCTCGACCGGTTCGGCCAGATCGAGCCTGTCGTCTTCATCGCGCCGGACGGCTACTGGTACAATGGCAAGGCGATCGAAGTCGCCGACAAGATCGCGGCTGTGGTGGCGAAGCTCGCCACCGTGCGCAAAGTCCTGATCGTCGATTATCTCGGCACGTCGACCGACGTCGCGGCAACCATCGGCAAGGCGGCTGCGCTGGAGGAGGCGCTGTCACCCTTTGCCGCCAGGCCTGTCAGTTACGAAAGGCTGCCGTTTTCGCATCCGCTCTACATCCTGTTTTCGTCAGGCACGACCGGCATCCCCAAATGCATCGTCCATTCAGCCGGCGGAACGCTGATCCAGCACGTCAAGGAAGAGCGGCTGCATGCCGGCCTGCTCGACGGCGATCGCTTCTTCTATTTCACCACCTGCGGCTGGATGATGTGGAACTGGCTGGTGTCGGGCCTGGCGTCGGGCGCCACCTTGCTGCTCTATGACGGCTCGCCTTTCTACCCGGACGGCAATGCGCTGTTCGACTTCGCCGATGCCGAGAAGATGACCTATTTCGGCACCTCGGCCAAATTCATCGATTCCGTGCGCAAGGCCGGCCTCAAGCCGATCCACACGCATGATCTTTCCAGTGTGCGCACCATCTCCTCGACCGGCTCGCCGCTGTCGCCGGAAGATTTCCGTTTCGTCTATGAAGGCATCAAGAAGGACGTGCATCTCGCCTCGATCTCCGGCGGCACCGATATCGTCTCCTGCTTCGTGCTCGGCGTGCCGATCGAACCGGTATGGCCCGGCGAGATCCAGGGACCCGGCCTCGGCCTTGCCGTCGACGTCTGGGACGATGATGGCCGTCCGCTTCGCAAGGAGAAGGGGGAGCTCGTCTGCACCAAGCCGTTTCCGGCAATGCCGATCGGCTTCTGGAACGACCCTGACGGCAAGAAATACGAGGCCGCCTATTTCGAGCGCTTCGACAATGTCTGGTGCCACGGCGATTTCGCCGAATGGACCGCCCATGGCGGGCTGATCATCCATGGCCGTTCCGACGCCACGCTCAATCCGGGCGGTGTTAGGATCGGCACGGCGGAGATCTACAATCAGGTCGAGCAGATGCCGGAAATCCTCGAAGCGCTATGCATCGGCCAGGATTTCGACAATGACGTGCGTGTCGTGCTGTTCGTACGGGTGGCGGCCGGCGTCGAACTCGATGCCGAGCTGGAAAAACGCATCCGCGCGAAAATCCGCACCGGGGCGAGCCCGCGCCATGTGCCGGCCAAGATCGTCGCCGTCAGCGATATTCCGCGCACCAAATCGGGCAAGATCACCGAGCTCGCGGTCCGCGACATGGTGCATGGCCGCGCCATCAAGAACAAGGAAGCGCTCGCCAATCCCGAGGCGCTCGAGCTGTTCCGCAATCTGCCGCAGCTTGCCGACTGAGCATGAAGCCCGGGCTGGAACCGGGTCATGGTTAACGAAATGTCTCCGCGGAATTTACCTAGATTTCATGAGTGGTACACATTGGTAAATTTTCCGGCGTGCCGGTAAGGATTTGTTAAGGCCCGGCATCGATAGTCGTGCGTAACTTGAGGGAGAAATCCCGTTCCTCTTAGCCCCCAGAGGATCTGATTCGCTCAAGCCCCCGTTGTGACAGCAATTCTATCATTCAAGGCGTCCCATTGGACGCCTTTTTTCTTTGCGCAGCCATAGACCTAACCGGCCAGCACGCGGGTCGAGGGGAAGGCGACTTCGACCAGGGTTCCCTCGCCGGGCGTCGAGTTGATGGTGAACCGGGCACGGTTCGCTTCGACCATCGCCTTCGTCAGCGGCAGCCCGAGACCGGTGCCGTCGCCGCGGCCGCGCTTCAGCGCGTTGATCTGCTTGAACGGCTTCAGCGCCTGCTCAATCTCGGACTGGCTCATGCCGATGCCCGTATCGCGCACGCGCATGACGACGTCGCCGGAAAGCTCATAGGCCGTCGACACGATCACCTGGCCGCCGGCCTGCGTGTAGCGGACGGCGTTCGACAGGATATTGAGCGCGATCTGCCGCACGCTGCGCAGATCGGCCACCACTTCCGGCAGCCGCGAGGCGAAGCTGGAGCGGATGATGACGCGTTCCCGGTTGGCTTGCGGCTGCATCATCGCCACGGTCTCGGCCAGCGTGTCGTTGAGCGACACCGCCTCATAAGCCATCTCCTGCTGACCGGCCTCGATTTTCGAAATGTCGAGCAGGTCGTTGACCAGATCGAGCACGTGGTTGCCCGAACGGTTGATGTCGCGCAGATAGTCGCGATAGCGGTCATTGGCCACCGGCCCGAATTTCTCGTCCACCATCAGCTCGGAAAAGCCGATGATGGCGTTGAGCGGCGTGCGGATCTCGTGGCTGATGCGGGCCAGAAAATCGGTCTTCTGCGACGAGGCGCGTTCGGCGACCGCGCGCGCCTGGGTCAGGTCCTCTTCGGCGCGCTTCCACTGGGTAATGTCGCGCACCACCGCGCAGAAGCCGCTGTCGTTGGGCAGCCTGCCGATGGTCATGAACAGCGGAATGAAGCGCCCCTGTGCCTCGCGTCCGATCACCTCGCGGCCATCGTTCATCACACTCGCAACGCCGGGCTCCGACAACCCCTCGAGATAGTCACGCGCCGCGCGCTGGCTTTCGATCGCAAACAGCGAGACGAACGGTTTGCCGGTCACCTCGTCGCTGTCGAAGCCGAACAGCGCTTCCGCCGGACGGCTAATTGAACGGATCGTTCCGTTACGGCCGATCAGCACGACGCCGTCGGTGGCGGTGTCGATGATGGTGCGCATTTCGGCAATGCGTGCCTTGAGCTCGGAAACATCCGGCTGCGTTTGGTCGTCGGCGGTGCCATGTGGAATGGCTACTGCTTCGTCGCCGGAACGGCGTACGACCAGCATCAGCGCCTTGCCGTTTCCCCAGGGGACGGAGCGTAAAATCGCGTCGATCGGAAACTCCTGACCGTCGCGCGTCTTCAGCCGTAGAGCGCGGTCGCTGCCGTCGGAACTGCCGTCGTCGGCATAAGGGTCGGCAAACAGCGCGCCGAGCCCGCCGGCCTCGTCCAAGGCATTGAGCGTCGCATAGCCGGTCAGGCCGAGGAATTCGTCGTTCGCGTAGTGCAGCTGGTCGCCGGAATGGATAAGCACCGGCACTGGCAGCTTGCCGAGGATCGAGGTATCCGGCCCCTTGTTGTCCTCTCCGGCAAACGCCGACGGCACGAAGCCGTCGAGTTTGAGCGGTGGTGCCAGCGGCCGCCCGATGGGCGGCACCTGGCCGGCAACGTCGGCTGCGGCTGTGCTGTCCTCGGACCAATCCTCGCTGTCCTCGGCGTCACGGAAATCTTCGGCCGTCATGCTGTCGTCGTCGCCATCCTGCGGCGCTTCGGCGACGATCGTTCGACGGTTCGTGCTGGGCTCAACGCCTTCCTGCGCTTCATCGCTGGGTTCGCGGTCGGCATAGTCGAGCAGCGACCCGGAGGCAGGGCGTGTGACGGGTTCGCCGGCTTGCGCCTCTGCTGCCGTCTCGTCGGGTTGCTCGCCGTCGAGCCGGGCAAGATCGTTCTGGTCCTCGGCATCGGCCTCGGGCGGTTCGGCCGCCTCGCTTTCCGGACTTGGCGCCGGCATTTCACCCTTGTCCGTCGGACCGGCTTTTTTCAGCTTTGGTTCGTCGGCCTTGCCGGCTGCCTCAACTTTGGTCGCGGTCTCCGCAGCCGGCTTTGGCTTCTCGGCGCTGGGCTGTTCGTCTACCGGCTTTTCGGCCGGGGTGCTGTCCTTCTTGAGACGCTCGCCAATCTCGCGAAACGCGCTGCGTTCCAGCGTCGACAGGCCCTTGTCGTTGGCCGGCTGCCGGTGCTCGGCCAGCCGGATCACCTTGTCGGCAAAGCGCCGCTCGGGCTTTGGCACGATGGTCAACGCCGGCACTTCGCCCCGGAACGGATCGGCGGCTTTCGGTGTCTCGGGGGCAGGTTCAACGGCTTCGGGCCCGACCGCGGCAGGCTTCTCCTCGGCGACAAGGGCCATGCCGGCCGCGTCGGGATCGATCACCGCATCGCTGCTGCGGGCGACGCCGAAACCGCGAAAACCTTCGAAAACGCGGCTGCGGCTGTAAACCGGGAGCGCCGCCAGATCGACGGGTATCTTCAGATCGGTGCCGGCGACCGGCCACAGCACGGAGCGGCCGGACCAGGTGTCGCGCCGTTCGAGCAGGCCGGCGATCTCGCCTGAAGGATCGAGGCCGTAGGCGGCTGAAACGTCCTCGAAGCGGCGGCCGATCACGTCGGCTGCGGGCTTGCCGACGAGTTCGGCAAATTCCGGCGACAGGGCACTGAACCGGCCCTCTGCGTCGGTACGCCAGACGAAACGCATGGGCGCGGCCGTACGATCAATCGCGGGGCCGCGGCCTTGGGCCCGGGAAGCGGCTTTGATCGCTTGTGTGGCGCTTTCCTGCGGGGCGTCCAGACCGGCCGGCGAAGCGGCGGGGCTGGCTGGTGTCTCGGCTTCGCCGAACACACCTGCCCCGGGCGGGACCTGCGTGTCGTCGCCCGCATTGAAGTACCAATGGTCATGCTGCGTCGGCGTTTCGCCAGCCGTGTGCTGATTGTCGGCCCCCGAAACCTGCTTGGCTGTGTCGGCAGGCTCGTGCTCCGCCGATGCGGAGCTGCCTTCGATCGCCGCAAGGTCGATCTCCGCCGCGCCGGTGGTGGTGATTGGCGGCTCGGCGATTGGCTGCTCGTTGTCCTGGTCCGTTGGTTGGGGAAGACCGCTCGGCGCCGCTGCTGCCTCGCTGCCGGGTCCCGCGACGGCGCGCTCGCCAACAGGGGCCCCGCCGTCAAGCCGGTCCTCGTCGATCACCACCAGCAGGTGCCGCTCGTCTGTCAGACGGGCAAGGCCTGCCGGATAGGAGCTGGATCCGCCCGGAACCAGGCGCTTGACGATGCGGTCGCTGTCGTTCGCCACGTCGGCGACAAGCGCGGCCAGCGTCTCAGGCCGGATGCCGAGCGACGAAAAGCCGTCCGACGCGGCGTCGATATTGCCGTTGGCATCGACAAAGGCGATGTAGTGGCCGTCTTCGGTAAAGCCGCTGATGGCGCGATCGGCGATCTCGGCCGCGCTGCGCGAGCCGGTCTGCGCCGCCGGCAACGCCAGCATGATTGCTTCCTCGCCATCGGGCATGGTCACCGCGCTGGCCAGGAAACCAACCGCGCGGCTGGTCAGCCCGGTAGCCAGGCGGACCGTGATGGCACGGTCGCGGCCGATCCGCGGAAAACCGCTGGTTGCCATGATCTGGCGCCTGGCGATCAGCGGCAATCCTGCCGAAGCGCCGATGATGGCTCCGATGTCCGGATAGCCGAATACCGCTGCGCCGGGGCCGTTGGCCCATATCACCTGCTCGAGATCTGCCGACAGAATGGCGATCGCGTCGCCGGCGGCGAACCGCAGGCGGACCGCGTCGAGCACGGCAACATCGAGGAAGGAGTAGTTTTCAGCCGGCATGCGCTTGGCGACCCTCACAGAGCGGGCAATTTGCGGTTAACGCTTTGTTAATAAAAGCCGACGGCGCGAAGGTCCACAAGTCATAGCGTGCAACCAGCGGAATCTCTAGGCGCGTGGTTAACGTCGCGAAACAAATAATCAATGGTGCGATGCAACAAACATGTTGCAATGCACAAAATTTGCCTTTATATTGCCACGATAGATGAACGAGACGGCTTTCTGTCAAAGCCGCTGCCGCTGAAAAGGATGGAAAATGTCCAGGACCAAGACCGCCGACACGATCGAAAACGTTGAATTCCCAAGCTTCGACGCTTCCAAGGCCACCGATCAGATCCGCGCCTTCGCCGAAAAGGGCGTCGAGCAGTCGAAAGAGGCCTATGCCAAGCTGAAGACCGGCGCCGAGGAGACCCAGAAGGCTCTGGAGTCGACCTACGAGACCGCCAAGACCGTTTCCAGCGACCTGTCGCTCAAGACCATCGCCGCCCTGCGCGCCAATGCCGAGGCCGGCTTCTCGCATTTCGAAGCCCTGATTGGCGCCAAGTCGCTGTCGGAAGTCGTCGAGCTGCAGACTGCGTTCCTGCGCAAGCGCGTCGAAATGACCGTTGAGCAGGCCAAGGACTTCCAGGCGGTTGCTGCCAAGGCGGCCGAGGACGTATCCAAGCCGATCAAAACCGCCTTCGAGAAGGCCGTGAAAGAAATTAAGATCGCCTAATATTTGAACACAATTTGGCGATGCATCAAAAGGTCGCATTTCGTCAGACAAATAGATGTGCGATATAGTGGTTTAAGTGAATACCCGGCGGGTGGAACCTCCTCCCTCTGCCTACCGGGGTGACCAGCCAGCACCTCCTCCCGCTGGCTCGTAACAGGAAAAGGCCGGCACCTCCTCCCGCCGGCCTTTTCTTTGTCCGGCGAAAAATGACGCGATGCCGGAGCGATCTTTTGCTTTGCCAAAAGCCTTGAATTAAACTCCGATAGCCCGTATGGACGCATCGCCGAACGACAGAGCGGGTCCCGGAGAATGAACGTTCCGTCTGGATATCGCTGGGCAAGCGTGCCGTTGTAGCTCAGATGGTTAGAGCGCCGGATTGTGGATCCGGAGGTCGCTGGTTCGATCCCAGCCAACGGTACCATTCAGCTTTCAGCCAGGTTTCTGACCAATAGCGCCAAGCGATCTCTACGACCCTGGCGCGGTCACCTGCGATCCCGCCTGACGCGCACCGCGCAGGTGATCCGCAAGGGCTCTCAGCTTCGGCGCGATATTCCGTCGGCTGGGAAAATAAAGATAGAAGCCCGCAAACGGCGGAAAATAGTCGTCGAGGATTGGCACAAGCTCGCCGCGGTCGATCCAGGGGCGGAATGTGTCCGCCATGCCGAACGTGATTCCGGCGCCTGCAACGGCCAGCCGGATCATCAGCCACATGTCGTTAGTGGTGATCTCGGGCGCAACCGCCACGTCGAACTCGCGCCCGTCCTCGCCAAACTCCCACCGATAGGGCGAAACTCCCGGCGCCGGCCGCCAGCCGATACAACGATGAGCCACAAGCTCGCGCGGATGGGCGGGTGCTCCGAACTTTTCGAGATAGCGCGGGGCGCAGACGGCCATCTGTCGCTGATCGCCCGATACCGGCACGGCAATCATGTCCTGCTCGATCACTTCGCCGAGCCTCACGCCCGCATCATAACCTTCGGCAACGATGTCGAATTCCTCGTCGGTGACCACGATATCCAGATGCACCTCGGGAAATCTTTCTGCAAAGGACGCCAGCAACGGCCCTGACAGAAACGTCTCCGCGATCGACGAAACCGCGATCCGCAGCCGGCCGCGTGGGCGGTCCAGAAACTCCGTGGTGGCTTCGATTGCCGCGTTCACGTCGGCGATCGCCGGTGCGACGCTCGCCAGCAGGCGCTCGCCCGCCTCGGTCAGATTTACGCTACGTGTCGTGCGCTGCAGCAATGCGATGCCAAGGCGCTGTTCAAGCCTGAGGACGCTCTGGCTGACCGCCGAGCGCGTCACGCCCAGCCGGTCTGCCGCAGCGCGGAAATTGCGTTCCTCGGCCACTGTGGCGAAGACGGCAATTGCATTGAGATCGATGTCCATTGGTTAGCTAAACTTACCATCGAGGTTACCAGCGGGCGGGTTATCGCGACAATGCCATGGCTCTATCTCTGTCGCAATGGCAAGAAAGGCTTGATCCTCCCGATCAAGCCGATGCCGGATGACCAAGGAGATAACCCATGACATCACTGCCTTCCTCCTGGAACCTGGATGGAAAAGTCGCCCTCGTGACGGGCGCGGCACGCGGCATCGGCCGCTGCACGGCGGAGCTGCTGCGTGCCAGGGGTGCCGGGATCGTGGCAAGCGATCTCAGCGACACTGTACGTGAATTGGAAGCCGAGGATGTGGCAACCCTGGTCGGTGATGTCGCTGACGAGGCTCTGGCCAGACGCTCGGTCGAACTCGCGGCGAAGCGCTTCGGACGACTGGACATCGTCGTGAACAATGCCGGTCGCACGCTCAACAAACGTCTGACGGAGACCTCGGTCGACGACTATGACCGCATCCTGCAGATCAATGCGCGCGGCAGTTTTGTCACCGCCCGGGCTGCGGTGGAGTTGATGGCCGCCGGTGGTGGTGGCGCGATCGTCAACGTCTCATCGATCTCGGCGGTTGCGGCCTTCGAGACGCAGGCGGCCTATGCATCCTCCAAGGCGGCAGTCGCACAGCTGACCAAGGTGATAGCGATCGAATACGGGCGCATGGGCATTCGCTGCAACGCCGTTGCCCCTGGCGTGATCGAAACCGACATCATGGAAGGCGTGGTGGAGAATGGCCGGGAGATGCTGCGCAGCTTCGGCGATGCGCATCCGATCGGCCGGATCGGCCAGCCGCAGGAAGTTGCCGAGGCCATCGCCTTTCTTGCCTCGCCGGCGTCCAGCTTCATCACCGGGTCCCTGCTTCTGGTCGATGGCGGCTACACCGCCCAGTGACCCCAAATAAGGCTGGCGCACTGCGGGAGCTCACCCGCACGCCATCCTTCACATCGTGAAAATAACCGCTGAACCAAAAGGATTATCTCGATGACCATGAACAAAGTTGTTCTGATCACCGGTGCCTCCAGCGGCATCGGTGCTGGCATCGCCCGCGAACTTGGCGCGGCAGGTGCAAAGCTGATGCTTGGTGCACGGCGCACCGACCGCCTTGAAGTCCTCGCAGCCGAAATCGAGGCAGCTGGTGGAATCGTTCGCGTACGAGCGCTCGACGTCACCAAAAGGGCGGATGTCGCAGCATTCGCCGATGCTGCGCGGGCCGAATGGGGCCAGGTCGACGTCATCGTCAACAATGCGGGCGTCATGCCGCTCTCGGCCATGGCAGCCATGAAGGTCGACGAGTGGGAGCTGATGGTGGACGTCAACATCAAAGGTGTTCTGTACGGCGTCGCGGCGGTGCTGCCGGAGATGACGGCACGCGGCTCCGGGCATATCATCAATATCGGTTCCATCGGCGCACTGGCCGTCTCGCCCACGGCTGCCGTTTATTGCGCAACGAAATACGCTGTCCGCGCGATTTCCGATGGGCTCCGCCAGGAGAGTGACGATATCCGCGTAACCTGCATTCATCCTGGCGTGGTGGAAAGCGAGCTGGCCAACACGATCTCCGACGAAGCCGCTGCCGCCGCCATGAAAACCTGGCGTGCTATTGCCCTGCAACCCGATGCCATCGCCAGGGCAGTGCGCTACGCAATCGAACAGCCCGACGATGTCGACGTCAACGAGATCGTCGTGCGTCCGACGAAGGCGGCGCATTGATGCGATCCACTTTGGCCGCAATGCTTACGGGTATTGCCGTTGCTGTAGCCCCAACCGGCCTGACCCTTCCTTCAACTCCAATCCTTGCGGAGGAATCAATGACGCGCCAAGATCACCCCTATGTCGGAATGTGGGTCACCGAGGATCGCCATATCAGGCACGAACTCCTGCCGAACGGCCGTTATGACGAAGCGCGCGGTGACCGCGAGAGCGCCTATCGGGGACGCTATGAAGTGCAGGGCAACCACATAGAATACTGGGACGATACGGGCTTCACCGCGGACGGTGAGTTCGTCGAAGGCGTTCTCTATCATGCCGGCATGATCCTTTATCGCCAGCGGTAGAGAGCCACCCTGAGACAAGCAATTCAGGGTTCCACAAGGCGCTATTGCATGCCTTGCATGAGGCGCTCGGCAGTTTGCACCACAAGGCCCGCCACACCACATATCTCCCAGCAAGCGCGGCGGAAAGAAGCAGGATCGCGGGCAGAGTCGACATTGCAAATGGTTGTCACTATATAGCGGCGGCTTTGACGGCTCGCCTTTTACGTGGTGCCGGCGAGTGCGCGGTAAATGTGCTAGCTATTGTGTTATCTATTGTGATCTAAAACGGCTTGAAAACCGAAAAAAAGCAAATAGAAACAATAGCGCGGGTCAAACGAGTTTCGTCGAGAGAATCAGTCCTCAAGAACCAGAACGTGCTCCTTGAACCACCATTCCCTTCAGCTCTGTGGACCTCGGACAAGTTCGGCTTGCCGGGCGAAGCCGAGTCGGCTCGAATGGCAGCACGCATCTTTTCGAAGATGCCGACGTTTATGATTACCAATCGGCATAGCCGCTAGGGAAACAGCAGTATGAGTGAACACGCGATCGAGTTCTTGCGCGGGTGGATTGGCGAAAAAGTCCATTGCCAGCCCTCGCCAGCCAGAATCGAGAAGCAGGCCGAGACCCTCGCGAGGGAATGTGCGGCCAAAGCTGCCGAAGCCGGCATACCCCTGGAGGATATCCAGGAAGAGGTCGGCGACATTCAGGAGCTCATTGCTTCGAGGCTCGAAGAGGCGGCCGAGGCCGATCAGGACGAGCAGAATTCCAACAAGCCTGCCGGCTGACGGATCGCCCCCGGCAAAACCTGCCGGGCGATTATTGCCTGTCTGATGCAGTTGCGCGGTCTTATCGCCGCGCAGCCTTGCCAAATCTCTCCTCGAGCCATGCTTTCGGCAACGCCGGCACGAAATTGCCGTCGCGCCCGGTCATGTCATCATTGGCGACCAGCGCGTTGAGGATGGCTTCCTCCACGCTCTGAACGACGGCGTCGAAGAACGGGTTGATGTCGGCATCCGGTATGTAGCCGGCGCTGACCAGCTTGCCGGCGGCGCCGCGCGCCGCATCGGCATTGGCCGTGCTGACGGCGAGAAAAATATCGCCGGATGAATTGTATCCATAGCCGCCGGTCAGCGCGACGCCGAGCGGCACGCGTTTCGCCAGTCTTTTCAACTGATGCGGCATGAATGGCGCATCGGTGGCGACGATCGCGATGATCGAGCTCTTTTCCGCTCGCGGCGTGTTGTCCCGGATCGCCGGTTCGGCGAGTTCCGCTCCGGCCCTGACGCCACGCACGACAAGGTTCCGCCGCGCACCGAAATTCGACTGGACGAAGCAGCCGATCGTGAAACGCTCTCCGTTCCAGTCGACGCTGCGCGAGGATGTGCCCGATCCCGCCTTGAAGCCAAAGGTGATCATGCCGGTGCCGCCGCCGACGCTGCCCTCTTCGATCGGCCCGCTTTCAGCCATCTCGAGCGCCGAAAATACATGCTCGAAGCTCACATGGTGGCCGTTGATGTCGTTTAGAAAGCCGTCATAAGTCTCGCCCGCTACCGGCAGTGCCCAGGCGCTGTCGAGCGATTGCGGCAGCACCTTCTGCATCCAGCGCAGCGTTGCGTCGCGGCTGACGCCGCAGGAATGCGTGTTGGTGATGGTGATGGGAAGATTGAACGCTCCGAGTTCCTCTATCAGATGCGAGCCGGTCAGTTCGCCATTGCCATTGGCGCTGAACACGCCGGCGAACGCCGGTACGGCCAGTTCGCCCCTGGGCCGTGGCAGGATCGCGGTCACGCCGGTGCGTACTGGACCCTTGCCGACAACGGGCGGCCCGTCCCCTGAGATCAGCGTGGTATAGCCGACCGTCACGCCAGGCACATCGGTGATGGCGTTGAAGCGGCCCGGCGTGCCATCGAATGGGATCGCGAAGGCGCGGGCGCGCGGTTTGCCCGAGGGCGTCGCAAGATGAGGGTCGGTCATTTCTTCCTCAGAAAAGCGAACCTTGGCCGCCCGGCGCCTTGAGCTTGGCCGCGGGCTTGGCAACCGTCTTCGGCCGCGCCGTGCCACTGATGGCGACTGCATCCGCGGTGCCGTCGGCGAACTCCAGCGAAAGCGCCATTCCCGACACCACGTCCGTCGCATGCTTGACCACCGCGCCGTCCACATCCTTGACCAGTGCGAAGCCCCGCGCCAGCACGGCCTTGTGCGAGAGCGTCGCCAGCAACCGATCGGCCTGCGTCAGTTTTCCACGCAGACGGTCCAGTCGTCTCGAAATCGCGTGGTCCTGCCGCCGCGTCAGGGCCAGCAGGGCATCGCCTTGCAGTTTCTGCCGCCTCGCGATCGGCGCCGGTGACAGTCTGGCCGCCGTGCGCGAAAACCGCGCCCGACGCTCGCGCACGATGGCAAGGAACGCCGCTTGCGCACGGGCGAGGTCGCGGCGGGTCAGCGTGCGGGCTTCGTTCATGCGCCGCGACAAGGTGGCCGTCGTCAGCCGCTGCCCCAGAAGCCTGGCCCGCTTACGCTCGACGCTGACCGACAGCGCCCGGCCAAGCCGGCTCGTCGCCTCGTCGAAGCGCCGCCGCGGCAGCGCCAGCAACTGGTCGGGCGAGGGCAGCGCACGGGCGGCCGCGCGCGCCGCTTGCCGCTTGCGTTCGAAATTGCGCGACACCGCGGTGTTCAACCGTGCGCTGAGACCGGCAAGCGTCGCTTCGAGGTCGACCTTGACCGGCACGGCGATTTCGGCGGCGCCCGTCGGCGTCGGCGCCCGCACATCCGCGGCCAGATCGACCAGCGTCCAGTCGGTCTCGTGGCCGACCGCGGAAATCAACGGAATGGCCGAAGCGGCGACGGCCCGGGCGAGCGCTTCGTCGTTGAAGCCCCACAGATCCTCCAGGCTGCCGCCGCCGCGTGCCACGATCAACAGGTCGGGCCGCGGGATGGCGCCGTCCCATGGCAGTGCGTTGAAGCCGTTGACAGCAGCGGTCACCTCCGCTCCCGCCATTTCGCCCTGCACCCGCACCGGCCAGACGAGCACATGCAGCGGAAAGCGGTCCTTGATGCGGTGGATGATGTCGCGGATGACGGCGCCTGTCGGCGAGGTGACGACGCCGATGACGCGCGGCATGAAGGGCAGCAGGCGCTTGCGGCCGGCGTCGAACAGGCCTTCGGCCTGCAGCCGGCGCTTGCGCTCTTCCAGCAGCGCCATCAGCGCGCCGGCACCGGCCGGCTCAAGATTGTCGATGACGATCTGGTAGTTGGACTTTCCGGGATAGGTGGTCAGCCTGCCGGTGGCGATCACCTCCATGCCTTCCTCTGGACGGAATTTCAGCCGGCTCATCGTGGTCTTCCACACCACGGCGTCGAGCCGCGCGCGATCGTCCTTCAGGCAGAAATAGGCATGGCCGGAGGAATGCGGCCCGCGATAGCCGGAAATCTCGCCGCGCACCCGTACATTGCCGAAGACGTCCTCGACCGTGCGCTTCAGCGCGCCGGAAATCTCGCTCACCGTATACTCGGTGGCGTTGGTGCGTGATTCGGATGCTGTGTCGCTCATCGGCCGATTGGGGGACGGTTGTTGGCCGCCGTCAAGGCGCCTGTATCCGGCCGCGTGTCATAACGCGATCCCATCATCTCGCTACGGCCAAAAATTCGGCAGCCAGATAATCGCTGAACGCTCGAACTGCCGGCAACAGGCTGCGCCCCGAAGGCGACAGCAAAGTGATCCCAGCCTCTCCCGCCGTCCATTGCGGCAGGATGCGTTGCAATATGCCATTGCCTGTTTCGGCCTGGCAGAAATAGGCCGGCAGCGCCACGATCCCCAGGCCCGCGATGGCAGCCTGTTTCAGTGTTCCCAGATCGTCGCTGCGCAAGCGCGCCGTGAACGGCATCAGCACAGTCTCGCCGCCGGTGTTGCGCAGATTCCAGACCGCCCCGCCGGTCGGCCCGTTCAATGCCAGGCCGCCATGGCCGGCAAGGTCCTGTGGGCTTGTCAGTATGCCTGCGCCGGCAAGATAGATGGGTGCGGCGAAAAGGTGCCAGGGCGTCGGCGCGAACCGACGCTGGATCAGGCTGGAATCGGGCAGCGGCTCGACATGGCCGCGAAGTGCAAGGTCAAACCCCTCGTCGACAAGATCCACATACCTGTTGGTCGCGTGCTGGATGATGTTTACCTTGGGAAACTTTAAAAGGAACCGGGGTAGCAATTCCGCCAGGAACGACTGCGCCATGCCGATCGAGCAGGTGAAGCGGACCGTACCGCTGGGCTCGGCCAGTCGTCGCGCCGCGGCGCCTTCGGCCGATTCCGCCTCGACCAGCATTCCCACAGCAAACTGATAGACCTCCTGGCCGATATCAGTGACGGCGAAGCTGCGGGAGGTTCGCTGGATAAGACAGACGCCCAGCTGCTTCTCGAGCTCGATGATGCGCCGGCTGATGTTGGACTTTGATCGTCCAAGCGCGTGGCTTGCGGCAGTGAAGCTCTGTTTCTCGACCACCTTCGCAAAATAATAAAGATCGTTCAGATCCAGCACAGTCGCACATCGTTGCCAATAGAGGACGATACTTCCAATTCTATACCATTTTGGCTGTTTCGTCCAGATATTACCTTGCCAATTGCCGCGCTGATCAGCAGGTGCTGGGCTCCATTTGGAAAAGGAATAGGCATGACCGACCAGTTGAATATGAGCCACCACTCGAGCGTGGCTGACGTATCGGCCCGACCACGGTTTGGTCTGGTTTTGACATTGCTGGCTTTTGCCCAGCTTGTTATTTCGATCGACTACAATATCGTTTTTGTCGCTTTGCCCGAGGTCGGCCTGGGCCTCGGCTTCTCGGCGCAGACCCTGCAATGGGTCGTGAGTGCGTATGCGGTTGCGTTTGGCGGCTTCCTCTTGCTTGGAGGCAGGGCATCCGACCTGCTTGGGCGGCGGCGAATGTTCGTTTTCGGGCTTGTCCTCTACGCAGTGTCTTCGCTGGTCGGCGGTTTCGCCACGACGCCTCAGATCCTGATTGCCGCGCGCGCCGTGCAGGGCTTGGGCGGCGCCTTTCTTTTCCCGGCCACCCTGTCGCTGGTCAACACCACCTTCAGCGAAGGTCGCGAACGCAATATCGCTTTGTCCGTATGGGCCGGCTCTGGTGCCGGGGGCATGGTTCTGGGCTCGTTGCTTGGCGGCGTGCTGACCCAGGCATTCGGCTGGGAGGCGGTGTTCTTCGTCAACGTGCCTGTGGCCGGCATCGCGATCGTGGCGGCCTTTCCGGTGATTCCAGCAGACAGCGGGTACCAGTCAGGCCGCAAGTTCGATCTGCCGGGCGCATTGACGGCGACGGTCGGTACCACCCTGCTCGTTTTCACGCTCGTCCAGGGTCCAGAGTACGGCTGGGCCTCACAGGGTATTCTGGTCAGCGCTGCCGTTGGGATCCTGTTGCTGGCGCTCTTCGTGGCCATAGAGGCGCACAGCCGCGACCCGTTGCTGCCGCTGCGGCTGCTGGCCAACCGCAACCTCAGCACCGGCGTCGTCACCACATTCCTGTTCACCGCCACGTTCGGTTCTTTGCTCTATTTCCTGTCTTTCTACTTCCAGACAGTGCAGGGCTTCGGCGTTCTGCAGACTGGTTTCGCCTTCATGGTCCCGATGTTGGCCGTCTTGTCGGGCAATGCGCTGAGCGGTCGGATGGCGACCCGCCTGGGTACACGAAACACGCTCGTCGTCAGCCTTGCGATCGGCGCGATTGGTACGGCGGCCCTGGGCATGGCCATGTCGGCGGACAGCACTTATGCCAACTTGGTCCCCGGACTGATTGTCTTCAGCCTCGGCGGCGGCATCACCTTCCCAACAATGTTCGCAGCCGCAGCCAAGGGCGTTGCCGCGCATGAGCAAGGCATCGCCTCAGGCATTGCATCCACGGGTCAGCAGGTCGGTAGCGCGGTGGGGCTGGCTATCCTGGTTGCCGTTGCAAACGCCGGCACCGGCGGTTTGACAGGAGAAGCGCTGCGCGTCGCTACCGCTGAGGGTGTGCGGATGGCCGTCTATCTCGCCGCTGCCGGTACCGCGGTGATGATCCTCGTCGCACTGAATTTCCGTCGTCATTGAGCCCGAACTTGCTTCGGCTCCGCGGTGGCGGGCCCCATGGCGCTATGAGACACGAAGCCCTACCAGCCCGGCAGGATCTGGTTCGGCTTGGTCCGCTTCATCTTCGCGAAGGCGAGGGCGGCGAAATCGAACGTGCCGGTCTCCTCGCCGAGCGGCACGGAAATATTGTCGAGGCTTTCCGAAATATGGCGGGCGAGCGCGTCGACGATCTCCGGCCGCGAGGTCTGGCCGCGCATGATGCCGATGCGGCAATCGGGCAGGGCGCCGAAACCGTCGGCCTCGCCCAGCACCCGCATGCCGGGCCGCAGCGCGCATTCCGGCAGCACCGAGATCGCCAGGCCGGAAAGCACCGCCGCGGCGATAACGGTGGCCGAGAAGCTGGTGAACAGGATGCGGTAGTCGCGGTTCTGCTGGTCGAGCACATCGGCGGCGGCCCGCCGCCAGATGCAGTTCGGCCGGCCGAAGGCCATCGGCAGGATCGGCTGCTCATGCGTCGCATGATTGGCCGAGGTAACCCACAGCAGCGGTTCGCGCCGCACCACTTCCGATTGGCCGCGCGCGTCATTGTGCGTCACCAGCGCCAGGTCGAGATTGCCGCGCTTGATGTGTTCGACCAGTCCCGGCGTCGGTTCGCAGATAACGGTCAGTTCGACATGCGGGTTGGAACGGGCAAACCGCGCCATGATCTCGGGCAGGAAGCGATCGGCATAGTCGTCCGGCGTGCCGATGCGGATGGTGCCTTCGAGCCGGCGGTCGTCGAAGGCGGCCAGTGTTTCCTTGTTGAGATAGAGCAGCCGCCTTGCGTAGGAGAGCAGTCTGTCGCCTTCCTCGGTCAGCCGGTTGGTGCGGCCGTCTTTTTCGAACAGCGGCTTGCCGATCCGCTCTTCGAGCCGCCGCATCTGCATCGACACCGCAGACTGGGTGCGATGCACGGCTTCCGCCGCGCGGGTAAAGCTGCCGGTGTCGACAATCGAGATGAAGGTCTGCAACTGATCGAGATCGAGCGGCGCTTTCATCGGTCTAATCCATCATTGATGTTGATGCTAAAGATTAGAAACATTCGTTGGATTAATCAATCGCGCCGTGGCAAATTCCGACTGTCCACATGAAGGCATGTGAATCGAAGCCGGAACGGCCGCTGTCGCCAGCGCCCGATCGACTGGTTTCGCTCGTTCGAATGTGAAGGAGACCGACATGGCTACGTTTGATTTCGCTACCGAGACCTCGCGCATCACCTCGCGTCCGGCCGTTGCGACGCGCGTGGCCAATGCCGCTGCCAATGTTTACCGCGCCTGGAAAAACCGTCGCGCCTTTTATCGCCTCGGCGAGATGTCGGATGCCGAGCTCGCCGACATCGGTCTGACCCGCGCCGACCTGCACGTCGCTGTCGGTGTGCCCTTTGGCCGCGATCCGACCGAGAGGCTTCGCGTCATCGCGGTCGAGCGCGCCGAAACGATCGAGGATATTGCCCGCAAGGTGGCCTGATCGCACAAATTCGCGATTTTGGTCGCATTGAACCTTTTTGAGGCACGAAGCCACCAAGTTACGCAGGCTCCCCACTCCCTGCCGGATCCCCCCGGCCAGCCTGCGCGCTGCCCGGTCCTCCCAGGACCGGGCTTTCTTTTTTGGGCGGCACTGATGATTGGATGCCGGTGTCTAGTCTACCGCCGGCCCATACCCTGCTTGAACTGGTCGAAGATCGACTCCATGCCTTTCTGGTAGTCGTCGCGCTGCTGGGCACCCGTCTCGAACATCTTGCCGAACAGGTCGTCGAACGGATTTCTCGGCCTGCCGCTCGGATTGGCCTGCGGCTGCGGCGCCTGGGGCTGCTGGGGCGCCTGACGCGCCTGCGGCTGCGGTTGTTGCGCACCACCGCCGAACATGTCCTGCAGTACTTTGCCGAGCGGATTGTCACCATAAGGGTTCTGTGTCTGCTGGGGCTGGTTCTGCGGCTGCTGCGGCTGTTGCGCGCCGCCGCCGAACATGTCCTGCAGCACCTTGCCGAGTGGATTGTCGCCATAAGGGTTCTGTGTCTGCTGCGGCTGGGTTTGCGGCTGCTGCCCGCCGCCGAACATGTCCTGCAACAGCTTGCCGAGCGGGTTGTCGCCGTAAGGGCTCTGCGTCTGTTGCGGCTGCTGTGCGCCGCCGAACATATCCTGCAGGACCTTGCCGAGCGGATTGTCCGCCGGGCCTGCAGGCTGAGGGGCCGGCGCCTGGCTGCCGCCGCCCGCCTGCCACATCATCTGCTCGATGAGCTCGCCGAGCGGATTGCCGCCGCCGGGCCCACCCCCTGCCGCATGCATCTGCCCGCCTAACTGGTTGGTGGTCTGCTTGAACAGCCCGCCCATCATCATCGAGGCAATTGCCGGCAGCATCTGCTGCAACACCCGCTGGCTGACACCGCTCGCCTGCGCGGCCTGGCTGGCGACGGCGCGTGACAGATCCTTCGAGCCGAACAAATGCCCCAGAATTCCGTTGCCTTCATCGAGGCCCTGCGGCGAGAAGGCCCGGCTTGCATCCTCGAAATATTTGGCGTGCTGGCCGCTGGCCATCGCCGTCATGAAGGAGCCGAGTCCATAAGGGTCCGCTGTGTTGCGCTTCAGCCCCTGCGAAAAGGCCGGCAGCAGCGCCGCGACCGCCGCCTGCGTCTGCTGCTGCGAAAGCCCGAACTGCTGGGCCAGCGCCTGCATGCCATTGCCGTTCTGGGCCTGTGCCAGAATATCGAACAAGGAAGGCATTGTTTTCTCCTCCGGCAAATCCTCGTTTGGAGAAGCCTAGTTCGTTTCCATCACTGATTGAAGCGAATTTGCCGGACCGTGGCTCATGCGGATAGCGAAGCGTTAATACGCGTATTCCATGAACACCGGCTCGATCGAGCCGCCCCAGCGTGTGTGGTAGGCCGACAGCATCTCTTCGGCGCTGGTCGTGCCGCGCGCGACGACCTCGTCGAGCGTGTTGAGGAACGAGGTCTCGTCATAGCCGTCGCGGTTCTTGCGGCCGCGGTTCTTCAGTCCCATGCGCGAGATGACGAGCACGTCGCGGGCGATCTCGCGCAACGTCGTGTTGCGGAAGGGCGCTGAAATGCCCTGTTCCGGCACTGCGTTGCGCATTGCCAGCACTTCGTCATAACTCCAGCTCGAAGTCAGCGCCTCGGCCGCGTCGAGCGCAGCCGCATCGTAGAGCAGCCCGACCCAGAAGGCCGGCAGCGCGCAGATGCGCCGCCACGGCCCGCCATCGGCGCCGCGCATTTCGAGAAAGCGCTTCAGCCGCACGTCCGGGAACAGCGTCGACAGATGGTTCGCCCAGTCGCCCATCGTCGGCAGCCCGTCCGGCAGTTCGTTATGGGCAGCACCTGCCATGAACTGGCGGAAGGTGATGTGCGTCATGTCATGGTACTGGCCGTCGCGGATGACGAAATACATCGGCACGTCGAGCGCCCATTCGACATAATCGGCAAAGCCGAAATCGGGCGAGAAGCAGAATTCGAGCAGGCCGGAGCGCCGGTTGTCGGTGTCGCGCCAGATCTCGCCGCGCCAGCTCTGCAGGCCGTTCGGCCGACTTTCGGTGAAGGGCGAGTTGGCAAACAGCGCCGTCGACAGTGGCTGCAATTTCAGCGACACCTGCATCTTGCGGCGCATGTCGGCTTCGCTCTCGAAGTCGAGGTTCACCTGGATGGTGCAGGTCCGGTACATCATGTCGAGGCCCTTGGTACCGACCTTGGGCATGTAGCGGGTCATGATCTCGTAACGCGATTTCGGCATTTTCGGCGTCTCGGCCAGCGACCATTTCGGGCTGCCGCCAAGGCCGAGAAAACGAATGCCCATCGGTTCGGCGATCTCGCGTACCTGCGCCAGATGCGCATTGCCTTCGCGGCAGGTCTGGTGGATCGTCTCCAGCGGCGCGCCGGACAGCTCGAACTGGCCGCCGGGCTCCAGCGAGATCGCGCCCTGGCCGGTCGGCTCGACCAGGCCGATGATGCGGCCGGCATCCATGATCGGGTCCCAGCCGAGTTTGTCCTGCATGCCTTCGAGGATGGCGCGGATACCGCGCTCGCCGCCATAGGGCACCGGCGCATTGCCGTCGATGTAGAACGGGAATTTCTCGTGCTCGGTGCCGATCCGCCATTTGTCGCGCGGCTTGTTGCCTTCGGCCAGATGCTCGACGAGTTCGTCGACGCTTTCTATCGGCCGGAAATCGGTAGTATCGCGCGCCATAACAGCCCTCCGCACATGACCCCGAAAATCGGCTTCGATTTTCGGAAAGGATCATGTGCCCAATCAATATGCTACAGCGTCCTTTGCGCGCCCGAAAGGACGCGCTGCGCTGCAGAGCGGCCGGACGACCGCCGGCGCTAGATGGACGAAATGTCAGTAGCCGATCAAGCGAAAAATCCTGAGCCAGAGGGTAACGGGAATTGATCACCAATCGCCGATTGTCGCCTGGATCAGCGCCAGTGCCGCCACCGCCGCCGTATCCGCTCGCAGGATGCGCGGCCCGAGCGGAATGGCGGTAACGAAGGGCAGCGCTCTCAGCATCCCGCGTTCCTCGTCGGAAAAGCCGCCCTCCGGCCCGACCAGCAGCGCGAGCTTGTTCTCCCGCACCGCCTGCAATGCCGGCAGGGGATTGTTGGTGGCGGCATCCTCGTCGCAGAAGATCAGCCGCCGCTCACGATCCCAGTTGCCGAGCAGGCGCTCGAATTTTTCCGCTTCGCGCACATCCGGTACCGCCAATATGCCGCATTGTTCGGCCGCCTCGACGACATTGGCGCGCAGGCGCTCGATGCCGGGTCTTGCCACTTGCGTATGCTGGGTGATGACCGGCTGCAGGGTGCCAGCGCCCATCTCCACCGCCTTTTGCACGAGGTAGTCGAGCCGTCCTTGCTTCAGCGGCGCGAAGCAATAGACGAGATCGGGCAGTGGCGGCTGCGGCCGCTGCAATTCCAGCACCTTCAGGCGCAACGCCTTCTTCGATTTCGCGGCGATCGCCGCCGACCATTCGCCGTCGCGGCCGTTGAACACCAGAACCTCGGCGCCTTCGCCGAGCCGCAGCACATGGGAGAGATAATGGCTCTGCTGCGGGCCGACCTCGAACTCGGTATCCGGTCCAAGCTCGTCCGGCACGAACAGCCGCTGCATCTTGTAATTGGCGCGCATCGCCGAGGAATGCGGCAACGTCACCCTCGGCGTCAAGCCTCGGCGGAAGGATGCCAGACAGGCTCGTAGCCTTGCTGCAGCACCGAAACAGTTGTCGCCGGCGTGAGCATGTGGATTGGACCGTCGGTAAAACCGCCGAACCCCACCGGTTCGCGATAGCCGCCGAAACTCCAGGACAGCGCGGCGCCGTCAAACAGGGCGTACGCCCTGTTTCCTGACGAGATCATCATGCCGTCCGGCAAGTCCGCAAGCGCCTCCGGTTCCAGTCTCGGCGCCGGTCCGCCCGATGCCAGGCGCTCCTTGTGCAGGCGCTTGTCGAGTTGCGGCGCGCGCGGCTCGGCAATGCCGAAGGCGTCGCCGAAGCGCTGGACAAAATCCCTGGCTCGCTCGCGCCGGCAGAAAAAGCACGGCCGGTGCCCGGCCGCCAGCGCCGTCACCTCGTCGAGGAAAAACAGTTCGGTCCAGCCGGCCTTGCCGCCCAATTGGTCGTCGCTTTGCCGGTTGCGACCCATCGGCTCGCGCCGCACATTGCGGAATTCGCAGACGCAGATGATCCAGGCTTGCAGCGCCCAGCGCTTCTTCAACAGCGTTCTCGTCTCGGCGTCGTGAATGATGCCGCGATTGCCCATGAACAGGCCGCGCTCCGGCACGGCATGGATGGCGCCGAACGGATCGACCCGGTTTTGCAGTGGCATAGGCGTTCCCTGTTGGCTGCAATGCTGGCGCCATGATATCCCTCGCTGCATCTATTTCATGTCAGCAGGTTTCGATGCGGGTCTTGGTCGTCCAGAACTTCGACAATGAGGGCCTTGGCCAGATCGGCGCGGCGCTTGTCGAGGCCGGCGCCGATATCGATCTGCGCCGGCCCTATCGCGGCGACGCGCTGCCGCAAGATAGCGGCGGGCATGACGCCATGGTGGTGCTCGGCGGCGCCCAGAATGCACTGGACGACGAGCTCTGTCCTTATTTTCCGGGCCTGCTCGACCTGACGCGCGATTTTGCCGAGAGGGATCGCGCGGTGCTCGGCATCTGCCTTGGCGGCCAGTTGGTCGCGCGCGCCTTTGGCGGCGAGAACCAGATCGGCGGTGCCTCGGAGTTCGGCTGGCACGAGGTAGCGCTCACCGCGGCCGCGAACGCCGATCCGGTGCTCGCCGCCTTGCCCGAAAAATTCCCGATCTTCGAATGGCACGACGACACCTTTGTCTTGCCTGAGAGGGCCGTGCGGCTGGCCGGCAACGCCGTCGCCGAGAACCAGGCGTTCCGCATCGGCCGCGCCGTCTATGGCTTCCAGTTCCATTTCGAGGCCGACCGGCCGATGGTTCGCGACTGGAGCACCTCCTTCGCACCGCTGATTGCCGAGCGGCATCCTGAATGGGCAGGTCGGCTCGACGATGAAATGGCCCGCAACGGACCGCAAGCCGATGCCGCCGGCCTGGCCATCGCCCGCGCCTGGGTGGCGACGATCTGACGACTCATACAGCCAACGTTGCCTATTTGGCGACGTTGCATATTTGGCACGCGGCGCCAAATCCGCCGGGGATAACGCGTTTCATCCTTGGCCTGTGTCAATCCGCTAGCCTAAAAGGCGCCGCTCTGCATCTTCCGTGCAACCGCGATGAACCTATCCTGTGACCCGCGCGACACACCGCCGATACAGAACATGCCTAGAAGCGCGAAACCGTCAGACATTTGCGACGAATTTTGCGTTTCAACGCATTGGTAACCCGCTCGTGCATAGATGCAGGAAGCTCAACAAGAGATGACGTCCGTGAAAGCAGCCTTTTTGTCCTTTGCCATGTTGTCGGCCATTGTCTTGTGCGGCCTCGGCATTTATTCCGCCGACGCAGCCAACAACCACAATGCCGTCGACGGCTACGGCGTCACCGCCGCGCTTCGCTAGACCCTCTGCTCATAACCCCACGCCTTCCCTAAGCCCGCTCACCCGTGACTGTCAGGATATGCTTGTCCGCGCCGTCCACGACGAGCGCGGTGAGGTTTCCCGACTGCCAGGCGAGGGTGTCGACATTGACGCGGTTGCCTGTGATCTCGGGCTTGGGCACCGGCGTATGGCCGTGCACCACGATCTTGGGATGAAGACCGGTGTGATCGTGGAAGACCTCGCGGATCCAGATCAGGTCCTGCGGGCTCTGGCTTTCCAGCGCAATGCCGGGCCGGATGCCGGCATGGCAGAAGAAGAAATCGCCGAACGTCACTGAAAAGGGCAGCGAGCGCAGGAATTCGACATGGTTCTGCGGCACCGCCTCGACCAGTGCGGCGTGCCCTTGCCGCAATGCCGCATCGGCGCGGCCAAACCAGGCGCTGCTCCCACCGAGTGACACACCATACGACAGCGCCGTCTGGATGCCGCCATAGCGCATGAACAGCCCGTCCGGATCGGGGACATCGAGAAAATCGAGAAAGCCGAGATCATGATTCCCGGCCAGCATCAGGTGACGCGGATCGCGTTTTTGCGCGTCGATCAGGAAATCGATGACGCCTTTGGAGTCCGGGCCGCGGTCGACATAGTCGCCGAGATGGATCACGCGCCAATCGGCCGACGGCCTTTGACCGAGCTCCGCCTCGATCCGCCGGTGCATGGCGGCCAGCAGGTCGAGCCGGCCGTGCACATCGCCGATCGCATAAAGGCGCATGCCTTGCGGTCCGCGCGCCTCGTAAAAATTGATGCCGGGCTCCGTCAATGCCTGCGTCGCCTCCGTGATCATGCTGTCACGGGACTTTAGCGCCGAAGCTGATCCTTGCCCATGTCGGTGACCAGACGCTTTCCGCACAGTGCCAGCGTTATGTCCATCTCCTTGCGGATGATTTCCAGCGCCTTGGTAACCCCTTCCTTGCCGAGTGCGCCGAGGCCGTACAGGAAAGGCCGGCCGATATAGGTGCCCTTGGCGCCGAGGCACAGTGCTTTGAGCACGTCCTGGCCGGAACGGATGCCGCCGTCCATATGCACCTCGATCGTGTCGCCGACGGCATCGGCGATCTCTTCGAGCGCCATGATCGATGACGAGGCGCCGTCGAGCTGGCGGCCGCCATGGTTGGAAACGATGATCGCATCGGCACCCGACCTGGCCGCCATCATCGCATCTTCCTTGTCGAGAATGCCTTTCAGGATCAGCTTGCCGCCCCAGCGCTCCTTGATCCAGGCGACGTCCTTCCACGACAGATGCGGATCGAACTGCTCCTTCGTCCACGACGAAAGCGAGGCGAGGTCGCCGACGCCCTTGGCATGGCCGACGATGTTGCGGAAGCTCCGGCGCTTGGTCCCGGCCATGCCGACGCACCAGCGCGGCCTTGTCGCCATCTGCCAGAGGTGCTTCGGCGTCATCCGCGGCGGCGCCGAAAGCCCGTTGCGGATATCCTTGTGGCGCTGGCCCAGGATCTGCAGGTCGAGCGTCAGCACCAGCGCCGAACATTTCGCCGCCTTTGCCCGGTCGATCAAATCGAAGACGAAATCCTTGTCGCGCAGCACATAGAGCTGGAACCAGAACGGCTTCCTGGTCACCGACGCGACATCCTCGATCGAGCAGATGCTCATCGTAGACAGCGTGAACGGCACGCCGAATTCTTCCGCCGCCTGCGCCGCCAGCATCTCGCCGTCCGGATGCTGCATGCCGGTCATGCCGGTCGGCGCCAGCGCCACCGGCATCGCCACCTTCTCGCCGATCATGGTCGATTCCAGCGAGCGGTTGTCCATGTCGACCAGCACGCGCTGGCGGAACTTGATCTTTTGGAAATCCTCTTCGTTGGCTCGGTAGGTGCTTTCGGTCCAGGCGCCGGAATCGGCGTAGTCGAAGAACATCTTCGGCACACGGCGGCGCGCCAGGTCCTTGAGGTCGGCGATGGTGAGGATGCTGCTCATGGATCTTTTTCCGCTGGTTCTTCGCTGGTTCGTCGTTGAATTTTCTGGCCGCGGCCTACGGCTGTTTTCTTGCCGGCTCGCCATCACCGGGCTCGGAGCGCTGCCTGAGCCTCAGCCGCGACACGCGCTGCCAGTCGCCGCTGCGCTCGGCCTCGGCCATCGACCGTTCGACATAGGAGATGTGGTCCATCGCCGCCTGCCGCGCCGCGGCCGGATCGCCGGCCTTGACCGCGGTGTAGATTGCCCGGTGCTGCGAAAGCAGCGCCTCGCGCGCACCCGGCACGCTGAACACCAGCCGCCGGTTCTGGAACACGCCTTCCGACAGCAGCCGGTAACAGGCGCGCAGCGTGTGCAGCAGGATGATGTTGTGCGCGCATTCGCAGATCGCGTGATGGAACTCAACGTCGATTTCCGCCTCGTCGTCGAAATTGCCGGTCCGGTGCGCCTCGTCCATCCGTGCCATGATGCGGTCGAGCAGCGCCAGATCGTCCGATGTGGCGCGCCGCGCCGCATATTCCGCCGCCACCGCCTCGATCTCGCGGCGGTACTCCAGATAGTCGGTCACCGCCTTGCGATGCATCGAGATCAGGTCGGCCACCGGCTTCGTGAACAGCTGGCCGATGACGTCGGCGACATGGGTGCCGCCGCCTGGCCGTGTCGTCAATAGCCCGCGCCCTTCCAAGGCTTTCAAGGCATCGCGCAGGATCGGCCGCGACACCTCGAACTGGCGCGCCAGCTCGCGCTCGCCCGGCAGCCGGTCGCCGGTGCGCAGCACGCCTTCGAGGATCAGGCTCTCGATCTGCTGCACCACCTCGTCGGCGGTGCGCGAATGCTCGATCCGGGAGAAAATGTCGCTCAAACGGGGTGCCTGGGGGTTGAACCGATGTCGCGCAAGATAAAGCCAGCGTCGCCAACTGGTCAAATTATTTATCCAATTCGCCCGGCCGGGTCGGTTTCACAGCCGCGGCTTCATATCACCTTCTGCTAAACTGGCTGTTTGCGTCCCCTGGCGATTGCCTCTAGAGCAATTCCAGGAAAAGTGTGAAACGGTTTTCCGTCCGGAATTGCGCAGAATCAAAGGGATAGAGCGGTTCGGCGTTTCCGTGAAACGATAAAACCGCTCTAGAGGGACATCATTGCCAAAGGGCTCAGAGAAGCCCGGGGGACCAGCCGTGCCAGACGCCGACCCGTCCAATCTCGAATTCCAGCTGCGCGCCAAAGCCATGGGCGGCAGCGTCATGGGCTTTCCGGCGCACGAAGGTCGGCCCGGCGCGCTCGGCGAGGTCCACGCCCGACCGCATCCGCTGGTCGAAAAGCCGCGCGTGCTGGTGCAGCTTTCCTTCATGACCGAAGGCGGATCGAGCGTCGATCTGGCAGTGCTTTCGGAACTGTCGCAGCGCCTTGGTATTGCCGCGCCCGACCGCCATGCCCGCCATCACGCGATGAAGTGGGGCAAGGGCTCGCTGCGCTGGGAACGGCACACGGAGTTCTCGACCTATCTCTGGGAAGGGCCGCTCGCCGAAAACGGCAGGGGGCAAGAAGATACCCCCTTCGGCAACGGGTTTTCGCCGCCGGGCACGGTGATTTCCGGCATCAGGCTCGAAATCCGCAAATGGACACCGGCGAACGAGCGGCTGATCGCCGGCTTCGACCCGACCAGCCTGTGCTATTCGCTGGTCGAGCGCGGCAACGCGGCCATCGTCACCGATTTCCGCCAGGATGGCGACGGCTTGACCCGCATGCTGGTGCTCGATCGCGGGCTGACACCGGCGCGCACCGGGGCGCTGTCGCAGCGGCTGATCGATATCGAGACCTACCGCACGCTGGCCATGCTTGGGCTGCCGCTGGCGCTGATGCTTTCGGGGCGTGCCCGCCGCATCGAGGACAGGCTGGCCCAGACCACGCTGGAAATGAAGGTCGCCGAAACCCGCGACAGCCAGACCTTGCTGGCCGACCTGACCGAACTTGCCGCCGAACTGGAGGCGGATGCCGCCTCCAGCCTCTACCGGTTCGGCGCCAGCCGTGCCTATGACGGCATCGTCGGCGAGCGGCTGGAGGCGCTCGAGGAAGAAGCCGTGCCCGGCTACGACACCTGGGGCGGGTTCCTGCAGCGGCGCGTCGCCCCGGCCATGCGCACCTGCCGTTCGGTCGAGGAGCGCCAGGCCAATCTGTCGCGCAAGCTGACCCGCGCCACCACGCTGCTGCGCACCTGGGTCGACGTCGAGGTCGAGAAGCAGAACCGCGATCTCTTGGCATCGATGAACAATCGCGCCCGCCTGCAATTGCGCCTGCAGCAGACGGTGGAGGGACTCTCGGTCGCCGCCGTTTCCTACTATGTCGTCGGCCTCATCGGCTACGTCGCCAAGGGCGCCTCGATCTTCGGCCATGCCTTTGCGCCGGAAATGGTCACCGCCGCCTCGGTGCCGCTCGCCGTCCTGCTCGTCTGGTGGGGCGTGCGCCGTGTCCGCCGCATGCACTCCGAACCGGGCAAGCAGCCGGGCGAGTAGTGTGGGGCGCGCAGCGGCAGATTGCCGCTGCGAAAGGCTGTCCCGGCCATAGGCCCGCGATCCCGGCCAAAGCGGCATTTGCAACCGATAGCCGTCGCTGGTAAAAGATTTTTACCAGTCGGTCGAAGGAGGCTGTCGATGTCCGGTCTTGCGATGCCGAAACCAGACGACGCCACGCTGCGCCGGCGCGATGAGATCGTCGCCGATATGCGCATCATCGTGCCGGGCGAGGGCGTCGTCGACGCAGCCAATGCGATGCGCGCCTTCGAGAGCGATGGGCTCACCGCCTACCGGCAATTGCCGCTGGTCGTGGTGCTGCCGCAAACCGTGGCGCAGGTCTCGCGCGTGCTGAAATATTGCAGTGACCGCAATATCCGCGTCGTGCCGCGCGGCTCCGGCACCTCGCTCTCCGGCGGCGCGCTGCCGCTGGAAGACGCGGTGCTGCTGGTGATGAGCCGCTTCAACCGCATCCTCGAGATCGATTTCCAGAACCGCATCGTCGTCGCTCAGCCCGGCGTCACCAATCTCGGCATCACCACCGCCGTCGAGCAGGAGGGCTTCTATTACGCCCCCGATCCATCCTCCCAGATCGCCTGCTCGATCGGCGGCAATGTCGCGGAAAATTCCGGCGGCGTGCACTGCCTAAAATACGGTCTCACCGCCAATAATGTGCTTGGTATCGAGATGGTGCTGATGAATGGCGAGGTGGTGCGCCTCGGCGGCAGCCATCTCGACGCGGAAGGCTACGACCTGCTCGGCGTGATGACCGGCTCCGAAGGATTGCTCGGTGTCGTCACCGAGGTCACCGTCCGCATTTTGAAGAAGCCCGAGACGGCGCGTGCCCTGCTGATCGGCTTCCCGACCAGCGAGCAAGCCGGCCAATGTGTCGCCGACATCATCGGCGCCGGCATCATCCCGGGCGGCATGGAGATGATGGACCGCCCGGCCATCCACGCCGCCGAGGATTTCGTCCAGGCCGGCTATCCCCTGGATGTCGAGGCGCTGCTGATCGTCGAGCTGGACGGGCCGGGTGTCGAGGTCGACCATCTGATCGGCCTGGTCGAAGCCATTGCCTATAGGAACGGCTCGACCACATGCCGCATTTCGCAATCGGAGCAGGAGCGGCTGAGTTTCTGGGCCGGCCGCAAGGCAGCCTTCCCGGCGGTCGGCCGCATCTCGCCCGACTATTACTGCATGGACGGCACCATCCCGCGCAAGGAATTGCCGCGCGTCCTCGCCGGCATGCGCGAACTGTCGGAGAAATACGGGCTCGGCGTCGCAAATGTCTTCCACGCCGGCGACGGCAATCTGCATCCGCTGATCCTCTACGACGCCAACGTGCCGGGCGAGCTCGACAAGGCGGAGAGTTTCGGCGCCGACATATTGCGGCTCTGCGTCAAGGTCGGCGGCGTGCTGACCGGTGAGCACGGGGTCGGCGTCGAGAAGCGCGACCTGATGCCGGAAATGTTCAACCAGATCGATCTCGACCAGCAGATGCGCGTCAAATGCGCCTTCGACCCCAATCACCTGCTCAACCCGGGCAAGGTATTTCCGCAGCTGAGGCGATGCGCGGAGCTCGGGCGGATGCACGTGCATCGCGGGCAGCTGGCATTTCCGGACATTCCGAGGTTTTGAGGGTATGTTGGCGCTTGGACACCCCCCTCTGTCCTGCCGGACATCTCCCCCGCAAGGGGGGAGATTGGCTGCTTCAACGTCCTGCTCGCCTTCAAGCGTTGATGGTTGGCGAAAGCCTAAGCGACATTCGATCTCCCCCCTTGCGGGGGAGATGTCCGGCAGGACAGAGGGGGGTGGGAAGGATCGCGGCTTCTCGTCATTTACGACTGGTGGTTCTGCCGCATGACCACCTTCACCCCGACCACATCAGCGGAAACCCTCTCCACCATCGCCTGGGCCGCAGCGGAAGACTCGCCGCTCGAGATCCTCGGCCATGGTTCCAAGCGCGGCATCGGCCGGCCGCAGCAGAGCGAGCATACGCTCGACCTGTCGAACCTGTCCGGCGTCACGCTCTATGAGCCGGCCGAACTGGTGCTGTCGGCGAAAGCCGGCACGCCGCTGGCCGCGATCGAAAGCCTGCTTGCCGAAAACGGCCAGCAACTGGCCTTCGAGCCGATGGACTACGGCCCGCTGCTCGGCGGTGAACCAGGACGAGGCACGATCGGCGGCGTGCTGGCCGCGAACCTTTCCGGCCCGCGGCGGCTGAAGGCCGGGGCTGCGCGCGATCACATCCTTGGCATCGCGGCCGTTTCCGGCCGTGGCGAGGCCTTCAAGTCGGGCGGCCGTGTGGTCAAGAATGTCACCGGCTATGATCTGTCCAAGCTGATGGCCAACAGCTGGGGCACGCTGGCGGTGTTCACCGACGTCACCTTCAAGGTGCTTCCCGCTGCCGAGACCGAAGTCACGCTCGCCATCCGTGGCCTGCTCGACGATCATGCCACCGCCGCCATGGCGCTGGCACTGGGTTCCAGCGCGGAGGTGTCGAGTGCGGCCCATCTTCCTGAACGGGTCGCCGCGCGGGTCGCCGGCGGCAGTCTCGGCAGCGATGCGGCGACGCTGCTGCGCATCGAGGGTTTCGGCCCGTCGGTCGCCTACCGCATCGCCGCGCTGAAAGACCTGCTGAAAAACGCCGGTCCGCTGCAGGAGATTTCCGGTTCGGTCTCGTATTCGGCCTGGCGTGACATCCGCGATTGCGCGCCATTCGCCGACGGCAGCGAAAGGCCGGTGTGGCGCGTCTCGATGGCGCCGTCGCAGGGCCACCTTATGGTGCTGGCGCTGCGCATGCAGGCCGCGGTCGATGCCTTCTACGATTGGCAGGGCGGGCTGATCTGGCTGCGCATGCAGCAGGACGATCCAGAGGCCGGCCTGTTGCGCGGGCTGATCAGAAAGCATGGCGGCGGCCATGCCACGCTGGCTCGCGCAACCCCTGCGCATCGCGCGGCGATACCCGTGTTCGAACCGCAAGCGCCGCCTCTTGCAGCACTGTCGGCGCGGCTGAAGGCCGAATTCGACCCGAAGAATATCCTCAATCCCGGGCGTATGGCGCCGGGCGCAGGCTCTGCTACTCTCGCCCCAGCAACCGAGGGAGGAGCGCAATGAGCGATGCAGGCCAAAACGGTACGTCACGCCAGACCGACCGCTGGCTGGAGCCCGGTCCGACCAACGCGCTGGTCATCTATATCCTCTATCTCGCCGGCCTCGTTATCGGCGTCAGCGGCATTGTCGGCATCGTCCTGGCCTATATCAACCGCGGCAAGGCCGGCGGCTTCGTTGAAAGCCATTACGCATTCCTGATCCGCACCTTCTGGATCGGCCTGCTCTATGCACTGATCTCGGCGCTGCTGATGGTCGTGGTCGTCGGCGTCGTGCTGATGGTCGCTGTCGCCGTCTGGTTCATTGCCCGCTGCATTCTCGGCCTGCAGGCGCTGCAGCGCGGCGAGGCGGTCAAGAACCCGGAAAGCTGGTTCCTCGGACTATGAGCATGATCCCAAAAAGCGGATACCGGTTTTGGGAAAAGATCATGCTCAAACGGTAAGGATTCGTTTACGTGCAGACCTCCTTCTCGCTTGCCCAGCTTGCCGATCCGCATGTCGCGGAATCGGAAAAGATCCTGCGCAAATGCGTGCATTGCGGCTTCTGCACCGCCACCTGCCCGACTTATGTGACGCTCGGCAACGAACTGGATTCGCCGCGCGGCCGGATTTACCTGATCAAGGACATGCTGGAGAACGGCCGTCCCGCAGACAAGGAGATCGTCACCCATATCGACCGCTGCCTGTCCTGCCTCGCCTGCATGACCACCTGCCCGTCGGGTGTCAACTATATGCATCTGGTCGACCATGCCCGCGCCCATATCGAGCAGACCTACAAGCGTCCGCTGGCCGATCGCCTGACACGCGCCATGCTGGCGTTCGTGCTGCCTTATCCCTCGCGCTTTCGCGCAGCGCTCAAGCTGGCGAAGCTCGGCCAGCCATTCGCCGGCCTGTTTGAGAAAATCCAGGCCTTGAGGCCGCTGGGCGCCATGCTCAAGCTCGCACCGGCGTCGGTCCCGGCAGTCTCGCCGATGGCCTCGCCGGGCGTCCATGCAGGGCAGGGCGGCAAGAAAAATGGCCGCGTCGCCATCCTCGCCGGCTGCGCGCAATCCGTGCTCGATCCCGGCATCAACGATACGGCGATTTCGCTGCTGACCCGGCTTGGCGTCGAGGTCGTCGTGCCCGAGGGCGAGGGCTGCTGCGGCGCGCTGGTGCATCACATGGGACGCGAGGACGCTGCCTTGGCGTCGGCCCGACGGAACGTCGACGCCTGGACGCGCGCCATCGAGCAGGGTGGGCTCGATGGCATCGTCATCACCGCATCCGGCTGCGGCACCACCATCAAGGATTATGGCTTCATCCTGCGCCTCGATCCTGCCTACGCCGACAAGGCGGCGCGCGTGTCGGCGCTGGCCAAGGACATCACCGAATATCTCGGGAGTCTCGACCTGCCGGAACCGGTGCGTAGACCGGGCACTATCGTCGCCTATCACTCGGCCTGCTCGATGCAGCATGGCCAGAAGATCACCCGCCAGCCGAAGGAGCTTCTGGTCCGGGCCGGGTTCGTCGTGCGCGAGCCGCGCGAAGGGCATCTCTGCTGCGGTTCTGCCGGCACCTACAACATCCTGCAGCCCGGGATTTCGGCGACGCTGCGCGACCGCAAGGTCAGGAATATCGAGGCGACCGGCGCTGAAATCGTCGCCACCGGCAACATCGGCTGCATCACCCAGATCGCCTCCGCCGCCAAGCTGCCGGTGGTGCATACGATAAAGCTGCTCGACTGGGCCTATGGTGGGCCGAAGCCCGAAGGCGTTCGCGAAGACAGGGTGGTTGTCGCGGCCGAGTGATCCGCCAGTCGCCTACTCCGCCGCCAGTCTGTCCGCCGTGCCGTAGGTTGCCTGGTAGCGGGCGCGCTGGCGGCTGAGCGCCACCATCGTGTTGCGCAGCAGGATCGCCACGGTGATCGGGCCGACGCCGCCCGGCACCGGCGTGATCCACGACGCGACGTGCCTGACGCTCTCGGCATCGACGTCGCCGACGATGCGGCTTTCGCCGTCCGGTCCGATTTCCGAATTGATGCCGATATCAATCACGGCGGCGCCCGGCTTGACCATGTCGGCCTTGATCAGCCGCGGCTTGCCGACGGCCACGAACAGCGCGTCGGCGCGGCGTGCATGTGCCGCCACCGAGCGCGTCATGTGATGGCAGACGGTTACCGTCGCGCCTTCGCTCATCAAAAGGAAGGCGATCGGCTTGCCGACAATCTCGGAGTGGCCGACGACCACCACTTCGAGCCCCTTGAGGTCGAGGCCGGTTTCCCTGAGCAGTTCGACCGAGGCAGCGGCAGTGCAGGGCGCCAGGTCGAGCTGGTTGTAGACGATGTTGCCGATCGACGCCGGATGCATGCCCTCGACGTCCTTGAGTGGATGCACCGCCGCCTGCAGCGTCTTGATCGGGATATGCACCGGCACCGGTCGCTGGATGATGATGCCGGTGACGCGCGGGTCGGCGTTGAGGCCGTGGATCGCAGCTTCGAGTTCGCCGGCAGTGATGTCGGCGCGAAAGCGCCTCTCCTCGAAGCCGATTCCGGCCAGCCCCGCCTTGGCGCGCTGGTTGCGGACATAGATGTCGACCGCCGCTGTGTCGCCGACGGTGATCGACACCAGCTTGGGCGGAAAGCCTTCGGCGGTGGCGATCGCCGCGTCCTCGCGCACGCTGGCGATGATGCGTTGGGCAACCGGGCCGCCCTTGAGATAGCGGCTGTCATCGGAGAGGGACATCGAGATAGGGCCTTTGTCTGGAATTTTGGCTGCCACATAGCAAAGGGACGGCGAAAAGGCAGCGCGAAAAGCGAACCGCTATGCCTGTCGCGCGACGTGCCGGCGAAATCTTCGTCAATTCTCGCTGGCGGAAACAAAAAGGGCAGCACGGCTTGCCGCGCTGCCCTTTCGTGACTGGCCGCATCCCCACACGGCCCGTCCCCCGTTGTTTATTCATCTGGCCTCAGAAAGCCAAAGCTAATGTCTTTCTAGACCAGATGATTCGTCGCGGCAACTATATCACCACCACCGTTGTTCCGATATTCACGCGTTCGTAAAGATCGACCACATCCTCGTTGCGCATGCGGATGCAGCCCGACGACACCGCGCCGCCGATGGTCCAGGGCTGGTTGGTGCCGTGGATGCGGTATTCGGTCGAGCCGAGATAGAGCGCGCGTGCGCCGAGCGGGTTTTCCATGCCGCCGGCGAGATAGGTTGGCAGATAACGGCCCTTTGCGGCTTCGCGGGCGATCATCACCGCCGGCGGCCGCCAGTCCGGCCAGACCCGCTTGTTGGTGATCTTGTGAGTGCCGGACCATTCGAAGCCCGGCTTGCCGGTGCCGACGCCGTAGCGCCGCGCCTTGCCGTTCTTCTCGACCAGATAGAGGAAATTCTCTCTCGTATCGATGACGATCGTGCCCGGCTTCTGCGGGCCGTCATAGGCGACTTCCTGCGGCAAATAGACGGGATCGATCTGCGGCCGCATCACCATGCGTTTGGCCGGCGCCTGCACCGCTGCGGTGCGCAACTGATCGGGTTCAGCTTGCCGCCGGTAGCGCCGTAGCGGCTGCGCTTCCTGCCGGCTCTGCCGCACGATGCCCGGCGCATGGCCGAGCTGCAGCACCCAGGGCGCCGAAAGGTCGGGGCTGACCACCACCGGCGGCCTCTCGGCATAGCGGTCGTTGGCATTGGCGGCACCGACGGCAAGCACGGCCGCGGCGCCGAACAGTGGGAACAAGAATATCTTCATCGGATCGCACCTTGATCGTCGAACATGCCGGGGCGCAAAGCCTCCCCGATTTCCGCGACATTGGGCGCGAAGCGGCAACCGAAACATGAATCGGAATGCGTAAAATGCCTGTCTGTCAGTAAACCTTTTGGTGTGGTTACCGCCCGGTTCAGGAATCTGGTAAAGCCGCGGTAAAGGCCGCTTCAAAACGCGTTAACGCCAAGACACGAACGGAATTCCGCCATGGACGAAAAGACAGGTCTGCTTGCTGGTCCCGACGGCATCGCCCGCTGCTTCTGGCACGGCAACCTGCCGGATTATCTGCACTACCACGACCACGAATGGGGCCGGCCGGTCGCCGACGATCGCCGGCTGTTCGAAAAGATCTGCCTCGAAGGCTTTCAGTCGGGCCTGTCCTGGCTGACCATATTGCGCAAGCGCGACAATTTCCGCGAGGCCTTCGCCGGCTTCGATGTCGACAAGATCGCCGCCTTCACCGACGCCGATGTCGAGCGCCTGCTCGGCAATGCCGGCATCATCCGTCACCGCGGCAAGATCGTTTCGACCATCAACAACGCCAAACGCGCCCGCGAACTCATCGACGAGGCCGGCTCGCTGGCCGCCTGGTTCTGGAAGTTCGAGCCCGGCCCGGACGAGCGGCCCGAGATCGTCGACCTCGCCCATCTGCGCGCCAATCCGACGACGGCCGTTTCGGTCCGCATTTCGAAGGAGCTGAAGAAGCGCGGCTGGAGCTTTGTCGGCCCGACCACCGTCTACGCTTTCATGCAGGCGATGGGGCTGGTCAACGACCATCTCGAGGGCTGCGTCTGCCGGGAACCGGTCGAGGCGGAGCGGAAAGCGTTCAGGCGGCCGAAATAGCGGCTCAGGCGCCGCCGGCGCCGGCCAGGAAAAACCCGGCCAGGATGGCCGCCAGCGCGGCGAACACCGGATAGATCACCAGCAGGCCGGTCATCAGCACGTCGCGCATGGTCGGCCCGCTGCGCTGTTGCGCCGCGATCTCGAACAGTCCGGCGATTTGCTTCGTCGTTTTTGGCCCATAACCATCGGCCGGCCGCAGCCGGACCGGGGCGTCGCATGCGCCGCTATCGATGATGTCGAACTTCTGTAGCGTGGCCATGGCCCCGAACCCCTTGTTTCGGCGCGCTTATCGGCCCGGATTGTGTCGGCACGATGCCGCGCGCATGGCGCAATTGTTTCAGCTTCTTTTTCTTGCCTTCTCCCCTTGTGGGAGAAGGTGGATCGGCGCGCAGCGCCGAGACGGTTGAGGGGTGTTGGAAGAAATGAGGCGCAGGCGTTCCCTGGAACACCCCTCATCCGACCGAGCTTCGCTCGGCCACCTTCTCCCACAAGGAGAGAAGGAAGAAGCGCAAACCCTTGCCGCTCCCGGCTGCATCGGTTAGGACACCCGCGCCGTGGAAATCGGTTATTTTAACCGATCCCCGGAGCGCCACGAAACACCGAGTACCCATCCCATGGCCGACAAATCCGAAAAGATGAAAGCGCGGCTGCCGCGCGGCTTTGTCGACCGCGGCGCCGACGATCTGCGCGCCGTCGAGAAGATGATGGCGACGATCCGCTCGGTCTTTGAGCTTTACGGTTTCGAGCCGGTCGACCAGCCGCTGATCGAATACACCGATGCGCTCGGCAAATTCCTGCCCGACCAGGACCGGCCGAACGAGGGCGTGTTCTCGTTCCAGGACGACGACGACCAGTGGCTGTCGCTGCGCTACGACCTGACCGCGCCAATGGCGCGCTTTGTCGCCGAAAATTTCGAGCGCCTGCCGAAGCCCTATCGCAGCTATCGCTCCGGCTGGGTGTTCCGCAACGAGAAGCCCGGTCCCGGCCGTTTTCGCCAGTTCATGCAGTTCGATGCCGACACGGTCGGCACGCCGGGCGTCGCCGCCGACGCCGAGATGGCGATGATGATGGCCGATGTGATGGAGGCGCTCGGCATCAAGCGCGGCGACTACGTCATCCGCGTCAACAATCGCAAGGTGCTCGACGGCGTGCTGGAGGCGATCGGCCTTGGCGGCGAGGAGAATGCCGGCCGCCGGCTGCAGGTGCTGCGCGCGATCGACAAGCTGGACAAGTTGGGCGTCGAGGGCGTGCGCCTGCTTTTGGGTGCAGGGCGCAAGGACGAGAGCGGTGATTTCACCAAAGGTGCCGGGCTGGATAACGCACAAATCGACGTTGTGATCAGCTATTTCACAGTCATGGCGCAGCACGATCCCGAAAAAATTGTCCAGACACTGGGATCCATCAACCCCGGACTCAGCAATCTTGTCGAGGAAAGGAAACTCGAACATCTGGGCATAACGAATGCGTCGTTTGTCGAGGGCCTTGCAGAGCTGGAACAGATAAGAACCATGGTCGCACAAAGCGGCTACGGTGAAGACCGTATCCGCATCGACCCCTCCGTCGTCCGCGGCCTCGAATATTACACCGGCCCGGTCTACGAGGCCGAGCTGCTGGCCGAGATCCCCAATGAGGACGGCCAGATCGTCCGCTTCGGTTCGGTCGGTGGCGGTGGCCGCTATGACGGGCTGATCTCGCGTTTCCGTGGCGAGCCGGTGCCGGCAACCGGCTTTTCCATCGGCGTCTCCCGCCTGATGACGGCGCTGAAGAACCTCGGCAAGCTCGACACGTCTGACGTGATCGCACCGGTCGTCGTGCTGACCATGGACAAGGATACGGAAAGCCTCGGCCGCTACCAGAAGATGGTGGCCGAGCTGCGTGCCGCCGGCATCCGCTCCGAAATGTATCTCGGCGGCGCCGGCATGAAGGCGCAGCTGAAATATGCCGACCGCCGCGGCAGCCCGGTCGCCATCATCCAGGGCGGCGACGAGCGCGCCAAGGGCGAGCTGCAGATCAAGGACCTGATCGAAGGCGCCAAGATGTCGGCCGAGATCGCCGACAACGCCGAATGGCGCGCCGCACGGCCGGCGCAGGTGACCGTGGCGGAAAGTGGGCTGGTTGCCGAGGTGAGGAAGATACTGGCGGCGCAGGCGGCCGACCGGGCGAAAGGTGGCGCGTGAGCACCCCCCTCTGGCCTGCCGGCCATCTCCCCCTCAAGGGGGGAGATTGGCAGCTTCAGCCTCACCGTCTTCTTTCCAACGCTGGAGATTGGCGAAAGCAGGCGCGATATCCAATCTCCCCCCTTGAGGGGGAGATGGCCGGCAGGCCAGAGGGGGGTGCCTCGCGCCCCACATCCCCATGACCTCCCCTGCCATCGCATCCGACATCGCCAGCCTATTCGCCGCGCGCAACACCCATGCGGTCGAGGTCGCTGTGCTGCAGCCGGCCGACCCGTTCCTCGACATGGCCGGCGAGGATTTGCGGCGCCGCATCTTTCTCACCGAGAGCGAGACCGGACAGACGCTTTGCCTGCGGCCGGAATTCACCATTCCGGTCTGCCTCGACCACATTGCCAGCCAGGCCGGCACGCCGCGCCGCTATTCCTATCTCGGCGAGGTGTTTCGCCAGCGCCGCGAGGGCGGCAACGAATTCTTCCAGGCCGGCATCGAGGACCTCGGCGACCGCGACACGGCCGCCGCCGATGCGCGTTCGCTGGCCGATGCGCATGCGCTGCTTACGCTGGTGCTGCCCGGACGGGAGCTGGCGGTGACGCTTGGCGACCAGACCATTTTCGAGGCGGTGCTGGCAGCGCTTGGCCTGCCGCGCGGCTGGCGCATGCGGCTGGCCCGCGCCTTCGGCTCGGCGCCGATGCTGGAGGCCGCTCTTGCCGACCTCGCCAATCCACCCCGCAACAGCCAGCTCGCCGGCGCGGTGGCAGCGCTTGTCCTCGACGGCGATCTGGAGGCTCTTTCGGCGCATATCGCCGGCGGCATGGAACAGGCCGGCCTGTCGGCAACGGCCGGGCGTTCGCCGTCCGAAATTGCCCGGCGCCTGATCGAGAAGGCCGAATTGCGCAGCGTCCGGCTGTCGAACGAGGCATTTGCGGCTTTGAAGGGTTTCCTGGCGATCGACGTGCCGCTAGATAGCGCCGCCGGGGCGCTCGCAAGTTTTGCCGCCGATGCCGGGCTTTCGCTGGGAACTGCGCTGGAGAATTTTGCCGCCCGCGCCGCGGCAATCGAAAGCCTCGGTCTGCCGATGTCTGAAATCAGCTACGATGCCGCCTTCGGCCGGCCGCTCGATTATTACACTGGCCTGGTCTTCGAGATCGCGGCGCAGGATGGCGACCGGCCACTGGCCGGCGGCGGCCGCTACGACCGGCTGCTGACGCTGCTCGGCGCCAAGACGCCGATCCCCGGCGTCGGTTTTTCCGTCTGGCTGGACCGCATCGAAGCGCTGCGGGAGACGGCGCCATGATCACGCTGGCGCTGCCGTCGAAGGGCCGGCTCAAGGAGCAGGCGCTGGAGGTGCTGGCCAAGGCCGGGCTTGCCGTCAGCCTGCCGGGTGACGAGCGCAAATACCGCGCCCGCATCGATGGCCTGGACGGCGTCGAGATAGCGTTCCTGTCGGCCTCCGAAATCGCCGGCGAAATCGGCCAGGGCTCGGTCGATCTCGGCATCACCGGCGAGGACCTGCTGCGCGAAAACCTTGCCGACTGCGAGGCGCGCGCCGAAATCATCGCCCGCCTCGGTTTCGG
The DNA here is from genome assembly GCF_040319365.1 of Mesorhizobium sp. M0923. Lineage (NCBI taxonomy): Bacteria > Pseudomonadati > Pseudomonadota > Alphaproteobacteria > Hyphomicrobiales > Phyllobacteriaceae > Mesorhizobium > Mesorhizobium sp. M0923. Next base: position 25,893 of record NZ_JAMYNW010000024.1, on the reverse strand, counting down.
CAATGCCGATGTCGTCGTCGCCGTGCCCGACATCTGGCTCGACGTCGACACCATGGCCGACCTCGACGACGTCGCCGCCGATTTCCGCCAGCGCCACGGCCGGCGGCTCAGGATCGCCACCAAATACTGGCGCCTGACCCAGCAGTTCTTTTCGCAAAAGCACGGCATCCAGGTCTACCGCATCGTCGAAAGCCTCGGCGCCACCGAAGGCGCGCCGGCGGCCGGATTGGCCGACATCGTCGTCGACATCACCACGTCAGGCGCGACCTTGCGCGCCAACCATCTGAAGGTGCTCGCCGACGGGCTCATCCTGCGCTCGCAGGCCTGTCTCGTCGCGTCGCGGAAGATGCGCGCTCCGGCCGACGAGGCGGTGTTGCGCGATGTCGCGGCCAGGATGGCGTCGGTGAACTCGGGTTGACGATTGCGGAGCAGGCGCCGTCGGCCAAGCTGCCAATCTCCCTCCTTGCGGGGGAGATGGCCGGCAGGCCAGAGGGGGTGCTGTCCCGCCGACCTGTCAGCCAATCGGAGCCTCATCCGTTCCCGGTTGGGGGTGCTGAAGTCGAACTTGGCGATCCTTCGCACCCCCCTCTGCCCTGCCGGGCATCTCCCCCGCAAGGGGGGAGATCGGATATCGCCTCGGCCTTTGCCAACCACTAACGTTGGATCCAGCGGTCTAGCCGCGGCAACGACCTGAAGCGAATTCCTGACGTACAGCAATTTTGTTCTTGCTTTGTGCCGGCAGCTATGCTACTAATCTCGCTATGGTGCCAATTGGCCCCGAAGACCCGCCCTCCGTGGCGGGTTTTTTATTTTCGGCCCTGACAGGCGAGTTCTCACCCCAGCCCTACCATCAGCGGGATTTCCACCACCCCGCCGGGCTGATAGGCTCGGCCTGTCTGCGGAGGACACGGCGATGCCGATCAATCTCGACGAGTTGAAGAATGCCACCAGCCTGCGCGGCAAGCGCGAGGGCGGCTCGTTCATTGCACCGGTCGACGGCACGGCGCATGTCTCGGGCGAGCGCAGCGTGCCGCTGCTCAACCTGACGATCCCGGCGCTGTTTGCCGATACGGTCGGCAGATACGGCACGCTCGATGCCGCCGTCTTCGTCGAGCAGGACAAGCGCTTTACCTGGGAGGAACTGTCGGACACGGTCGATGCGCTCGCCGCCGGCTTCCTGGTGCTCGGCCTCGAGAAAGGCGACCGCGTGGGCATCTGGTCGCCGAACCGCTGGGAATGGCTGGTGACGCAATTCGCCACCGCCCGCATCGGCCTGATCCTGGTCAACATCAACCCGGCCTACCGGCTGGTCGAGCTGGAATATGCCTTGAACAGGGTCGGCTGCAAGGCGCTGGTCACCGCCGCCAAGTTCAGGAGTTCCGACTATCTCGGCATGATCGAGACGCTGGCGCCGGAGATCGCCAGGGCCACCCCCGGCAAGCTCGAAGCCAACAGACTGCCGGCGCTGAAGACCGTCATCCGCATGGACGAGGAGAGTTCGCCGGGCATGTTCAATTTCGCCGACGTGTTGGCGATGGCCGGGCGCGACGAGCATGACAAGCTCGACCGCATCTCCGACGGGCTGAAACCGGATGACGCCATCAACATCCAGTTCACCAGCGGCACGACAGGCGCGCCCAAGGGCGCGACGCTGACTCACAACAACATCGTCAACAACGGCAATTTCGTCACTTCGGCGATCCGGCTTACCGTCGACGACCTGCTGTGCATCCCGGTGCCGCTCTACCATTGCTTCGGCATGTCGATGGGCACGATGGGCTGTGTCACCAAGGGCGCGACCATGGTTTTCCCCAGTGAAGGGTTCGATGCCGGCGCCACGCTGAAGGCAGTGGCAACGGAACGCTGCACCGCGCTCTACGGCGTGCCGACGATGTTCGTCGGCCTGCTCGACCATCCGGAGTTCGCCTCCTTCGATCTCACCAGCCTGCGCACCGGCATCATGGCCGGCTCGCCATGCCCGATCGAGGTGATGAAGAAGGTGGTGTCGCTGATGCATATGGCCGAGGTGACCATCGCCTACGGCATGACCGAGACCAGCCCGGTGTCGTTCCAGAGCAGCGTCGACGATCCCTTGGAAAAGCGCGTCTCGACCGTCGGCCGCGTCCATCCGCATGTCGAGGTCAAGGCCATCGACGCCGAAGGCGCCACCGTCGCCGTCGGCGCGCCGGGCGAGCTCTGCACGCGCGGCTGTTCCGTGATGAAGGGCTATTGGGACGACGAGCAGAAGACCCGCGAGGCCATCGACGCCGACGGCTGGATGCACACCGGCGACCTCGCCACCATCGATGCCGAGGGCTATTGCAACATCGTCGGCCGGGTCAAGGACATGGTCATCCGCGGCGGCGAGAACGTCTATCCGCGCGAGGTCGAGGAGTTCCTCTATCGCCACCCCAAGATCAAGGAGGTGCAGGTATTCGGCATTCCCGACCCGAAATACGGCGAGGAGCTGTGCGCCTGGATCGTGCTGAAGCCCGGCCAGATCACCACCGAGCAGGAGATCAAGGCCTTCTGCGCCGGCCAGATCGCCCACTTCAAGATCCCGCGCTACATCCGCTTCCGCACCGAATTGCCGATGACGGTGACCGGCAAGCCGCAGAAATTCCTGATGCGCCAGGCGATGATCGATGAACTGGGATTGGTGACGCAGAAGACGGCTTGAGCGCGCGCTTCAGGCTTTCGCAGGGTTCGCAGAAGGGGTTTGCCCAGAAGGGACCTGCAACACGGCTTGCGGAAGGGGCTTGGAATGAGTGGTTTCGCAAGATCGGCGGTTTCCTACGGCATGCCGTTGGCCGCCCTGGCGATGGCTGTCGCGGTCAGGGCCAGCGGGGTGTCGGTGGACGAAGGGTCGCTTGGCACCAGGATATTTATCGGCGCGCTGTCGAGCGCGATCATGTTCATCACCATTTTCGTCGTGCTCGACCACGCCGAGGCGGTGGCCAGGCGGATAGGCGAGCCGTACGGCACGTTGGTGCTGACCATCGCCGTAACGGCAATCGAAGTGTCGATCATCGTTTCCATCATGCTGCATGGAGCCAACAACCCGACGCTGGCACGCGAGTCCGTCTTCTCGACGGTGATGATCACCTCGACCGGCGTTGTCGGCATGTGTCTGACGTTTGGCGGCTGGCGTCATCGCAAGCAGGCGATCGTCCGCCAAGGGACCAGCGCCTATCTGGCGGTGCTGGTCGCGCTCAGCGTCATGACGCTCATTCTGCCGACCTACACGAAAACCACCGATCCCGGCACGTTCTCGGCGGCTCAGCTTGGCTTCGTCAGCGTGCTGTCGGTGCTGTTGTATGCCGGTTTTCTGTTCGCGCAGACTGTCCGCCACCGGGATGATTTCATCGACGGACAAGCGCATGGCGCCGCAGTGCCAGCCGACGCCCACGAAAGCATTGCCGCTAGTGCTCTGCTCCTGCTGATCGGGCTGATCGGCATCGTCATGCTGGCCGAGCAGGTCGCCGCCAGCGTCGAGGATGCGCTCGTCGCCTATCAGGTGCCCCAGGCCGACGCCATTGTCGGCGCAATGATCGCCGGGCTGGTCTTGATGCCGGAAGCCATCTCGGCGGTTCGCGCCGCACTCAACAACGAACTGCAGCGCGGCCTGAACGTCGCCATGGGTTCGGCCTGCGCCACGATCGGCCTGACAATACCAGGCATCGCCGCCGCCAGCCTGCTGACCGGAAGAGGGCTGACCCTGGGCCTGCCGGCGACCGACGTGGTGCTTTTGGTCCTGGCGCTCTTCATCTGCAATGTGAGCTTTAGCACCGAGAGAACGACGTTCCTGACCGGGCTGGTGCATCTGGTGGTGTTTTGCACGTATGTGTTTTTGATATTTGTGCCGTGAGGGTGGGGGGAGGTGGGCGGTCAGAGGCGGATAGGTTAGGAAAACTGCTTGAACGTCTCAATATGGGCCTGTGGCGGTCTGTCCGCTCTTGGTCACCGCTTCTCGAAAGCAGACATCGGTGTGCGATGCGTCGACGGCTCATTTGTGGCGGCAAGCCGTGCAAGACGAGCGTCGGTTGACCATCGGGATCACCACCCTGCAGCGCGTGAAAGGTGCAGTGTGGCAGGTCGAAGGTGACGTGTTCGAACTCCATGTGTGTCAGGCTTCTCCAAGAGCGGTCGGACGAGCGATCCTGATGCTGGCCTCGGTGTCTCTGGTTTTGGACATGTGCGTCTCCTCAGGCGCCGGGTGTACTGCGTCAGCCGGCAGTCGGTTTCCGTGACACCGGCCCGCAACCTTCAGAATATGATAGCTCGCGGCAAGGAAGCCGGTGCTGGTTTATCAGAAGGCCCCGCAGGCGGCAGCGGCGGAATAGTCAGAGCCAGCGGCGAACCTCGGCCTTGTAGCGGCGGTAGTCGTCGCCGAACTTCGCTTCGAGATAGCGCTCCTCGCGGGCGATCACCTGCGTCTGGATCGCGATCAGCACCAACGGGAGCAAGGCGAAGGCGATCGGCCCGTCGAAGCCGATCGCAAGGCCGGAATAGATAAGCGCCATGCCGAGATACATGGGATTGCGGGTCCACCGATAAGGACCGGTCGTTGCGATGAGGGTCGTTGGCTGCGACGGCGGAACGTTGGTGCCCAGCCGCCGGAACAGCCCCGCCGCCGCAAGCATCATCGCCGCGCCGGCAACGAACAGCAGCGCGCCCGTCGCGACCAGCAACCGCCAGTCGATGCCGAAAGAGCGCAGGGTGACGAACCGCTCCGCCGCCAGCCCCAACAGCAGCGCTCCTAGATAGACGAAGGGCGGAGGGAAGCGCACACCCGCGCTGTCCGGTTCGACGGCCATGCTCATCTCCAATCTGTGCTCTCAAACAAGCATCGACTGCTGGGCTGAGATACCCGCCGTCGCGCCCTGCGATATTGCTGTGGTGACCGAAGCCATGGCTGGGTTTGCAAGATCGCCGGCGGCGTACATGCCGGGTATGCTGGTTTCGCGGCGCTCGTCGGCCTTCAGGGCGATGCCGAGGGGCGTATTGACCGTGGCGAGTCCCAGTGATTCATGCAGGCTTGCGGACGGCTTGTTGCGCGGATGCGCGAACAAGATATCGACTGCGACATCGGGGGCGGTATCGAGCTTGACGGTGGCATTGTGGCCCCTGTGGCGGGCGATTTCGGTGATCCGGCCATCAACGACAGGTATGTTGCGGCGCGCCAGATCGGCCTGGATATCGGGTGCAATGTCGTGACCATCGGCGAAGACCGTCAACGTGTCGGTCCAGTCGTGGTACAGCCTGACATAATTGTGCGACGGCGGGCCGGACCAGACGAGGCCCCAATGCTGGCCGGCGACTTCAAAGCCATCGCAATAGGGGCAGGGTACGATGGACGTGCCCCAGCCTTCGGCAAAGCCCGGAACATCAGGCATCTGGTCGGCAACGCCATAGCTCAGGATCAGTCGCAGCGCCCCAAGGCTTTCGCCAGCGCCAGTGAGGACAGAGAAATCGTCGATGGCGCCGGAGACCCTGTCGGCCCGGGCATTGACCAGCCTGATCGTGGGATAGCGCGCCAGCTGCTGCCGCGCTTCGGCCAGGATGTCCAGCGGTGGCTTGTGATCGTGGCCGAGCAGACCATGCGAGTGGCCGGCGAAGCGGTTGCGCGGCAGGCCGGTATCGAGAACGGTGACCTTGCGGCGGGCACGGCCGAGCTGCAGGGCGGCGGCGAGACCGGCAAAGCTGCCGCCGATGATGATGACGTCATCCATGGTGATGGGCTCCGTATGTGGATGAGGGGTTGGCTTGGGCCTGGCTTGCACATTTTTGACACTGCGTGGTATCGTAATTCAAGAATTATGATACTGTCAAGGACTGGAATTGTCGTGACCGAAAACAGCCAGGGCCGGCGCGGCCGGCCCGCCAATGAGGCGCTTGGCCAAACGATAGTCGACGCCGCGTGCGAACTCTTTGAGGAATTGGGTTTTCATGCGACGACATTGGACAAGGTCGCCCAGCGAGCGAAGATATCCAAGCTCAGCATCTATCGGCACTTCGAGAACAAGGAGGCGCTGTTCAGCGCGGCCATCGCGGCCCGCTGCCATCAGTTTGCACCACAGGCCCTTTTTGAAGGCGTCGACGGTTCGGCCGAAGATCAGCTCATGGCGGTGGGATCATCCCTGCTTCGCACGCTGTTGAACCCGGACGTCCGCAGTGTCGAAGCCATGATCATGGCCGACAAGACGAATCAAAAGTCGTTAAGCAAGCTCCATTACGAAGCCGGCCCCGCTCATGTCATCGCCCAAATCGAGGCCCTGTTGCGTCAGTTGCACGCGAAGGCGGTTCTGAACGTGACCGACCCTCTCCGGTCCGCCCGCTTGTTTGCCGCGCTTATCAAAGGATCCGATCTCCTGATTATCGCACGCTTCGATGAGGCGAGAGCAGAGGACGACAACGAAATCGAATCCTATTGCCGGTCGGCCGTCGCCATGTTCATCGCCGCGCACGGTGGCAACGACCACCCGGGCGGATAGCCTAGGAGTACTTGCATGATATTTGGGATGCTCGCATTGACATCAACGCGACTATTATCGTTGGGCAGCGGGCTGACCGGCGGAGTAACCGCTACCACCCCATTCGAGGCCTTAGTGCCGGCTTAGCAGACCGTCAGCTTTCGGGAAGCTGCAATGGTGGTCTGAACGGCAAAAATGCGGCGCAAAGCAGCCATTCAGGATTTGCCGGACCTTGTTGCGGAGCCGCCATGGTGCAGATCGCGGAACTCTAACCCTAGCGGAACCAACCGCCACGCAGCCGATTAACCGGCATGGAGCTCCAAACCACCCAAGGGCCACCCCATGAGCATTCTGCAAACCACGAAGAAGGCCGTCGAGCAGGTCACCGGCATCGCCAGGCCAGACAGGCGAGAGGTCGCCGACCTCCTGAGGCCGCGCAAAGCGAATGCATTTCGGTTCAGGGATGACGGGCTGGTGCCCAACCATCCGTTCTGGCCGCTGGTCGTCTATCGCGGCGCCGTGACGCTGCCCGAAGACTTCGATCCGGCGGCTGTCATGGAGGCGCTTTTTGAAGCCAATGGCTGGGGCGATAGCTGGCGCAACGGCATCTACAACTACGTTCACTACCATTCGCGCATACATGAGGTGCTGGGCGTCGCGCGCGGCACGGCCAAGGTCCGCTTTGGCGGCAGCAAGGGACGAACGCTGTCGCTGAAGGCCGGCGACGTCGCGGTGCTTCCGGCCGGCACCGGACACCAGCGTCTTTCCGCATCCGACGACCTTCTGGTCGTCGGCGCCTATCCTCCTTCCGGCACCTATGACGAATGCACGACCGCCGCCGACCATGCCAAGGCGGTCGCGACGATCCCCAGGGTCGACCGCCCGCGGAAGGACCCTGTCTACGGAAGCAAAGGCCCGTTGCTCGCAGCCTGGAAAAGGGACTGAAGTCGTTCCTTTCGAAGGGGCTTGCGGGTTCGCTTCGGGGCTCAAACCGAACCTTTGACCAACACCTACGGCGCCACCGACGAAGAACGCCGCCTTGTAGATGGCGAAGCGGATCGTACCGGCTGTCGGCGTGCAGCGCTGGCAATCAAGCTTGGTGCTATGTTATTGCAGTGACCCTGCCCGACGCATCGAGGCGACAACTGACTTGCGCCTGCCGGACTTCGATGCCACCTTTTCCAGCGTAGTCTATTCGCACCTCGATCGGCGCCGTGAGTGCACCCCGACGTTGATGCAAGGCGCCTGCGCTTACCGCGTGGACACGGACGGCGCCAAGCGGCGTCGCAGCGGCCATGATCGCCGCGCGGCAGGCTCGCACCACCGCAACCGGCGTACCGGGTTTCACTGTCAGTGGTCCCAGAGATCCAAAGGGATACCCCTTGGTGGAGTCACCCCCACCGGCTTTGGAAGGCCTGAGGACGGGTGGCAGGACGATGGATTGCCCGGCGGTCTTGGCAGAGGCAGGGGCCGTCGCTGCAGTCGAACTGTCGGGTGCGGTAGCCGCCTCGTTTTCGGCGGACGGATCGTCGCCCACACTGGCACTTGTGCTTGTGTCACCAACGTTGCCGCTGGCACCAACGCCTGCGTCGACTGATCCGTCATCTGCACCGACCGAAGCTCCAACATTTGCTCCGCCTACGCCGTCGACGCTCGTGCCCGCCCCCACAGATACGCCTTGCGAACCGGCGCTCACTCCAGCACTGACCCCGACACCGCCGGCCCTACCGCCCACACCTGCTTCAAGAGCGGAGGCAGGCCCAATTGTGATCCCGATCGTCAAGGCGGCTGCGACATACTTCTTCATTGTCATCTCCCCTGCGGCTTTCGCTCCCTAGTCTTCACTGGCGCGGCTCGCCGTTTTTGGATGGCCGTGTTGGAAGCAATGCTGCGGGAAGAGGTATGGTTGCCAGCAGAGCAGTTTGCGGCGACTTTTGGACCTTCACTTTCTGTTTTTTCGGCAAGTCCGGTTTACGGGCTGGTTGGGCGCCCGAACGCGATAACCTACTTGCAAGTGCACTCGCGGGGGTACGTGCTTTCGGCGCGCGCTCCACAGCCGCAGTGCGACGCTTACCCTTGACAATATCAATTGCCTCGCGCGCGGTACTGAGGCGGCGGGCTAGACCGATAGCCTTTTCACGCTCCTGGTCCAGCGCGGCACTCAAATCTACCGAGTTCTGCTTTAAAACATCGCGTTCCCGGCGAACAATATCGAGGTCACGTACAGCTGAATCTGCTCGTTCGCGTCCCCGTTCGAGTGTTTCTCGAGCCTGCTTTAGCGCGGCCTCGGCCACCTGTCGGTCCCTTATGGCGTTGGCCTGCTCGACGGCTGCCAGATTTGCGCCTTTCTTAAGAGCATCGATAGTTTGGCGAGCCGTGGTAAGTTCTTGTTCCAAGAGCTCAACCTTGTGCCGCTCGTCATCAAGCGTTCGCTTCGCAGCAAGCTGGGAGGCTTCCATAGAGGGGTGCGCTCCAAGCGCGGCAGCCTTCTCGCTGTTCCAAAGACTGGCTTCGGCCCTGTAGCTTTCGATAACGCGCTGCGCGGCCTCCAGATCGAGCGCGAGCGCTTCGTCTGTTCGCTGCTGCTCATTTAGGGCTTGTGCTTGCTGAGCCACCGTGTCTGCCAGCACGTGTGCCTGGGCGCTTAGCTCACGTGCGCCGCGCTGCATAGCGTCCAGCTCCGCTCGTGCTGCGGCCAATTCGCGGCGTAAAGCCTCCTCATGCTCGCCGAGCGGCGTTTGCGCGCCCTCCTTGAGTGCCCGTGTTTTGAGTGCCTGCGCTTCGCTGAGCACCAGCTCTCTAGATATACGGGATCCCAGCGCGCTCGGTTGTGGCTTGCCCGGTTCTTTGCCGACCTTGGTGTGTTCGGAAACCACGACCGACGAGCTGTCGTTAGCTGTGGCAACCGCTGACGCTTCGGGCGCCAACTGACCATTTGCCGGAGATCCCAACAGCAGAACGAGGCATAACGGAATGAGGGATGGTATGGCGTTGCACCCCCTGCCGCGTATCTCGTGAAGTAAAATCAAGGGCCGTCGTTTAATAAAGGTGAAGTCACAGCGGAGACATTTTGACCTGGTACTCTGCGCATGATTCATCACTGAACCTCACCGATCGCGGCCCTCACCGCTATTGTATTCTCCACTTACTGCACGCCGCGGATGCCGCACCAAAAAGATCAATGCTAGTCAAGCACCCTCGGCACCGCCAAAGCACGGAATTGCGCGCAAGGCTGTTTCCTATTTCCTTAGTTGTCATCATTCGAACAAACGGGACTTTCGGCTTTCGGGATGACCATCTTCCCTACCCAACGGCTGTGATGCGGCGCAAAGCAGCCATTCAGGTGCGAAGGTCGACTTCGGGTCAACACCAGACTTCCGCTGGATGGTACGGCGCACCTCACCCGCCAGCACCGCCGCTTCCAATCGGGATGATCTTCGCAAGCTGGATGCATTCATCGTGCCGGACCTTGGTGGGGAGCCGCATGGCGGCTTGCTCGCCGCCTGGGAAAGGGACTGAAGTCGTCCCTTTCGAAGAGGCTTGCGGGTCCGCTTCGGGGCTAACCGGACCCAACATCCGCCGCTCTACGCCGCCAGCACCGCCGCATCCAGCCCGCGAATAATCTTCGCCAACTCCACACATTCGTCGTGCCGCACCTTGTTGCGCCGCCATGCTAGGCAGATCGTGCGTTGCGGCATCGGTTCCTGGAACGGCACGATCTTCAGATCGGGGATAGTGCTGGCCGGTCCTGTCGCCATTTCCGGGATGAGCGTGACGCCGAGCCCGTGCGCCACCATTTGCAGCAGCGTCGTCAGGCTGGTCGCGCCGTAGCTTGCCATTGCCACCGGCCGCACGCTGCCGCAGACGGCGAGCGCCTGTTCGCGCAGGCAGTGGCCTTCCTCCAGCAGCATCAGCCGCTCCAGCGCCGGGCTTTCCGGCGGCACCGGCGGTGAGGCGAAGGCGGGATCGCCGGCCGGCACGGCCAGGAAGAACCGGTCGGAGAACAGCGCCTCGGTGACCAGGCCTGGGTAATCGAGAGGCAGCGCCGCGACGAAGGCGTCGAGCTTTCCCGAAGCCGTGTCCTCGACCAGAGAGGCGGTCACCGCCTCGCGCAATTCGAGCTGCAATGCCGGGAAATGCCGTTTCAGTTCCGGCAGCACATGCGGCAAGAGATAGGGCGCCACCGTCGGGATGATGCCGAGCCGGAAGCGGCCTTCCATCGCCGGGCGGCCGCGCCGGGCCGTCGCCTCGACGTCGCTGATATCGGCAAGAATGCGCTCGATGCGCGGCAGCAGGGCCTGCGCCTCGTCGGTCATCCGCACCGATTTGCCGCCGCGCTCGAACAACCGGCAATTGAGCCGCAGCTCCATCTCGGCGATCTGCGAAGAAAGCGCCGGCTGGCTGACGCCGGCGAGTTTGGCGGCGCGGCCGAAATGCAGCGTCTGCGCCAGCGCTTCGAAATAATGCATCTGCCGGACGGTCAAGCCAATCATAAGGAAAACCTATCAGAATAAACAGCAAAGGCAATTTGTCTTTATCGGCTGGGCAGGCTAGTCTGGAACCATTCCAGAATGGCGCGGCTGCTGGCCCTGCCCGGAAAATCAACAAAATCCCGGAAAATCAACAAAATCGGAGGCAAAGATGGACGCGAAAACCGACGACAACAGCGCCGGCAAATGCCCGGTCCCACATGGATCGGCCAGGAGGAGCAATCGTGACTGGTGGCCGAACCAGCTTGACCTTGCCGTCCTCCACCAGCAGTCCAGCCTCTCGGACCCGATGGACGAGGACTTCGACTACGCCAAGGAATTCAAGAGCCTCGATCTCGATGCGGTGATCAGGGATCTGCACCAGGTGATGACCGATTCGCAGGATTGGTGGCCGGCCGATTTCGGCCATTACGGCCCGCTCTTCATCCGCATGGCCTGGCACAGCGCCGGCACCTATCGCATCGGCGATGGCCGTGGCGGCGCCGGCGCCGGCCAGCAGCGTTTCGCGCCGCTCAACAGCTGGCCGGACAACGCCAATCTCGACAAGGCGCGCCGGCTGCTGTGGCCGGTCAAGCAGAAATACGGCCGCAAGATCTCCTGGGCCGACCTGTTGATCCTCACCGGCAACGTCGCGCTGGAATCGATGGGCTTCAAGACATTCGGCTTCGCCGGCGGCCGCGCCGATGTCTGGGAGCCCGAGCAGGACGTGGACTGGGGATCGGAAACCAAGTGGCTCGACGACGAGCGCTATTCCGGCGACCGCGAACTTCACGGCCATCTCGGCGCCGTGCAGATGGGGCTGATCTACGTCAACCCGGAAGGGCCGAACGGCACGCCCGATCCATTGGCCTCGGCACGCGACATCCGCGAAACCTTCGCCCGCATGGCCATGAACGATGAGGAAACCGTGGCGCTCATCGCCGGCGGCCACACCTTCGGCAAGACCCATGGCGCCGGCGATGCATCGCTGGTCGGGGCGGAGCCGGAAGGCGCCGGCATCGAGGCGCAGGGCCTCGGCTGGTCGAGCAAGCATGCCACCGGCATTGCCGGCGACGCCATCACCTCGGGCCTCGAAGTGACCTGGACCACGACGCCGACGAAGTGGAGCAACAACTTCTTCGACAATCTGTTCAACTACGAATGGGAGCTGACCAAGAGCCCGGCCGGCGCCCATCAGTGGACGCCGAAGGGCGGCGCCGGTGCAGGCACCGTGCCGGACGCGCACGATGCCTCGAAGCGCCGCGCCCCGGCGATGCTGACCACCGATCTCGCGCTGCGCGTCGACCCGACCTACGAGAAGATCTCGCGGCGCTTCCATGAGAATCCGGATCAGTTCGCCGATGCCTTCGCCCGCGCCTGGTTCAAGCTGACGCATCGCGACATGGGTCCCGTCGTCCGCTATCTCGGCCCGCTCGTGCCGAAGGAAGAGCTGATCTGGCAGGATCCGATACCGGCAGTCGACCACGAGCTGGTCGGCGAACAGGATATCGCCTCGCTGAAGGCGAAGATCCTGGCCTCCGGCCTGTCCGTGTCCGAGCTGGTCTCGACCGCCTGGGCCTCGGCCTCGACTTTCCGCGGCTCCGACAAGCGCGGCGGCGCCAACGGCGCCCGCATCCAACTGGCGCCGCAGAAGGACTGGGAGGTCAACCAGCCGGCGCAGCTGGCCAACGTGCTCGAAAAGCTCGAAGGCATCCAGAGCGAGTTTAACGCCGGGCAGTCCGGCGACAAGAAAGTCTCGCTTGCCGACCTCATCGTTCTCGGCGGCGTCGCCGCGGTCGAGAAGGCGGCGAAAGACGGCGGCCATGACGTCAAGGTGCCGTTCACGCCAGGCCGCATGGACGCCTCGCAGGAACAGACCGATGTCCAGTCCTTCGCCGCGCTCGAGCCGAAAGTCGATGGCTTCCGCAACTACGTCAGGGGCAAGCCGCCGATGTCGGTCGAAGCGATGCTGGTCGACCGGGCGCAGCTGCTGACCTTGACGGCGCCGGAGATGACTGTGCTCGTCGGCGGCTTGCGAGTGCTCGGCGCCAACACCGGCAAGTCGAAGCACGGGGTGTTCACCGACAGGCCGGGCACGTTGACCAACGATTTCTTCGTCAACCTGCTCTCCATGAACACGGTCTGGGATCCGGCCGCCGGCTCCGATGAAGTCTACGAAGCGCGCGACCGCAAGACCAGGGCGGTCAAGTGGACCGGCACCCGCGCCGATCTGATCTTCGGCTCGCACGCGCAGTTGCGGGCGCTTGCCGAGGTCTACGGCTCGGCCGACGCCGGGCAGAAGTTCGTCAGGGATTTCGCCGCGGCCTGGACCAAGGTGATGAACGCCGACCGTTTTGACCTCGTGGCCTGATCCAGCACACGAAGTTCTCGACGCAACAAAAAAGGCGCGGGCCTCGACCCGCGCCTTTTCGTTGGGCCTCCGAAAAGTCAGTCCTTCTCGAAGATACCGGCCTTGGCAACCACGCCGGCAATGGCGCCGCCGATCAGCGGCGCGACGATGAACAGCCACAGCTGGCCGATCGCCGCAGTTCCCGAAAACAGCGCCGGTCCGATCGAACGGGCCGGGTTGAGCGATGTGCCGGTCACCGGGATGATGGCGAAATGCAGGCCGGCCAGCGTCAGGCCGATTACGAGGCCGGCGAAGGCCGTGGTGTGCTTGGCGTTGGTGACGCCGAGGATCACCGTGACGAAGGTGAAGGTGCCGATCAGCTCCCACAGGAAGGCCGAGCTGACGCCCCATTTCGTCACGTCCCAGCCATTGGCGCCGAAGCCGCCGGTGTGGCCGCCGACCTGTCCGGAGACGATGATCCACAGTGCCAGCGATGCGATGATGGCGCCGATGACCTGCGCGATCCAGTAGGGAATGACGTCCCTGGCCGGCATCCGCCCGGCGAGGAACACACCGAGCGTCACCGCCGGATTGAGGTGCGCGCCGGAAATCGGGCCGATCGCATAGGCCGCCGCAATCAGGCCGATGCCGAATGCCAGACCGATACCTTCCTGGCCAAGCGGCAGCGCGCCGCCGAAGCCGCCCGTCACCACCGAAGCCGTGCCGATGAACACCAATAGAAACGTGCCTAGAACTTCCGCCAGATAAGTTTTCATTGCCCTCTCCTCGTGTCGACCCGCGGCTCCGCTTTTTTCTGCGACGCGAATCACCGCGCAAAGAGTATTCGCAACCGCAAAAGTTGCAAAGCAGCGCAGTTGCACCTGCCGGCGTGCTTGTGCTCGCCAGACAAGAACATTAGAGGCTTATAATATATTGATCGAATTATTTGGTCCCGCATGCCGACGCCCGCTTGGTGGCGGCGGCTCGCGATGCACCAACCCACATTCGTCACCCGCCTTGCATGGATTGTCTCGCCGTCGGGGAAACAGACTGTTTCAATCAGGACACGAAAAGCTCTAAGAGCAGGGCCGGATTTTATTTTGCTGAGTAATGGAAGACGACAATGAGACTGGGCGGGCGGCTGGCGGCAGCCATCGAAGTGCTTGACGACATCGGCCGGCGCCACCGGCCGGTGGCCGATGCGCTGAAGGACTGGGGCCTGTCGCACCGCTTCGCCGGTGGCGGCGACCGCGCCGCGATCGGCAACATCGTCTACGACGCGCTGCGCCGCAAACGCTCCGCCGGCTGGCTGCTCGGCGACGACACGCCGCGCGCCATCGGCTTCGGCGCGCTGCTGCTCGAATGGGGCCAGACGGCGCAGTCGCTGAACGAGGCGCTCGAGGGCGACAAGTTCGCGCCGCCGCTGCTGAGCGCCGACGAATTGAAAACCCTCGCCGCTCGCCGGCTCACCGACGCGCCGCCGGCTGTCAGGGCAGACATCCCCGACTGGTGCATGCCGCTGTTCGAGCGGGCGTTCGGCACGGCCTGGGTGGAAGAGGGTGCCGCGCTTGGCACTCGCCCGCCGCTCGACCTCAGGGTCAACACGCTCAAGGCCGATCGTGGCAAGGTGCTGGCGGAATTGGCGGAGACCGGCGCCAAGCCTGCGCGGATCGCGCCGCACGGCATCCGCATCCCGCCGATCGACGGCGACGGCAGGCACCCGAACGTGCAGGCCGAACCGGCCTTCCAGAAAGGCTGGTTCGAGGTTCAGGACGAAGGTTCGCAGATTGCAGCCGAACTGGCCGGCGCCGAGCCTGGCATGCAGGTGCTCGACTTTTGTGCCGGCGCCGGCGGCAAGACGCTGGCGCTGTCCGCGGCGATGGACAATCGCGGCCAGATCTTCGCCCACGATGCCGAGAAGGCAAGGCTGGCGCCGATATTCGACCGCATCCGCCGCTCGGAAAACCGCAATGTGCAGATCGTCACCAAGCCGGCCGAGCTTGCGCCGCTCGGCAAGCACATGGATATCGTCCTGATCGATGCGCCCTGCACCGGCAGCGGCACGTGGCGGCGCCGGCCGGATGCCAAATGGCGGCTGACGCAAAGGCAGCTCGACGCCCGCAAGGGCGAGCAGGAGACGATACTCGATGCCGCCAAGGACTTCGTCAAACCCGGCGGCCTGCTGGTCTACATCACCTGTTCGGTGTTCGACGAGGAGAATGGCGACCAGGTTTCGGCCTTCCGGGACCGCCATCCCGGCTTTGTCCCGGTCGATCACCGCCAGCTTTGGGACAGCCGTTTTGCGGGCCACGAAGCGGCAGTGCGTATTGGCGCCGCGGGCGGCATTTCGCTGTCGCCGTTGCTGAGCGGCACCGACGGCTTTTATTTCTGCGCGCTGCGGCGGGCTGGCTGAACGGTTGCCGGATGTCGCCGATCTCGCTTCTTATCAGCAGGTTTAGCCAATTGCTGCAGTGCAGCATTTGCGATTGCCTGCCGCCCACCCCTCTGCGATAAATGCCTCTGCAATAAGATTTGTCGAGAAACGAAGGGCGACGGCCATGGCAGCAAAGATCGTTCCTGCTCCCGATTATGAGGACCGCGTCAGGACGTCCTTCGCGCGCCAGAACGCGATGATGACGATTGGCGCCGAGCTGACGCTGGTGACGCCCGGTATCATCGAGATCGAAATGCCCTATTCGTCGGCACTGACCCAGCAGCACGGCTTTCTTCATGCCGGCGTCATTTCGACGGCTCTCGATTCGGCCTGTGGCTATGCGGCATTCTCGCTGATGCCGGAAAATTCCGGCGTGCTGACCATCGAGTTCAAGGTCAATCTGCTGGCGCCCGGCCGGGGCGAGCGCTTCCTGTTCCGCGGCTCGGTGACCAAGCCCGGTCGCACCATTATCGTCGCCGATGGCCAGGCCTATGCGTTCGCCACCGACGGCGAGGCCAAGCTGATCGCCACAATGACCGGAACGATGATGACGGTGCTCGGCCGCGACGGTATCGAGGGCTGAGGAACGGGCAGGGGAGGATGGACGATCATGGCCGGCAAGACACCTGGTGAGCTCACCCTGATCTCCGGCAAGTCCGTTCTCTTCGTCATGGCGGCCGAGGCCGAATACGGCCCACACTTGCAGCGGCTGTTCACGCCGCTGCTGACCGGCGTCGGACCGGTCGAGGCCGGCGTCGGGCTCAGCGCCGAACTGTCCCGGCTGCACGCCGGGAAGGCGCTGCCGGATCTCGTCGTGTCGCTCGGGTCGGCGGGCAGCCGGACGCTGGAGCAAACGGAAATCTACCAGGCCGTTTCGGTTGGCTACCGCGACATGGACGCCTCGCCCTTGGGATTCGAGAAGGGCGCCACGCCGTTTCTCGACCTGCCGGTGAGCGTGCCCCTGCCGTTCAGGATACCAGGCATCAGGCCGGCGACGCTGTCCACCGGCGCGGCAATCGTCTCCGGCGCCACCTACGAGGCGATCGCGGCCGATATGATCGACATGGAGACCTTCGCCTGCCTGCGCGCCTGTCAGCTGTTCGACGTGCCGCTTATCGGCCTGCGCGGCATTTCCGACGGGGCGGCCGATCTAAGACACGTCGGCGACTGGACGGAATACCTGCATGTCATCGACGAGAAGCTGGCCGCGGCGGTGCAACTGCTGGAACAGGCGATCGCGTCTGACACGCTGCAGTTTTGACCTGTCCCATGAAGATGCGGATTCGGAGTGAGAGAGACGCCCCGCAACCCATTGCGCCGACTCGTTTCTTTCTTTAAACGCTCGCCATGAAAACAGCCAATCATCCCGACACCGTCCTGATTGTCGATTTCGGCAGCCAGTTCACTCAGCTGATTGCCCGCCGCATTCGCGAGGCCGGCGTCTTTTCCGAGATCGTGCCCTTCCAGTCGGCTGAGGCGGCGTTCAAGCGCATCAATCCAAAGGCGGTGATCCTGTCCGGCGGTCCGGCCTCGACCAGCGACATCGGCAGTCCGCGCGCGCCACAGATCGTCTTCGACGCCGGCGTGCCGGTGCTCGGCATCTGCTATGGCCAGATGGCGATGTGCGTGCAGATGGGCGGCGTCGCCGAAAGCTCCGACCATCGCGAGTTCGGCCGCGCCTTCGTCGAGATCGCCAAGGACAGCCCGTTGTTCGAGGGCCTGTGGGCGCCCGGCCAGCGCCACCAGGTGTGGATGAGCCATGGCGACCGTGTCATCTCCCTGCCGAAGGGATTCGAGGTGCTCGGAAAATCGGAGGGCTCGCCCTTCGCCATCTTCGGCAATGTTGAGCGCAAGATGTACGGCCTCATGTTCCACCCCGAAGTGGTGCACACGCCGGACGGCGCCAGGCTGCTCCAAAACTTCGTCCACAACATCGCCGGCATCGAAGGCGACTGGACGATGCGGGCCTACCGTGAGCACGCGGTCGAGACGATCCGCAAGCAGGTCGGCAAGGGCAAGGTGATCTGCGCGCTTTCGGGCGGCGTCGATTCCTCGGTCGCGGCCCTGCTGATCCACGAGGCGGTCGGCGATCAGCTGACCTGCATCCTCGTCGACCACGGGCTGATGCGCAAGGACGAGGCGGCCGGCGTGGTGGAGATGTTTCGCCAGCACTACAATCTGCCGCTGATCCTGGTCGATGCTTCGGACCGTTTTATCGGCGCGCTCGAGGGCGAGTCGGATCCGGAGAAGAAGCGCAAGACCATCGGCCGGCTGTTCATTGAAGTGTTCGAGGAGGAGGCCGAGAAGCTCGGCGGCGCCGACTTCCTGGCGCAAGGCACGCTCTATCCCGACGTCATCGAAAGCGTCTCTTTCACCGGCGGACCGTCGGTGACGATCAAGTCGCACCACAATGTCGGAGGCCTACCCGCGCGCATGAACATGCAGCTGGTCGAGCCGCTGCGCGAATTGTTCAAGGACGAGGTGAGGGCGCTCGGCAAGGAGCTCAGCCTGCCCGACAGCTTCATCGGCCGGCATCCGTTCCCCGGCCCCGGTCTCGCCATCCGCTGCCCGGGCGGCATCACCCGCGAAAAGCTGGAGATCCTGCGCGAGGCCGATGCCATCTATCTGGATGAGATCCGCAAGGCCGGCCTCTACGACGCCATCTGGCAGGCCTTCGCCGTGCTGCTGCCGGTGCAGACCGTCGGCGTGATGGGTGACGGCCGCACCTACGAATTCGTCTGCGCGCTGCGCGCCGTCACCTCGGTCGACGGCATGACGGCCGACTTCTACCATTACGACATGGCATTCCTGGGCGCCGCCGCCACCCGCATCATCAACGAGGTGCGCGGCATCAACCGCGTCGTCTACGACGTGACGAGCAAACCGCCAGGCACGATCGAGTGGGAGTGAGGAGGGAGTGCGGTGGAGTAGTATCGGATAGCAGAGGACACTCGAGCGAATCCTAGGCCATCGATAGCAGCCGATAGGTTCTAGGCGACCGGCAGATCTGCCGCTGTGTCGGGCGTCTCCCCGCTCTTCGAACGGCGCCCATACCCCGTCGGGCCCACCCCAACCTTCGCGACTTTGTGGCCTTCAAATATTCGGTCGCGCGCTGCTCGAAGAAGTTAGCGCGCGACCAGTTCTCGGCGTCGACCACACGGTCGTAGATCGATTACTGCTCCTTCTTGAACAGGTCCTGGAAGATGAGCTGGCCCCACGTGCGGCCGCGTGCGTGAACCAGCGCGCCACCCTCGTTGAGCTTTCCCAGCTTGACGGGTGCGAACCCGAGTTGTTTGGCCAAGGCCGCCACCGGAGCGGTCGCGTCCTCGTCGTCGCTCGACAGAAAGACGACCCGGTGGCCGCCCTCGACGACCAGGTGATTGAACCCTTTCACGAACTTGGCGCCGGTGAACGCCTTCGCGACGAAGGCGGAGGACGGGAGACCGTCCAGCTCTTCAGGGACTGGAAACGCGTTCATCGCGTCGATGACCGTCTTGCCTTTCCAACTCGGCAGGACCTTCGCAACCTCGCGATGCTCCCCGAACGGGACCGCCAAGATGATTGTGTCGGCCTCGAGTGCATCCCGCAGCGACTTGGCGACGACCGTGGGTCCAATCGCCCGAGCCTGCGGCGCCAGCGCCTCGGGCGGCCGGCGGCTCGCGACGGTCACGTCGATGTTTTTACGGGCGAAGGCGTGGGCGAGGGCCTGGCCTACCGCACCGAATCCTACAATCGCATAGCTCATAATACTTCTCCGATCCGTGTTGGTCTTGATTCCCGGCCCTCAACGGCGCTGGGTTATCCGTTTCGCTGCATGGCGACCTTCGCGAGATCTTCGGACTGCCACCCCAAGCGATGCGCGTCATCGGTTCGAATTCCTGAATTGACGCGTAGACGTCCTGCCGTGAACGACTTCCGCGCGGCCGGACGGTCAGCCGCGCGGCAGGCAAGCCCGGATACTCGAACGTGTGCGTCCAATCCTCCTCACTCGTTCATGTCGACATGGCTTGCGATCTCCGACTCAGGCGGAACCTATGACTCACAACCGACCCCAAGGAACACTGTTGCCGCCCGTCTAGCCGTCTTGTCGGTATCGGCGAAGCCGCTGATCTGTGCTAAGCCGCCGCCCGAATAGCCAAAGGAGTACACCCGTGAGCGAGCCGACCGTGGCCGAGGCGACCGACAGCATCTATGCATCGCTCCGGGCGAACAATGCCGACATCGACGCACATATCGCGGCGCTCAAAGCAGCGCTGACGCGAGAGGGGATAGAACAGGCGGTGTTCGATCCGGCAAGGCTGGCACAGAACAACCGTTCGGGCCGCAAGCTGATGCAGGCTTATTTTCGGCAGCGCGGCGTGAGCGTGAGGTTTTCGGCCTCGTAGGGGCGCACACTGAGGCGCCACAGCCCGCCGGCAATCATTGTGGTCCAGGACCCCTCGGGGAGTTCAGGCAAGTCCGCTTTTGGCTTCTGTAGGCCGACATGCGTCTTCTGGCCCCGCCGACGTCAAAGTACCTAGGAAATCGGCCGACAAATGGTCAATTCAATCACCTGCGCTGGCTGCCGAGTACATCAGCGACCGATTCGCCGCTTCTGGCCTTCGGATTTGACCGGCCCAATCGCATGTATCTGCCGCCTCGAGCGCTTCGGCGCGGTCAGATTTGTCTAACGCTCCTATCCGTCGAACCGACGCGAAGAACCGTGGATAGTCGCCCGAACACAAATCGAATAAGCGGAGAAACGCAGTCACCCGATCGCTGTAGACGGAAGTCGCGGCGAGCTTTGCGTTGTTGATCGGAGCATCGAACCAGGCGTCATATCCACGGTATCCACCCCAGCGCCTGTCGCGCATCTGTCGGTATCGCGTCCTCAGCCGTTCGATCGCGGCCTTCTTCGCGGCCCACTTCTGCTCAGAAGTAACATCGTCGTCATAGACATGCCTTAGCTCGTCCCGGGTCTGCGACACCAGCACAAGAAATTCAGCTCTGCGCCTCCGGTCGGCTTCGTAACGGCGCAATCCGGCAGTATCGCCGGTCGCGCGCAGCCATTTTCTCACACCCGTTGTTTCGACAGCGACAGCGAACGCTTCGTTGAACGAGGAATCGTCATGCACGTAGACGCGCTGGTGAGCGAGTTCGTGGAATACCAGCCCTGCAAGATACGTTTCATCTTGGCTGAGCATGGTGCTTAGCAGCGGGTCACTTGACCAGCCGAGCGTGGAATATGCAGTGATGCCCGTCACATAGATGTCCAGGCCCTGTCTCTGAAGTTCGACAGCGGTTTCAATCGCAGACCTTTTGGAGAAGTACCCTCGGTACGGTACGCATCCGAACACCGGAAAGCACCATGTTCGTGGCGTCAGCGAGAATTCCGGCGCTGCAAAGATGGCCCATGTCACCGCGTCTCGACCAACGTCAACATAGCTGCGGTAGCTGTTGTTGTCCGGCAGCGCTAGTTCATCTATCGCAAACTGTCGGATGGCGCTCGCCGATGCCATTCGAGCGCGCAATGTCCCAGGGGTCGAAGGATTGTCGATCAGCTCTCCGACATCCTGGCGCGCCGCCATGATCTCCACGTGACCCTTCAAGGATTGTGCGTAGTAGGAAATGCTGGTGCAACCTGCCACGCCGGACATCACGATCATCGCAGCAACCGAACGAAAAGCATGCATCATGCCCACGGCATCGCTCACACTTCCGGATAGGGCAAATGTCGCAACTACGCCCGGTCCCAAACAGTCGCGCCAATTTGGTAAGGTCCTGGAGGGGGTTTAGGTTAGACGTTCGTCCTCGGCAAGATAGTCACAATTCGGTCACTCGCTGCCAAATTGCCGAATGTCCGGACACGGCCGACTTAAGCAACGCAGCATTTTCCACTTTGAGGCGAAATAATTCTCAACTATGGTCCGCCAGGCTTTAGGCATGGGGGAATATTGCCGATGGTTTTATCACGCAGGGGTGTCGTGCTCGGTGGCCTGGCGCTGGTCGCGGTGGGTGCAACCAGCAATATTGCTCAAGCCGCGGCGGCAAAATCCTTTTTCGCCGGTACCGCCAGCGACAACAATTTTGTCTATCGCAAGACCAACTTCGCCAAGATCGACAAGAGATGGCATCGCCAGATCGTCAAGTATTTCAGCAGCGAGCCGGTCGGCACCGTCGTGGTCGATACCCGCCACCACTTCCTCTACGTCATCATGGAAAACAAGACCGCCATCCGCTACGGCGTCGGCGTCGGCAAGGACGGCTTCAAATGGTACGGCCGCGCGACGATCGACCGCCGCGCGCTGTGGCCGCAATGGGTCCCGCCCCCCGAAATGCGTAAGCGCAAGCCGGACCTACCACCCATGGTCGCAGGCGGCGCGTCCAACAATCCGCTCGGGCCGCGCGCGCTCTATTTGCACCGCGACGGCGCCGACACCGGCTACCGCCTGCATGGCACGCTGGAGCCATGGAGCATCGGCACCGACGCTTCCAGCGGCTGCATCCGTATGTTCCCGGAAGACATCATCGACCTCTACCAGCGCTGCCCGATCGGCACCGCGGTGCAGGTCCTGCCGCACATCGCCGACCAGGCGCCCGCTTCCACCACTGTCGAATGATTGGCGCCTCATGAACCGCACGATTGAAAACACGCGCCGGCTGCTCGCCGCCGGCCTGCTGGTGCTGGTCGCATCCTGCTCGACCAGCAACACGCTGGCCCCTTCCACGCCCGACGTCACCAACACCGAGGTTGCCGGCTTCCAGAACGTGCAGCCGGGCAGCGAGGAGGATTTTATCCTCAATGTCGGCCGCCGCACCTATTTCACGCAAGGTTCGGCCGCGCTCGATTCTGTCGCCAAGGCCACCCTCGACACCCAGATCGCCTGGTTAGCAAAGCATCCGCGCTGGCTGCTCAAGCTGCAGGGTTTCGCCGACGATCCCGGCGCAAGTGAAACGGCGCTGTCGCAGCAGCGCGCCGATGCGGTGATGGACTACCTCGCCGCCGGCGGCATAGACCGCAACCGCATGTGGGCCAAGGGCTACGGCAAGGACAGGCTCGTCCGCGAGTGCCCCGACAACGCCTGCAGGTCGCAGAACCGCCGGGTTGTGTCTAATTTGCGCGATGTGAGGGACGAGCCATAGGGCTGCTGTTTTGCTTGTGACCCGAAGCAGAGTCTCACACGCGACGGCGGCATGGCTGCTTTGCGCCTCATCTCAGTCGTTAACCCAAACTCTGCCTCGACTTGAAAGCGGTTGTTCCCACAACTGCAACAGCGGCAGCCAAGCGTCCTTTCTTTTGTGATGATCCCAAGAGCCATTGCTCTGCCACACTACGGCCTTTGGGTTACAGACAGGCGAGTGTGACGCCTGTTGCTTCGGCGTTTCCTGCGGGCTTGCGAACCGCAATATCGGAAGCCGATCGCTCGGTGACCTCCGTCGCCGATTTGGATCAATCAGCGGTTCACAATTTGTTTCGCGTAGGATAATGCCCGATCGTGGGAAATTTTGCGATCGTCACTGAATGAACAACCTTGACCTTTCCGCCACGACTTCGTTCTGAGCGTCAAGCCAGAGTACGCTACCAAGATTGTAAGCGGTCAGAAGAAAGTCGAACTGAGGCGTCGATTTCCGTACCTTTACACGCGCGGCAGCGTCGACTTCTTCCGCACATATCCCGGAATGTATGTGCCGCGGCCGCTGATGCTGCGATGTCAGGTCCTCGGTCAACCACTGCAGCATATCGCGTACGAGACCCTGGCTTTGACCAAGATGAATTGGAACAACACTCAGTTCGACAACGGAATGCCGATTACTATTGCGACGGCAAGACAGGTGCGGCAGGTGCTGAAGTACCTCGGAGACGGGCAGGAGATCGCTCCAAGGTACAGCTTTTACATGTAGAGAATCGGCTCTGACGCTGCGGAAGCGGGCAGCTCTATGTCGGCGAACGAAAGCGATGGAGTGAACACAAACGCCCACTCTGGCTGCGCGAACGGAGGGGAGTGCTGTGGAGTAATATCGGATAGCAGAGGACACTCGAGCGAATCCTAGGCCATCGATAGCAGTCGATAGATTCTAGGCGACCGACAGATCTGCCGCTCTGTCGGGCGTCTCCCCGCTCTTCGAACGGCGCCCATACCCCGTCGGGCCTACCCCAACCTTCGCGACTTTGTGGCCTTCAAATCTTCGGTCGCGCGCTGCTCGAAGAAGTTAGCGCGCGATCAGTTCGTGGAGATGTTTCGCCAGCACTATAATCTGCCGCTGATCCTGGTCGATGCTTCGGAGCCGGTGCTTTCCAACCATGCGGTCGAGCGGCACAATATCACGGCGGTCTGGCCGGAAAGCCGGCGCGCCAATCCCGCTGTGCGCGCCTTCCTCGACCTGTTGCAGGGTGTGTCGAGAAACAGGTGAAGGTCACGGCCAGCATTTGGCCTGAAGACACCGGGCAGGGGAAACTCAGCCGCAGGTGTCGACCGTCCGCTGGTCGGCGCCATTAGCGCCATAACCGTCTCGGCAGCTACGCGACGAAGCGGACCACGCCGCCATCCACCCGCAAAGCCGCGCCGGTTGTCGCCGAAGCCTGCTCCGAGCATGCGTAGATGATCATGTTGGCCACCTCATCGGTGGTCGCGAAGCGTTGGATGAGGGTGGTCGGACGCATCGCCTTCAAGAAGCCCTGTTCGGCCTCCTGCTGCGTGATTCCGTTTGCGTCAGCCTGCTTCGCCATGAAGTCGCCCAGGATCTCAGAGCGGGTAGGTCCCGGCAGGACGGCGTTGATTGTGACACCCGTGCCCGCGACCGCCTCGGCGAGCCCGCGCGACACCGCGAGTTGAGCGGTCTTGGTCATGCCGTAGTCGAGCATTTCCTTAGGGATGTTGACTGCGGACTCGCTACTTACAAACACGACGCGGCCCCAGCCTTTCGCCACCATCCGCGGCAGATAATGACGGGTCACGCGCACGCCACTCATTACGTTCAACTGGAAGAGGCCAAGCCAGTCCTCGTCGGGGATCTTCGCGATGTCCTCGACGCCACTGTAGCTCCGGATGTGAGCCGTACCAACATTGTTCACAAGGATATCGGCGTCCGGCGCCTGCGCGATCAAGGCCTGGGCACCCTCCGCTGTCGCAAGATCGGCGGCGATGCCCGAGATGTCGCTTCCGGGAAAGGCCTGCCGCATCTGCCTCACCGCCTCGTCGACCCGGGTATTCCCACGGCCGTTGACGACGACCGATGCACCGGCACG
The DNA here is from genome assembly GCF_040319365.1 of Mesorhizobium sp. M0923. Lineage (NCBI taxonomy): Bacteria > Pseudomonadati > Pseudomonadota > Alphaproteobacteria > Hyphomicrobiales > Phyllobacteriaceae > Mesorhizobium > Mesorhizobium sp. M0923. The sequence continues at coordinate 941 of NZ_JAMYNW010000024.1, read as the reverse complement.
GGCAAACCCCTCCGCCGTCGCGCGGCCGATTCCGGCGGTGGATCCGGTGACAATCGCCTTGCGGCCCCTGAGTTCAATATTCATGTCATTTATCTCCAATGGTAGGTGGGTGATCATCCGCCGATCCAGGCTGGAAGCGCCCGTCGTCTGTTGAGTACCGACAATATTCGGGACGAAGGCAGGCCCAGTACTGTTCGGTCGAAAGCGTTGCGGCCCAAGCAACCGGCCAGGCCTTAAGACAAGCCCATTCAACTTGCCCTGCTTGCCACTTCCGCCTCCGCAGCGCGGGCGAGGCTTTCGACCCATTCCTGGTGATAGCGGTAGAGTGCACCGGGATGCTTGCGCCCGAGTTCCTCAAGGAACCAAGGGCCCTGCTGCGTTTCTTCGGTCAGCACATGGCAGCCATCGACCGTAGGAGTGATGACCCAGCCGTGGTACGCGCTCGAGCCGGTCTCGTCGCCATCGACCGTCGTCGCCCACGCGAGCCTGCGGAAGGGTTCACACTCCGTCACGACCAGACTCATCGGAAAGCCAACCGTCACCCGGCTGTATCTGGTTTGAAGCGCCAGTTCCGGCTTGCCGGTCAAGATCTTGACCTGATCTTCGGCGGGAAAGTAGCTCGACCAATTCTCGGCATCGACGAGCAGCTTCCAGACCACTTCAGCCGGCGCCTTCACGTCAATGTCGTTGAGTGCGTAGATGGCCGACGTTTTCGGATCATATCGCTCGGGCCAAATCACATGATCATACATCGATTACTGCTCCTTCTTGAACAAATCCTGGAAGATGAGCTGGCCCCAAGTGCGGCCGCGTGCGTGCACCAGCGCGCCACCCTCGTTGAGCTTTCCCAGCTTGACGGGTGCGAACCCGAGTTGTTTGGCCAAGGCCGCCACCGGAGCGGTCGCGTCCTCGTCGTCGCTCGACAGAAAGACGACCCGGTG
>NZ_JAMYNW010000023.1:0-98960 GCF_040319365.1 Mesorhizobium sp. M0923 | reverse complement strand
GACGGCGTAATCGAACGGGGCGTTTCGGCGCCCCGTTTTCGGTCGCACCGCAATGCAAATAATTGCGAGATATTGGCGCGAGGCACCCCCCTCTGTCCTGCCGGACATCTCCCCCTCAAGGGGGAGATTGGACGTCACCTCGGCTTTCGCCAATCACGGACGTTGCAGGAGCGAGCGGATCGCCGAAGCTGCCGATCTCCCCCCTTGAGGGGGAGATGTCCGGCAGGACAGAGGGGGGTGCTGTCCCGCCGACATTTCCTACCAAGGCACGACACTGATCTCCGGCCAGTTCTCCCTCGCACGCGCGCCCTTCATCTCGTGCGTCTGCTGATTATCTAGTGCACGGTTCGGGGTAACGCGAAACGAGAAGATGTCGTCGAGCCCGAACGGCGCCACGAGCGCGAGTTGCCCATCGGTGCCGAATCTAACGCCGACCGCATGGGTTTTCGAAGCGAAATAGGACAGCGCCTCGGCGGACGACGACAGTCTGGGATAGGAACCGCCAAAGCGCGCCTCAAACCACAGATGCACCCGCGCCTGGTTGCGCACTTCGACCGGCAGCGTCAGTCCTTCGAACTGCTTCGCCGCCCGGCGGATGACCGTGTCCTCGGCCTCGTAAGACAGATCGCTCTCATCGAAATAGAACAGATCGACATCACGAATGCCATATCCCGAAGGCTTCGCCGTCAGATGATTCCAGACGCTGTTGTAAAGCGCGCCGGACACGACCAGCCAGTCGGGGAGGTCGAGCGCCCGTACCCGCGACAGCGTCTCGCCGACCAGCGGATCGGCCGAGACGATATCGAGAAAGGCTGCACGCTGTTCCTCGAAGGGCAGCCCTGAATAGCGCAAATGGTTCATCGCCCTTTGGAGGGCGATTCGCCATGCGTCCGCAATCCCTCAGCCGCGCAGCACGCCGCCGGTCTGTTTGCCGACATTCTCGACGATGCGCTTGGCCAGCGCCTCGAAATCCTCGTCGGTCAGCGTCTTTTCGACCGGCTGGATCGAAACTTCGATGGCGATCGACTTCTTCGCCGCGCCGAGCGCTGCACCCTCGAAAACATCGAACACCGAGACGCCGGAAATCAGCTTCCGGTCTGCGGCAAGGGCGGCGCGAACGAGTGTGCCGGCTTCGACCGCCTTGTCGACGACGAAGGCGAAATCGCGCTTGACCGCCTGGAAGGCGGACAGATCGAGCCTCGGCTTTGTCCGCGTCGGCTTGGCCTTCGGCTCGGGCACGGCATCGATGAACACCTCAAACCCGCAAAGCGGACCGGAGACGTCAAGCCCCTCCAGCGTCTTCGGGTGGAACTCGCCGAACGTGCCAAGGATTACCTTCGGCCCGAGCTTGATCGTGCCGGAGCGGCCGGGGTGATACCAGGCCGGGCTGCCGGCCTCGATCTGCAGCCGCTCGACTGGCGCGCCGCAGGCTTCGAGTGCTGCGATCGCATCGGCTTTGGCGTCGAAGACGCCGACGGCGCCGGCGTTGCCGGCCCAATGACGGCCGGAGCCCTCGAGCTTGGCGGTGCCGCGCCGAACGCCGGCGGCAACACGCCGCTGCTGGTCGGCGCCGTCGCCCTCGTAAGTGCCCGACACTTCGAACAGCGCGACATCGCCGATGCCCTTGGCGGCGTTGCGCTGCGCGGCTGCGATCAGGCCCGGCAGCAGCGACGGCCGCATGTCCGACATATCGGCGGCGATCGGGTTGGCAAGCTTCAGCGCCTGCTGGCCGCCGCCGAACAAATCGGCGTGTTTTGCCGGAATGAACGACCAGGTGACGGCCTCCATCATGCCGCGCACGGCAAGTGCCCGCTTGGCGGCGCGGGTGCGGATCTGCAGCACAGTCAGGATCTTGGCGTTGACCGCGTCGTGGCTGCCGAGCGGCTGCGGCGCGATATTGTCGACGCCGTGGATGCGCATGACCTCCTCGACCAGGTCGGCCTTGCCGTCGACATCCGGCCGCCAGGACGGGACCGCCACATTGACGACATCGCCCGTGCCCTCCGGCTTGAAGCCGAGGCGGGCAAGAATGTCGAGGCTCGTCGAGCGCGGCACTTCGATGCCGGTCAGCCGCTTCACGTCCGACAATGGGAACGAGACGATCTTCGGCCGATGGCCGGCATAGCCGACGACTTCGGTTTGCGTCGGCGTACCGCCGCAGAAATCGAGCACCAGCCTCGTCGCCAGCTCCACACCGGGAATCATCATTTCCGGGTCGACGCCACGCTCGAAGCGGTAGCGTGCATCGGTGATGATGCCGAGCGTGCGGCCGGTGCGGGCGGTGGCGATCGGGTCCCAAAGTGCCGACTCGATCAGCACGTCGGTGGTGTTCTCGTCGCAGCCGGAATGCTCGCCACCCATGATGCCGGCGATCGACTCGATACCATCCTGGTCGGCGATGACGCACATCTCCGGCGTCAGCGTGTATTCGCGGCCGTCGAGCGCCAGCACCTTTTCGCCGTCGCGTGCCCGGCGCACGGTGAGATTGCCGGTGACCTTCGCAGCGTCGAAGACATGCAGCGGCCGGCCGCGATCGAAGGTGACATAATTGGTGATGTCGACCAGCGCACTGATCGGCCTCAAGCCGATGGCGAGAAGCCTTTGCTGCAACCATTTCGGCGACGGTCCGTTCTTGACGCCGCGCACCAGGCGCAGCGCAAAGCCGGGACAGAGCTCCGGCGCTTCGATCGTCACCTTGACCGGCGTCTCGCCCTTGCCGGGGATCGGCTCTATCGGCGCGCTCTTCAGCGTGCCGAGCCCGCTCGCCGCCAGATCGCGGGCGATGCCATAAACGCTGGTCGCATCCGGCCGGTTCGGCGTCAGATTGATTTCGATCAGCGGATCGTCGAGATGGGCATAGGCGGCGAAACTGGTGCCGACCGGCGCATCGGCCGGCAGGTCGATGATGCCGTCATGCTCCTCGGACAGTTCGAGCTCGCGCTCGGAGCACATCATGCCGTGGCTTTCGACGCCGCGGATCTTGCCGACGGTCAGCGTCACGTGGATGCCGGGAATATAGGTGCCGGGTGCTGCAAAGGCGCCGATCAGGCCCGCGCGGGCGTTCGGCGCGCCGCAGACAACCTGCACCGGCGCCCTGCCGTCGCCGGTGTCGACGGTCAGCACGCGCAGCCGGTCGGCGTTGGGATGCTGGACTGCCGTCAGCACCTTGGCGATGACGAAAGGTTTCAAGCTCGCCCGGTCGTCGACATGCTCGACCTCGAGGCCGATCGAGGTGAGACGTTCGACGATTTCCGCCAGCGAGGCATCGGTCTCGAGATGATCCTTGAGCCAGGAGAGGGTAAGTTTCATGACTGTGTTCCGTCTGGTCTGGGCACGCTGGGCTTGAAGCTATGCGGCCGCGCGTCGGACATGTGCAGGAAGGCTAGCTGCCCGCGGATTTGCTGCGGCCCGGTTGTCACGCGCTTAGCCCGCCAAACAGCGTCGGCATGTCGAGCGGCCTAAAACCGTAATGCGACAGCCAGCGCACATCGGCGTCGAAGAAGGCGCGCAGGTCGGGCATGCCGTATTTCAGCATGGCGATGCGGTCGATGCCCATGCCCCAGGCGAAGCCCTGGTATTCGTCGGGATCGAGGCCGCCGTAGCGGAGCACGTTGGGGTGGACCATGCCGCAGCCTAGGATCTCCAGCCAGTCTGAGCCTTCACCGAAGCGCACCTCGCCAGGCCGCGAACGGTCGCACTGGATATCGACCTCGAGGCTGGGCTCGGTGAACGGGAAGAAGGACGGCCGGAAGCGCATCTTGACGCTCGGCACCTCGAAGAAGGCCTTGCAGAACTCCTCCAGTACCCACTTCATGTTGGCGACGTTGGCCGATTTGTCGATCACCAATCCCTCGACCTGATGGAACATCGGTGAGTGGGTGGCATCGGAATCCTGCCGGTAGGTCTTGCCAGGAATGACGATGCGGATCGGCGGCTTCTGCATCTCCATGGTGCGGATCTGCACCGGCGAGGTGTGGGTGCGCAAAAGCTTGCGTTCGCCCTGCTCGTCCGGCTGGAAGAAGAAGGTGTCGTGCATCTCGCGCGCCGGGTGGCCTTCCGGGAAGTTCAGCGAGGTGAAATTGTAATAGTCGGTCTCGATGTCGGGACCTTCGGCGATGGCAAAGCCGAGATCGCCGAAGATCGCCGCGATCTCGTCGATAACCTGGCTGATCGGATGGATGCGGCCGCGCTCGGCCGGCGATTGTCGCACCGGCAAGGTGACGTCGACCTTCTCGGCGGCAAGCCGTGCCGTGATCGCCACATCTTTCAGCTCGGCGCGACGGGCCGAAAGTGCCTCGGTGACGCGGTTCTTGAGGCCGTTGATTGCCGGGCCTTTGACCTGGCGCTCCTCGGCGCTCATCGAGCCGAGTGTCTTCAGTATCTCGGAGACCGAACCCTTCTTGCCGAGGGCAGAGACACGCACCGCCTCGATTGCTTGCTCGTCGGCGGCAGAGGCGATCTCGGCCATCAGGGAATTTTCGAGAGTTTCCATGTCACTCATGTTCCAGACCCGATTGGAAGCAAAGAAAAACCCGCGCCAGCCCTGCCAGCGCGGGTTTCCCAAATCAAGTGTCGAATAGCTTGGGAAGCGCTGGTCTTAAGCGACAGCGCTTTCAAAAGCGTTCGGCGTGGTGTTCTTGAGGTATTCGAGCGCGACCTTAGCCTTGGCCACGAGTGCGGCAAAAGCCTGCGGCTCGTGGATGGCCATGTCCGACAGGATCTTGCGATCGATCTCGATGCCGGCCTTGTTGAGACCGTCGATGAAACGGCCATAGGTCAAGCCATGCTCATGCGTCGCCGCATTGATGCGCTGGATCCACAGCGCGCGGAACGAACGCTTGCGATTCTTGCGGTCGCGATAGGCGTACTGCAGCGACTTTTCCACCGCCTGCTTGGCGATGCGAATGGTGTTCTTGCGGCGGCCGTAAAAACCCTTGGCGGCTTTCAGGACCTTCTTGTGCTTGGCGTGCGAGGTGACGCCTCTCTTTACGCGTGCCATGTCATGATCTCCTTAAAAGCAATTCCAGGAAAAGTGCCTAGCGGTTTTCCGTTCGGAATTGCGTAAAACAAATGCGTGTCCAGACCGAATGCCCTTATTTGGCGCATGATGTTTTCCAAAAAGTTTGCAACTTTTTGGCATCATGCCCTAGAGGCCGTTCGGCAGAAAATTCTTGATGACCTTCTTGCCATCCGGTTCAGCCAGAACCATCGTGCCGCGGGCATTTCGAATGAACTTGTTGGAACGCTTGATCATGCCGTGACGCTTGCCGGCCGCAGCCGACAGAACTTTACCCGTACCTGTGATCTTGAACCGCTTCTTGGCGGCCGATTTGGTCTTCATCTTGGGCATTTTGCTACTCCGTTTATATGCGCACCAATGCGCTTTTTGTTCGCTTCAGGCCGACCAAAGCCCGAAAAGCAAATGAAACCGCCACGGCATGCCCTGCCGGGCGGTTTTTTTGGAACGCGGTCATATACGTCAAAGCGAGGGCGCGCGCAACACCCAGCGCTCAGCAACCTTGTAGTGCTCAGGGGAAACGGAACAGCACCGGTAATATGCCCGACTGCTGGGCGCCGTCGATCAGTTCGAAAGCCGGCAAGGCAAGGAGGAACACCAGCCCGTCCAGTAACGTGGTTCGCAGCAGGCGCGGCTTGAAGCTGCCGGTGTCGCCTTCCTGATACAGTGACAGTTTCGGGAAGAAGCGCGGCACTTTCGCCAGATAGGCCTGGTATGGCGCGCCGAGAACCTCCTTGAGGAATTTCTCCTCGCGCAGGATAACGATGTAAAAGGCACCCGCGCAGAGCGCTCCAAAGCCGATCGTGGCCGCGATGGAGCCGATCTGTGCGCCGACACCAGCGGCAGCTAAAGTGGAGAAAAGGTAGAGTGGGTTGCGCGTGATCGAATAGGGTCCGCCGGTCACCACTTCGGAGGATTTGCGTCCGCCGATGTAAAGCGTCGACCACAAGCGCCCGACGATGCCGAGAAAGATCAGCACGACGCCGACCATTTCGATCGTTTCATGCACTGGCGTATCGGGAGGGAAAACCGACTGGCCGAACAGCAGCGCCGCGAACATCACCATGATGAGAACGGCAAGTACCATCCTGCGCATATGCTGGTAGCTGCCAAGCCCGTGCTTAACTTGCGCGTATCTGACTTCATTGACCATGTCGGGAATCCGATCGTCGAGGGAACCAGAGCGTCGTTGCTCTCGCCGGCGATCGCAGCGTCTGGCCAAGAAAACAGGCGCCCCGCCGATCGCCGGGACGCCTTGCAACATGATTCAGGCGGATTTAATGCATGTCGCCCAAAAGTGCGCAGCGGTTTTGGGACAACGACATGCACAAAACAGAACTAAAGCGCAACGCGCTTTAGCGGGGCGCCAGCACCATCATCATCTGGCGGCCTTCGAGCTTCGGTTCGGCTTCGACCTTGGCGATGGGCGCCACTTCCTCGCGAACCTTATTCAGAAGCTGCATGCCGAGTTCCATGTGCGCCATCTCGCGACCGCGGAAGCGCAATGTCAGCTTGACCTTATCGCCTTCCTCGAAAAAGCGCCGGACGGCCTTCATCTTGGTCTCATAGTCGTGGCTGTCGATGTTCGGGCGCATCTTGATCTCCTTGATCTCGATGACCTTCTGGTTCTTGCGCGCCTCGGCCGCCTTCTTCTGGTTGGCGTATTTCAGCTTCCCGAGATCGAGGATCTTTACGACGGGCGGCACTGCATTGGGCGATATCTCGACCAGATCGAGCCCAGCCTCTTCGGCGAGCAGCAATGCGTCGTTGATGGAGACATCGCCCCGGTTCTGGCCTTCGGCGTCGATTAGCTGGACCCGGGGAACCCGGATATCACGGTTGGAGCGCGGGCCTTCCTTGGTGGGCGCCGCTGCTTTGAAAGGTCTGCGAATGGTCGTGGTCTCCTTGAGCCGTTTCGTTAAGGGGTTCTTCAGTTCAGAATTGCGAACGCGCAATGTGGTGAGCGCGCGGCCGGAGTCAATAGCACAGCATTCTCAGGAAATCACCTGCTCGATGAATGCTCCTCTGCACCAAGCGAAGAAAGTAACAGAGCACTTTTCGTTGAACCCCCGCTTGTGCCAAAAGACCGGCGCGAGGGAATACACCATGAGCACCACCACCCCGATCTTCCTAGACGTCGACGGGACGAGCATCGCCGTCAGGCATGCGGCAGGTGCCGAGCCCGGCATCGTCTGGCTTGGCGGCTACAAATCCGACATGCTGGGCACCAAGGCCGAAACCCTGTCGGAATGGACGCGCAAAGAAAGCCGGGCCTTCCTGCGCCACGATTATTCCGGCCATGGCGAATCGGGTGGCGCCTTTGCCGACGGCACCATCTCGAAATGGCTAGGCGAGAGCCTGGCGGTTTTCCGCCGCTTCACCCAGGGCAGGCAAATCCTGGTTGGTTCGTCGATGGGCGCGTGGATCGCGCTGCGCATGGTGCAGGAATTGCGTAAGGCGGGCGAGAACAGCGTCGCCGGCCTTGTGCTGCTGGCCCCGGCGCCCGATTTCACGTTCGAACTGGTGGAGCCGGTGCTGACCGGAGCGCAGAAGCGCGACCTCAGGAAAAAGGGTTTTTTCGAAGAGCCGTCGGATTATTCAGCCGAGCCTTACATCTACACGCGCGCTCTGATCGAGGACGGCCGCAGCAACCGGGTGATGACCGGGCCGGTCGACACGCACTGTCCGGTCCATATCCTGCAAGGCCTGGCCGATCCCGACGTGCCGTCGAGCCATGCGCTCAAGCTGGTCGGCCTGCTGCCGGCCGACGACGTCACGCTGTCGCTCATTCCGGACGGCGACCACCGCCTGTCGCGACCTCAGGATCTCGATATGCTGGTGCGGGCGGTGGACGCGATGGTGCGGCAGGCGGGATAGAGACATGCGCATTTCCATTCCGGTGTCCGCCTTTGTGGCGGCGATCGTCGGCTTCGGCGGTACGCTGGCCATCGTCATTGCCGCCGCCAAGGCGGTCGGCGCAACGCAGGTCGAGACCGCAAGCTGGGTGACGGCACTCTGCCTGGCGATGGCCATCGAGAGCCTGTGGCTGTCGTGGCGCACGAAAATGCCGGTCATCACCGCATGGTCGACCCCGGGCGTCGCGCTGATCGCCGCATCGACCGGCTTTTCGATGGGCGAGGCGGTTGGCGCCTTCATCGTCACCGGGGTCCTGCTGGTCGCCACCGGCCTGTTCGGGCCATTGACCAAGCTGATCGCCAGAATACCGGCTTCGGTCGCGTCCGGAATGCTGGCCGGCATCGTCGTAACCTTCGCCATCAATGCGGTGAAGACCGTGCCCGTCGACCCCTGGCTGATCCTGCCGCTGGTTGCGGTCTTCTTCGTCATCCGCCTGTTCAACCCGGCGCTGTCGGTGCTGTTGGTGCTGATCGGCGGCGGTCTCGCGGCCTTTCTTACCGACCGGGTCGGCGGTCTGCCGGCACCGGAACTCTCGAGCTTGACGCTGGTAATGCCGCAGTTCACCGCCGCTTCGATCATCGGCCTGGCATTGCCGCTCTATCTGGTCACCATGGCCTCGCAGAACCTATCCGGCCTCGCCGTGCTGAGGGCAGCCGGCTATCATCCCGAACCCGGGCCGCTGATCGGCGTCACCGGCCTGTTTTCGCTGCTGACGGCGCCGTTCGGCGCCTCGACGACCAATCTGGCGGCGATCTCGGCGGCGATCTGCACCGGACCCGACGTGCATCCTGATCCGGCCGAGCGCTGGAAGACCGGCCCGTTCTACGCGCTGGCCTATCTTGTCTTTGCCCTGTTCGGCGCCTCGCTGGTGGCGATCTTCGCCGTATTGCCGCAGAGCCTGATCGCGCTGGTCGCCGGCCTGGCGCTGATGGCACCGCTCGCCAATGCGCTGTCGATCGCCTTGAAAGACGAGGACGAGCGGATGGCCGCTACCGTCACCTTCGCCGTCACCGCATCAGGGCTGACGCTGTTCGGCGTCGGCGCGGCGTTCTGGGGCCTGATCGCCGGATTGGTCGTGCTTTTCCTTGAAATGCTCAAAAAGCGATAATCATTTCAGCCGCTTGTCCGGTTTTGGCGGTTGCTGTCTTGAATCGCCGTTTTCTCCATCCCATTTCGATTCCACGCAGCCGGATTTGGCTGTCTCCAACTGAAGGATTGGGAGAAATGAACACATCTGCATTGATCCGTCCGGCCTGGACGCCGGCGACCATCGCGCTGATGGTGATCGGGTTCATGGTGTTCTGGCCGCTCGGCTTCGCCATGCTCGCCTACATCATCTGGGGCGACCGGCTCGACGGCTTCAAGCGCGACGTCAACCGCGCCACCGACGGCATCTTCGCCGGCTGCCGCCGCGGTTCCGACAAGGCCGCGCGCTGGGGGCATGGCTCCGCCCGCACCGGCAACGTCGCTTTCGACGACTGGCGCGAAAAGGAACTCGAGCGGCTTGCCGAGGAACGCCGCAAGCTCGACGAGATGCTGAGCGAGTTCGACGAATATGCCCGCGAATTGCGCCGCGCCAAGGACCAGGAAGAGTTCGATCGTTTCATGGCCAACCGCAACAAGTCGACGTCTCCCACGACCGGGTCGACGACGAACAACAAAACCACCGGCAAGTCCACGCCAGGCCTGCTCGACGAGTAAGGGTCCCGTGCCCAGATAGATAATCCAACGGCGTCGCGTCAGCGGCGCCGTTTCTTTTTTGTTCTAGTCGTTTCCCTCGAATCACGTATCGTCCCGGAATGTCCTTCGGCTTCTTTCGCACCCCGACGAAACCCAAGCCCACGCCCGTCGTGGAGCGCGAGCATTGCGTTGCCGGCCGCACGCTGCCGCTCAAGATCGTCGAGAACGACAGGGCGCGGCGCCTGACGCTGCGCATCGATTCCGGCGGCCGCGGCCTGCGCATCACCGTGCCGCCGGGGCTGCGGCGCGGCGAGGTGGAAAGATTCCTCGACCGTCATCAGGACTGGCTGGAGCAAAGGCTGGCCAAGGTGCCCAACCGGCCGCAGGTGCGGCCCGGCATCAAGATACCGGTGCGCGGTGTGCCGCATCGCATCGTCCATGAACCGTCGAAACGCGGTACAGTCACGCTGTCGCGCGACGAGCGCGGTCCGCTGATGATCGTGCATGGTGAGCGCCTGCATCTGCCGCGCCGCATCGCCGATTTCCTCAAGCGCGAAGCCAAGCGCGAGATCGAGGCGCTGGTGACCAAGCACAGTGCTGCGGTCGGCAAGCGCGCCAAGGCGATCCGCTTCAAGGATACGTCGAGCCGCTGGGGGTCCTGCACGTCGGACGGCAATCTGTCGTTTTCCTGGCGCATCATGATGGCGCCGCGGCCGGTGATAAACTACCTCGTGGCGCACGAGGTGGCGCATCTCAAGGAGATGAACCACGGCCCGAAATTCTGGAAATTATGCGAGCAGCTGTGCCCGGACACCGAGCGCTGCAAGGATTGGCTCAAGCGCAATGGCGGCGCGCTGCAGGCGATCACGTTCGAGTAGTTGTCCGATTCAATCGTCGTTGGCGGCGTTCAACTCCTCCGGCCGCAATCCCTCGTCGACATGGCGCGGCCAGGGCAGGAAATTCTTCTCGAAGCCATCGTTGCTGAAATAAGCCAGCGCCCGATGCGCCTCCGCGCCGTTGAAGGCTGCCTTGTCCATCAAATGAGCGATGACCTCATGGGCCTGCGCCAGCTTTTGCCTGAGTTCCGCGACGGTCTTTTCCGGCATGGTCTTTGTTCTCCCGCCTTTGTGCCTGAGCAAGGTAGCGCGTTGCGCTCTTATATTAGCAAGGTGGCGCGTTCCGCTCTTACATTAGCAAGGTAGCGCGTTCCGCGCCGGCGGCAAACAGGATGCTTTTTCTCGACTCTTTGGTCGTTTCGTGCCAATCCCGCGCCATGGCGCTGGACATCAAGATATGCGGATTGAAGACTGACAAGGCACTGGCCGCGGCATTGGCCGGCGGCGCCAGCCATGTCGGCTTCAATTTCTTTGCCAAAAGCCCGCGCTATGTCGAGCCGGTGGAAGCCGGCCGCCTGCGCGAAGCGGCGCGCGGCAAGACCAAGGCGGTTGCGGTGACGGTCGACGCCAGCGACGCGTTCCTGGACGAGATCGTCGAAAAAATGCAGCCCGACATGCTGCAGCTTCACGGCGCCGAAACGCCCGACCGGGTGGCTGAGGTGAAGGCGCGCTACGGCTTGCCGGTGATGAAGGCACTGCCGGTCAGCGAGGCTGCCGATCTCGAGTGGGTTAAACCCTTCATCGGCATTGCCGACCGCTTTCTGTTCGATGCCAAGCCGCCTAAGGGTTCGGAACTGCCGGGCGGCAACGGTCTTGCCTTCGACTGGCGCATTCTGGCCGGCCTTGACGCCGGCGTCGATTACATGCTTTCCGGTGGGCTCAATGCCGGCAATATCGGCGACGCCCTTCGGCTGGCGAACCCGCGCGGAATAGATCTTTCCTCGGGCGTGGAAAGCGCGCCGGGCGTCAAGGAACCGGCGCTGATCGAACAATTTTTCCGGGCCGTCGGGGCAGCACGCGACAACCGCGCCGCCTGACCACGCTTCAAACCACAGACCAGGAGATCGGCGATGGATAAGCCGGCGATACCGAATTCCTTCCGCACCGGCCCCGACGAGCAGGGCATGTTCGGCATTTTTGGCGGTCGTTTCGTTGCCGAAACGCTGATGCCGCTGATCCTTGAGCTGGAGCGGCACTGGAACGAGGTCAAGAACGATCCGGACTTCAAGGCCGAACTGACCGATCTCTCGACGCATTACGCCGGGCGGCCGTCGAAGCTCTATTTCGCCGAAGGCTTGACCAGGCATCTTCGCGAGGTTTCCGCAGCGAAGGGCCTCGGCGGGGGCGCAAAGGTCTATTTCAAGCGCGAGGATCTGAACCACACCGGCTCGCACAAGATCAACAACTGCCTCGGCCAGATCCTGCTCGCCAAGCGCATGGGCAAGACGAGGATCATCGCCGAGACCGGAGCCGGCCAGCATGGCGTCGCTTCCGCTACAGTGGCGGCGCGCTTTGGGCTTCCCTGTATCGTCTATATGGGCGCGACCGATGTCGCCCGGCAAAGCCCCAACGTCTTTCGCATGAAGCTTCTGGGCGCGGAAGTGCGGCCGGTGACCGCCGGCCACGGCACGCTGAAGGACGCCATGAACGAGGCGTTGCGCGACTGGGTGACCAATGTCGAGGACACCTATTACCTGATCGGCACCGCCGCCGGCCCCCACCCCTATCCAGAGCTGGTGCGCGACTTCCAATCGGTGATCGGCACCGAGGCGCGCGCCCAGATCCTCGAGCAGGAAGGCCGGCTGCCGGACACCATCATCGCTTGTGTCGGCGGCGGTTCCAACGCCATCGGCCTGTTCCATCCCTTCCTCGACGACAAAGAGGTTCGCATCATCGGCGTCGAAGCCGGCGGCCGCGGCCTCGATGGCATCGAGCATTGCGCTTCGATGAGTGCCGGCGCGCCCGGCGTGCTGCATGGCAACCGTACCTACCTCCTGCAGAACGCCGACGGCCAGATCATGGACGGCCACTCGATCTCGGCCGGGCTCGACTATCCCGGCGTCGGGCCGGAGCACTCGTGGCTGCGCGATTCCGGCCGCGTCGACTATGTGCCGATCCTCGACGACGAGGCGCTCGAGGCGTTTCAGCTGACGACGCGCGTCGAGGGCATCATTCCGGCGCTGGAATCCGCCCACGCTATCGCGCAGGCGGTGAAGATCGTGCCTGATATGGACAAGGACCAGATCGTCATCGTCAATCTGTCCGGCCGCGGCGACAAGGACGTGCATACGGTGGCCAATATGCTGGGCATGGAGATCTGATCATGACCACCCGTATCGACCGCCGCATGGCGACGCTGAAGGCCGAAGGCCGACCGGCACTCGTCACCTATTTCATGGGCGGCGACCCCGACTACGACACGTCGCTGTCGATCATGAAGGCGCTGCCTGGCGCCGGCAGCGACATCATCGAGCTCGGCATGCCGTTTTCTGATCCAATGGCCGACGGCCCGGCGATCCAGGCGGCCGGCCTGCGGGCGCTGAAGGGCGGCCAGACACTGGTCAAGACGCTGAAGATGGCCTCGGAATTCCGCGCCGGCGACAATGAAACGCCGATTGTCTTGATGGGCTACTACAATCCGATCTACATCTACGGCGTCAAGCGCTTCCTGAGCGACGCGCTGGCCAGCGGCATAGACGGGCTGATCGTCGTCGACCTGCCACCGGAGATGGACGAGGAGCTTTGCATCCCGGCACTCAAGGCCGGCATCAACTTCATCCGGCTGGCGACCCCGACCACCGACGACAAGCGCCTGCGCAAGGTGCTGCAGAACACGTCGGGCTTCGTCTACTATGTCTCGATGACCGGCATTACCGGCTCGGCGCTGGCCGACACCGGCAAGGTGGCGGCAGCGGTCAAGCGCATCAAGAGCCATACCGACCTGCCCGTCTGCGTCGGCTTCGGCGTCAAGACCGCCGAGCAGGCGCGCACCATCGGTGCCTCGGCCGACGGCGTCGTCGTCGGCACGGCGATCGTCAATGCGGTCGCCAACGTGCTCGGGCCGAAGGGCGAAAAGACCGCCGATCCGGCAGAAGCTGTCGCCACGCTGGTCAGCGGGCTGTCGCAAGGGGTTCGCGCGGCTCGCCTTGCTGCCGCCGAATAGTCTTGATCATCTGGTTGACCATGATCTTTGCCGAAAACCGGTTTCCACTTTTCGGGATCATGGTCTAACTCTTCGTAAGGACAGGAGCCGAAGCGATGAACTGGATCACCAATTACGTCCGCCCGAAGATCAATTCGATGCTCGGCCGCCGCACCGACATGCCGGAAAACCTGTGGATCAAGGATCCCGAGACCGGCGAAATGGTGTTCCACAAGGATCTGGAGCAGAACCAGTTCGTCATCCCGTCCTCCGGCCACCATATGAAGATATCGGCCAAGGAACGGCTGAAGTTCTTCCTCGACGACGGCAAATACGAAACGCTGGAAAACCCCAAGGTGGTGCAGGATCCACTCAAGTTCCGCGACGAGAAGCGCTATGTAGACCGGCTGAAGGATGCCAAGGCCAAGACCGGCATGGAAGACGCCATCATCAATGCGCTGGGTACCGTCGAAGGCCTGCCGGTGGTGGTGACGGTGCAGGATTTTGCCTTCATGGGCGGCTCGCTCGGCATGGCGGCCGGTGACGCCATCGTGCATGGCTTTGAGGTCGCCCTGCAGCGCAAGCGGCCGCTGATCCTGTTTGCGGCCTCCGGCGGCGCCCGTATGCAGGAAGGCATCCTGTCGCTGATGCAGTTGCCGCGGACCACGGTCGGCGTCGACAGACTGAAGGAGGCCGGCCTTCCCTACATCGTCGTCCTGACCAACCCGACGACCGGCGGCGTCACCGCCTCCTACGCCATGCTGGGTGACGTGCACATTGCGGAGCCCGGCGCCCTGATCGGCTTTGCCGGCCCGCGCGTCATCGAGCAGACCATCAGGGAAAAGCTGCCCGACGGCTTCCAGCGCGCCGAATATCTGATGGAACACGGCATGGTCGACATGGTGGTGTCACGGCTGGAGATGCGCCAGACGATTGCGCGGCTGCTGAGAATGCTGCTCAAGCTGCCGGAAGAGCAAAAATCGCAGGAGCCGGAAATCCTGCCGCCGTCGGTGATCCCGGTCGAGGCCAGGCCGCAAGCCTGACACGACATCATGCGGCGCGGGCGGCTGTTGTGTGCCGTTGTGCGCACGCTTAGGATTCCTTCATGACCACGCTTGCCGCCGACCGCGAAATCGAAAGCCTGATGGCGCTTCACCCGAAGGGCTTCGACCTTTCGCTTGACCGCATTTCGCGGCTACTCGAGCGCCTCGGCAACCCGCAGGACCAGCTGCCGCCGGTCATCCACATCGCCGGCACCAACGGCAAGGGCTCCTGTGCCGCCTTTTCACGGGCGCTGCTCGAAGCCGCCGGCTACCGCGTCCATGTCCACACATCGCCACATCTGGTGAACTGGCATGAGCGCTACCGACTGGCCGCCGATGGCGGCGGCAGGCTGGTGGACGACAAGGTCTTCGCCGAAGCCATCGCCCGCGTCGCCAAGGCCAATCAAGGCCAGAAGATCACCGTGTTCGAAATCCTCACCGCAGTCACCTTCGTGCTGTTTTCCGAATATCCGGCCGATGCCGTCATCCTCGAGGTCGGCCTTGGCGGCCGATTCGACGCAACCAATGTCATCGCCGAGCCGGCCGTGTCGGTGATCATGCCGGTCTCGCTCGACCACGAAGCCTATCTCGGCGACCGCGTTGAACTGATCGCCGCCGAAAAGGCCGGCATCATCAAGCGTGGATGCCCGGTCGTCATCGGCGCGCAGGAAAGCGAGACGGCGCAGCAGGTGCTCATCGAAACCGCCGAACGGCTCGACTGCCCCGCCTTCGTCTATGGCCAGGATTTCCTTGCCTATGAGGAAAACGGGCGCATGGTCTATCAGGACGAAGACGGATTGATGGACCTGGCGCCGCCGCGCCTGCCGGGGCGCCACCAATTCGCCAATGCGGCAGCGGCGATCGCGGCGGTCAAAGCGGCGGGCTTCGAGATCAGCCACCGCGCTGCCGAGAAGGCGATGGCGAATGTCGCCTGGCCGGGCCGCATGCAAAAGCTGCCGCTGGGCCGGCTGACCGAACTGGCGCCGAAGGGCGCCGACATCTGGCTCGACGGCGGCCATAATCCCGGCGCCGGCGTGGTCGTCGCCGAGGCGCTGGCCGAGCAGGAGGAAAAGAACCCGCGGCCGCTGTTCCTGATCTCGGGCATGATCAACACCAAGGACCAGAGCGGCTATTTCCGCGCCTTCAAAGGGCTGGTGCGGCATGTCTACACCGTGCCGGTGAGCACGAGCGACGCCGGCGTGCCGAACGACGAACTGGCGACGCGCGCCATCGAGGCCGGCCTGTCGGCCGAACCCGTCAGTTCCGTCGCCAATGCACTGATGCTGCTGCGCGATACATGGGACGGACCGCCGCCGCGCATCCTGATCGGCGGATCGCTTTACCTGGCCGGTGCGGTATTGGCCGAAAACGGCACGCCGCCGGTTTGAGGCGTGCCTCCCCCATGCCACGATAACGCCAGACTCATCAGATCACCGCGAGGAGCCAGTCATGATCAAGGTAAAGCAGCTCGCTCACGTTTGCATTTTCGCGAATGACCTAGAGAAGACGCGAAGCTTCTATCGGGACGTCCTCGGCATGGATACGCAGTTCAATTTCCTGCGCGACGGCAAGATTTTCGGCTTCTATCTCAATTGCGGCAGCCGTAGCCATGTCGAGGTGTTCCAGAAAGACGGCGCGAGCTATAGCGACTTGAACCAGATCAACCACTTCTGCCTCGAAGTGGAAAACATCGACGCCGCGATCCCCCACCTGAGGTCAAAGGGGGTTGATGTCACCTCAAAGAAACGCGCGTGCGATGACACCTACCAGGCTTGGATCCGCGACCCCAACGGCGTGAAGATCGAACTGTTCGAATACACTGAGAAAAGCGCACAATTCGTCGGCGGCGATCGTATCGCGGATTGGTGATCGCGCGTCGCCGGACAATGTGGCGGCGCAGCCGATGCTTGGTGGATTACTTCAGCTCGACCTCGATAAAGGCGAATTCGCCGTCGTTCGCGCTGATGACGTCATGTTCGACGCCCTCGTTGCGGAAATAGGGCGCGCCCTTCTTCATTTCGGCGAAGGATTCGCCATCCTTGGTCAGGAGCTTCACCTTGCCGTCGGTCAACGGCACGATCACATAGTCGTGGCCATGGCGGTGCCAGCCGGTGTTGTCGCCCGGGGCGAAGCGGTATTCGGTGACGATGACGCGCTCATTGTCGATGAAGACGGTGGCCTTGGCGGATCCGGTCATATCGCTTCTCCTTTGTATTCAGAAGAGAAGAATACGGGGCGGCAAGCCGCGAGTGCCAGAGCGGCCCACCAATGACGCCAGCAAAAAGAAAGCCCGGCACGAGGCCGGGCTTTTCTGCAAAACTTTGATCGGATCAGGCGAGACTGCCGTTGATCCAGTGCGACAATGCCGTTTTCGGCGCAGCACCGACCTTCATATCGGCGACTTCGCCGCCCTTGAAGATCATCAGTGTCGGGATCGAGCGCACGCCGAACTGCGCAGCCAGCTCAGGATTCTCGTCGATGTTGAGCTTGGCGATCTTTATCTTGCTACCGAGTTCGATGGCGATATCCTCAAGCGCCGGGGCGATCATCTTGCACGGGCCGCACCATTCCGCCCAGAAATCGACCACGACCGGCTCCTTGGCGTTGAGCACGTCGGCCTGGAAATTGCTCTTGTCGACCTTGACGGTGGCCATGCTGAGATCCTTTCGATTTGTTCGTCGCACCAAATGTGGTGGTGATCGTGTCCGTCTTCAAGCAAGTGTTGTGTCACGCTCCCGTGAGTCTAGCAAGCGCGTCGTCCATTGCGGCCGCCGGCAGTTCGATCAGCCGCGGCGCCTCGGTGAACAGCAGCGCCGCCGAGACCTCGCGTCCCGGATAGAGCGGCTGAAGCAGCGCGCGATAAAGTGCGAGTTGCAGAACATAGGCTTGCGGCACTTCGGCGAGCGTCGCCGGCGCAGGCCGGTTGGTCTTGTAGTCGACGATCGACACCTTGTCCGGCGCTACCGCCAGCCGGTCGATCTTGCCGGAGATCGAGCGCAGTTTGCCCCTCACCTCCAGGCTGCCCATGATGGCGACTTCAGCGCGCGAGTTTGGTGCAAACAGCGGCGCGAAGCGGCTGTCGGCAAGAATTCTGGAAACGCCAGCCAAGGCTTTGTCGCGCTCGTCTTCAGGCCATTGAGCTCCGGCGCGCGCCAAATAGCGCTCGGCGGCATCCTGGCGTTTTCCCTCGGCGATGCCGGGCAGCATCTGCAGCAATTTGTGCAGCGCCAACCCGCGAATCACGGCAAAGCCGGGCTCGGCGTCGGCATCCAATACCGGCGAACGCGTGTCGGCCACCGCTTGCCGCGCCTCGTCGATCAGCACCGAGGCGCCGGACGGCGAGAGCGGCCGCGGCAGTTCCTCGAAAGGCGGCAAAGGCTGGAACAGGGTTTCCGGCAGTGGCGCAAAGCGTTCCGCCTGCCGTGCCTCATCCACTGCCGCCAGTGGCATGGGCGGCAGCTTCGTCACCTGGAAACGATGCACGGTCTCGCCAGTGGCGGGATGCCGGCGTTCCGCGCTTTCAGCGGCGCCGACCAGCGCGCGGCTGACGACCGAATGCCAGGTGCCGGTATTCTGCGCCCGCTTGCCATGGTAGCCGCAGACGATCAGCCGATCCTCGGCGCGAGTCATGCCGACATAGAGCAGCCGGCGGTATTCGTCGTCGGCGAGCTCGCGGGCGCGGGCCGATGCGGCGCGTGAAAATCCATTGGCGACATCGCTGGCCGACCGCCAGAGATAGCCCTTGCCCTCCCAGCAGTCGCCCGACCCTTCGAACGGCATCAATCTCGGCAGGTGCTGGTCGCTGAACGGCGCGGAGCCGCCATCGACCAGGAATACCACCGGCGCTTCCAGGCCCTTGGCGGCATGCACGGTCATGACGCGAACCTCGTCGCGGGTCTGGTCCATTTCGCGCTTGATCTCGGGGCCGGCGTTTTCCAATGTCGACAGGAAGGATTCCAGTCCCGGCAGGCCGGTCCGCTCCTCGGCCAGGCAGAAATTCAGGAATTCGTCGAGGATGTCGCCGGCCTCCGGACCGAGCCGCGCGATCATCTTCTTGCGCAGGCCGTCGCGGGCGAGAGCTCCGGCGTAAAATTCGAACACCGGCTTGAATGCGACTTCGTTCGACCATGTGTCGAGCCGGCTGACGACGGCGGCCAACGCCTCGCTTTCGCCGGCATGCCGGCGCAGCGAGGCGAACAGCGAGACGCCCGACGGCCTCTCGGCAGCAAGCGCGAAAAGCTGCTCTTCCGAGACATCGAAGATCGGGCTGCGCAGCACGGCGGCCAGCGACAGATCGTCCTGCGGCTGGATGAGAAAATGGCCGAGTGCGATCAGGTCCTTCACCGCGATGTGGCCGGGCAGGCTGAGCCGGTCGGCGCCGGCCACCGGAATGTCGCGGCGCTTCAGCGCCCGCGTCAGCGCATGGACGAAGCGATCGCGCTTGCGCACCAGCACCAGCACGTCGCCGGGCCGCAGTTTCTTGCCGCGGCCTTCGATAGTCTCGCCGCCGCCGATCCAGCCGGCAATGGTTGCCGCGACGTTTTCAGCGACGCGTACTGCCGGCGCATGGGCATGGTCGACCGCTTGCGTCCAATCGTCTGGTTCGTCGACGACATCGGCGCCGATCGACGGCCAGACCTCGACATAACCCGGCGCATCGGTGCGGATCGCCTTGTGGTCGAGCGGATCGGGATCGTGGCTGATGCCGCGCCGCACGTTCGGGTCGGCAAAGACACGATCCACCGCCGCAAGCACGTCGTCGGTCGAGCGGAACGACCAGGTCAGCTTGAGATCGGCGAAGGCGGCGGCGGCGCTTCTAACTTTGCCGGCAAACAAAAGCCGGCTGTCAGCAAAGGAATCCGGGGCGGCCCCCTGAAAGGAATAGATCGACTGCTTTTCGTCACCGACCGCAAAGATGGTGCGGTGGACGGCGTCGCGGGCGCCGAGCCCGGCAAAGAACTCCTCCGCCAGCCGCTTGACCACGTCCCACTGGTTGGGACTGGTGTCCTGCGCCTCGTCGAGGAGGATGTGGTCGATGCCCTGGTCGAGCTTGTATTGCACCCATGGGCCGGCGTCGGGCCGCGCCAATAGATTGACAGTGCGGGTGATCAGGTCGTTGAAGTCGAGGAAGCCGCGGGCGCGCTTCAATTGCTCGTAGCGGGCGATCAGCCAGTCGGCGATGGTCAGCGCGGCACGCGTGCCTTCCAACATCCTGAACAAGGCCAGGCGGTCGGAGATTTCGAGAATGGCGTCGACCGCCACGAGATAACGTTCGGCAAGATCGGGCAGCCGGTCGAGCAGCGCCTTCTTGAACGTCTTTGCCGGATCATAAGGCTCGCCATCGGCCCTCAGGAGAGCCTTGGCAAGCAGATTCAGGCGTCGGACCGGATCCTGCTCGGCGAAGGCAAGACGGGCGTATGGCAGCAGATTGTTCAGCACGATGCGTGCATCGGCGGCCTCGGCCGCCCGTGAAAAGGTGACGAGATAATCCGGCAGGAAGCCGGGCAGCGGCCAGACCGAGTCGGCTATGCCTTCGGCGGTCTGGCCGGCTCGGAATTGGAACTCGTCGAACAGCGCCTGAAAACCATTGCCGCCGGCCATGGCGATGAAGGCGCGCAGACCGTCGCGCTTGCGCACGATTTCGGCCAGCAATGCGTCGAGCCCATGTTCGCCGCCGCGCTCCAGCACGGTGGCAAAAGCTTCGGCCAGTGCCGCATCGCCTGCAACACCGCCGGAGATCATGTCGCGGCGGGCGGCGGCAAACAGCGAAGCCTCCATTTGCGGATCAAGCATTTCGAAATGCGCCGGGATGTTGGCTTCCAGCGGGAACTGATGCAGCACCGATTCGCAGAAGGCGTGAATGGTCTGGATCTTCAGCCCGCCCGGTGTTTCCAGCGCCTCGGCAAACAGCCGCCGCGCCCGGCGCATGGTTTCGCGGTCGGGCTGGCGGCTGTCCAGCGCCTCTATCCGTGTCGAGAGCTCGGCATCACCAAGCGCCGTCCATTGCGACAGGGTCGAAAACACCCGGTTCGACATGTTGGCGGCGGCGGCGCGCGTATAGGTCAAGCACAGGATCTTGGACGGATCGGTGCCGCGCAGCAAAAGCCGGATGACGCGCTGGGCGAGCACATGGGTCTTGCCCGATCCGGCGTTTGCCGACACCCATGCGGAGTTATGCGGGTCGGAGGCGCTCGCTTGGCTGGCGGCGGTGTCGCTCGGGATGGGATAGGCCTTCTTCACGCCTCCCCTCCCTCCTCGTCGGCGTCGCCGCCGGCGGACCATTCCAGCACGCGGGCGAGATGGTCGTAGTCGCCGTCGGTCTCACCTTCGCGGAACGGCAGCGCCCGCGACAGATAGCCGGTCGCCGGGTCGGCGTAGTGGATCAGCAGTTTTTCCAGCCGCGCCCAAGCCTCTTCGGCGAGATCGGCGGCGGTTCGCGGCTTGCGGTTGTATTCGAGGATCGATTCCTCGAACACCTCTCCGTTCGGCTTCAGCCGCACGAAGGCCAATTGCGACGGCTCGCATGCGCCAAGCTCCTTGAAGGCGCCGCGACGCAGCAGCGCGCCCTCCAGCGCCAGTTGCGGCGCGAGCAGCGTGTGCGCCTGCGCTTTGGATGGCGAGGAGCCGGTCTTGTAATCGAGGATGTCGGCCATGCCGCCGGCCAGCAGATCGATGCGATCGGCATAGCCGGACAGGGTCACGCCGGATCGGCCGACGCCGGTCTTTTCGGCGCGTTCCTCGGCGTGCCGCCGTACCACGGCGGCGGCCCGGCCGCGCTCCCATTCGATAATGCCGGCGGCAAGCTTTTCGAAGCGCGGCCACCACACCGCCTCGACATCGGCGGGCAGGGCAGCATCGGCAAAGCAGGACCGGCCGGCGGCGATGAGCCCGTCCAGCGCCTCGGGCGCGCGCGGGTCGGCCACCCTCGCTGAGAAGAGGTGCAGAATGGCGTGAAACAGCGTGCCGCGCTCGGCAGCGCCCGGATCACGAACGACCGGATCGAGTGGCATCAGGCCGAGTATCCTTCTGGCATAGACCGCATACGGGTCGCGACGTAGCGTCTCGATCTCGGTGACCGAGAAGTGGTGCGGCCGCAGGGCGAGCGGCGGTTTCGGCTGCGGCCTCGGCGCAAAGTCCTGCTTTTCGCCGGCATCAAGCGCACGCGCCCAGGCAAGCAGTTCATCGCCGCGCCGGCGAAGTGCCACAGCATGGTCCTCGCCGACGAAGGTAAGGATACGCTGCAGCCAGCGCGACGGCACCGACGGAGCGTCGCCGGAACGGGCGGAGCGAGCCAGCACCACTTTTTTGGCGCCCATGGCCATCTGGAAATCATGGGCGGCAAGGCCGATGCGCCGCTCCGGCGGTTCAAGATCGATGCCGGTCTTCATCAGCCGCGACATAAAGCGGTCACTCTCCGGCTTGCGCGGCCACACGCCTTCGTTGAGTCCGCCGACGACCAGCGTGTCGATATCCTGAAGCCGCGCTTCCAGCACGCCCCAGATGGCGATGCTCCTGTCGGTGCCCTGCGCCGGCTTGACCATTTCGGGCGCAATCAGCGCCTCCATCACATCGGGCCATTCGTCCGCGGCGAAGGAGAACGACACCGAGGCCGCGACCAGACCGCGCAAGAGCTCGGCAAGCTTTTCACCGGCATCGCCGGCATAGAGTTCGCTGAGGCTTCCGTCAGCAGCGCGGCCGAGGCTTTCGAGCACGCCGACACTGGCGCGCACAAGCGTGGCAAGATCGGCATTCTCCTCGCCGCGAAAGGCAACCAGCGGCGCCAGCGCAGCCGTTAGCCGGATCAGCAGATCGCGCGCCTGTTCGATGCGCCTGACCGAGAGGCGCGATCGCCAGAAAGGCGGGCGGCGATTGCCGCCGTCGTCGAATTCGGCAAGCCGGGCACCGAAGAGTTGCGGCAGCGACGCGACGTCCGGGCGACCGGTGCCGCCGCGCAGCGCCACGAGTTCGACGATTTCGGCCGCATGGCGGACGCTTGCCCGCTCCAGGCCGAGGCCAAGCAAGGGATGCTTGAGCAGTGACAGCAGGGCGACCGGATCGCCCGGGCGGAACGCCGCCTGAAGCGCCAGCCGGAGCAGGCTGGCGGCTGGCGTGTTGATGAGCGGCGTGCCGCCGGAATCGTCGGCGGCGACGCCGAAGCGCAACAGCTCGACCGAGACGCGTCGCGCCAGCGCGCGGTCGCCGGTGACCAGTGCGGCGCGCTGGCCGGGCCGTTCGACGGCCTGTTTGAGCGCAACGGCGATCGCCACGGCTTCGTCGCGTTCGCTGGCGGCCTCGAGAAGCGTCACACCAGCGAAGGCCTCGGCACTATCGCCAGCGGTGAAGCGCGCGCGCGTCTCGGCCCAGAGCTCGGTGGTCTCCGCCGGCCGCAGCGCCTCGCCGACAAGTGCGGCGCGCAGCGCAAGTGGCCGCGGCGCAACAGCAAGCTCCCCGACATCGGCCCGAAGCACCCCGATCTTGCCGATCAACTTTGCCAGGCCGTATTGCGGATGGCCAAGCACAGCCGGCCGCGCACCAGGTGCACTGACGGCGGCAAAGGACGGCTCGTCCAGCGTCCGGTCGAGGCCGGGCAGCACAACAGCGCCATTGGGCAGACCGGCGATTACGGCAAGCAGCTCGGCCGTGGCGGGGATGGAGCCGGTAGAGCCGGCGGCGATCACCGGCCCGGCGGGTGGATTGCGCTTCAGCCGCGCCGCTTCCAGCCTTATCAGGGCATTGCGATGCGCTGCCGGATTGGAGCGACGGCGTTCCTCGAGCAGCTTCGGCCAGTTCTCAGTCACGATGGTCAGGAAATCGAGCGTCACCTGCCACCAGCCTGCAAGGTTGCCGGTTACGAGGTCGGCGAGCCTCGCCCAATCCGTGCCTTCCGTCTCGATCTCATCCATCAGCCGTGCAAGGTCGCGCGCCAGCCAGATGGCGTCGGCGGCGGAGGCCGGGATGACGATCTCCTCGTCGAACAATGCCGCGACATGTGCGGGCAGGCGGCGTTTCCACGCCCGCACCAGCGGCGCAAGCAGCAGAAGACGCTCGACCGCGGCGATCGGCGGCGCAAAGTCGATGACGGCCGACGCTTCCGTCTCGAAGGCGGCTTCATCTTCATCAAACTCACCAAGTGGGCGGATGACCGGCAGGATCGCCGAACGGCTTCCCGAGCGCGAGAGAGCATCGACGAAGACGCCGCGGAGCGCCCGCGCTGCACGGCGCGTCGGCACGTAGATGGTGAGATCGGCCAGCACCAGCGGATCGCCATCATAGGCAAAGCCGGGAACCAGGCGCCCTGCAAGCAGCGCCTCGGCTAGCGTCGGCAGGAACGGCGCTCCGGGCGGGATCGAGAAAACGCGGCGGGAGCCGCTCATTTCGACTCGGCAAGAGCGCCGGGTGCCTCAGCAAGAGCATCGGGCGTGCCGGCAAGCGCGGCAGCGACCACTGCTTCCGCCCGCGGGATCGCGTCGGGTGTGCCGACAGTGATCCAATGGCCACGCATCGTCATGCCGAACAGGCGGCCGGCGGCGATTGCCGCATGGAAATAGGCGTTGAGCGACAGCGGGCCGGCCGGCGCGTCCTTGAAGATGCGCGGATGGACGATTGCGGCGCCGGCATAGATCAGGCCGGCCGGATCGTTGTTCGCACGCCGCAACGCGCCGTCCGGCGCCATCAGGAAATCGGTGCCGCCGCTATGTCCGGTTGCCGACTGGAGATCCGCAAGCATCAGCAGAATGTCCATTGTCGCGCCCTCCCATGCAAGGGCAAGTCGCCTGAGATTGGAAACGCCGCTGTCGATCCAGAAGGTGTCGGCGTTGAGCACATAGAAGGGTGCCCCTAACCTGGGCAATGCCTTGACGATGCCGCCGGCAGAGTCGAGCAGGCCGCTGCTCTCATCCGAGATGACGATTCTCGGCGCACTGCGGCGGGCTACATGGTCCACGATCTGTTGCGGCAGGTAATGGACGTTGACGACGGCCTTGGCGACACCGGCTTCGGCTAGGCTGTCCAGCCCCCAGTCGAGCAATGTCTTGCCGGCGACCTTGACCAGCGGCTTCGGCATGGTCTCGGTGATCGGCCGCATGCGCTTGCCGAGCCCGGCGGCAAGCACCATGGCGGTCGTCGGCATCGGTCCCGACGCTTTCAGGCCCAAATCCTTAGCCTTCAAATCGAGCGTTCCTCCAGCAAGCCGTGGGCGATGTAGAAATCCTGCAGCCCGGCCAGCGCCGGATGCGCCAGCGCCCGGCGAAGATAATCGCGGATGCGCGGCAGATGCTTCAGATAATAAGGCTTGCTGTCGCGTTTTTCGAGCCGCACGAAAATGCCGAGGATCTTGGAATTGCGCTGTGCAGCCATGATTGCATAGGTTTCGCGGAATTCGTCTTCATCGAAGACGCCGGCGTCGCGTCGCGCGGCGATATAGGCGGCGAGCGTGTGCTTTTCGATTTCAGGTGAAATGGTGACGCGCGCGTCCATGGCGAGCGAGGCGACGTCGTAGGCTGACGGACCGATGAGCGCATCCTGGACATCGACGACGCCGAGACGATCGTGACCGGAACGGTCACCGCGCCAGATCAGGTTGGGCGAATGGAAGTCGCGCAGCATTAGCGTGTATTCGCGCCCCTCGAGCCGATCGAGCACCGCATTCCATTCGCTGCGATAACCGGCGCGCAACGCCTCGCTTGGCGGAGCGCCTGATATCGCAGAGACATACCAGTCGACCAGCAATTCGGCCTCGATCATCATGGCGTCGCGATCGAAAGGCGGCACCTCGTGGAAGACGCCGGGGCCGGCCTGCATGCTGGCCGGCCATGTTTTGCCGTGCATCATGGCAAGCAGTTCGGCCGCCGCCGCGTAGCGCTCGGCCACCGGCTGGCCGCGCTTGTCCAGGAACCCTTGGGACCCGAGATGCTCCAGCAGCAGAAAACCCTGGTCGAGATCCTGGGCATGGATTTCCGGGACGCTGACGCCGCCGGCCCGCAAGGCACGGTCAATGGCGACGAACGCCGAAACGGATTGCGCGGTGTGGGCGATCTCGGCATAGGGTTTGCCGTCGCGGACTGGCGGTCCGAGCACCAGCCTTGGCGAGTTCATCAGCACGCGCGGCGGAAATCCGGCGAGCGTGACGATCTCGTAGGAGCGAGCCGAGGCATCACCGATGAAATATCGCCGCTGCGCTTCGCCCCAACCGGCCTGGCCGAGAAAATCGCGCATGGCCAGCGATCGCGCCGCGCGCTCGAAGGCGGCGCCCCCTCCCGATAGTCTCGCCAATCGGCCGTCGCCCTGCTGGAGAAGTTCGACCAGCACCGAGGTTTTCGGCAAATATGCCTCTGCCCGTTCCGGCCATTCGACCAGTGCGGCCCCTTGCGTCAGCGCCTCGTCGAAACCCAGCTCGTCCAACTCGGATGCCGCGCCCAAGCGGTAGAGATCGAAATGATGGACCGGCACACGCGTGTCGTAACTCTGGACCAGCGTAAAGGTCGGGCTCGGCACGTCGAGGCCGGCATCGTCGGCCAGTGCCTTGACCAGCGCCCGCGCCAAGGTCGACTTGCCGGCGCCGAGATCGCCCTTGAGAGCGAGCACGTCGCCAATGCGCAGCGACATGGCGAGGTCCTCACCAAGCCTTGCCGTCGCAGCCTCGTCGGCGAGAAAACGCTCGAGCACCAATACCGCCATCGAACGCGCTACTCGGCCGCCGCGCGGATGCCGGACGGCGTGTCGGGAAAGGCGCAAACAACCGTCGTGCCCTTGTCCCTGCCGGTCTCGATGCGGACGCTGCCGCCATGCAGTTCGACAAAGCTCTTGACGATCGACAGGCCGAGCCCGGCGCCGCGGCGGCGGCCGCCATTGGTGCGCGGCTCGAAGCGCCGGAACACTGAGTCAAGCAGGTCCGGCGGCATGCCGGGACCGTCATCGTGAACGGAAAATTCCACGCCGTCGGCAAGTTGGCGGCAGGCGAGCGTTATGGTGCTCGCCTCCGGCGCGTAATTGGCGGCATTGCTGAGCAGATTGTAGAGGATCTGGCGGACGCGGATTTCGTCGCCGTGGAAGGTTTTCGGCGCGGCCGCCGCGTCGATCCTAAGCTTGATCGCATGTTCCTCCAGTCGGTCGGCGACCAGTTCGGCGGCGGCTGTAATGGTTCGATCGATGTGAACTTCGGAAATGTCGAGTTCCATGATGCCGGCATCCACCGTCGCCAGATCGAGGATGTCGTTGACGATGGTGAGCAGGACCGAGGAGGACGAGCCGACATGCCCGATATATTCGCGTTGCTTCTGGTTCAACGGACCAGTCGACGGCAGTGAAAGAAGCTCGGTAAAGCCGATGATGTTGGTGAGTGGCGAGCGCAGCTCATAGGAGACGTGCTGCACGAATTCGTTCTTGATCTGGTCGGACTTTTGCAGCGCCTCATTCTTGTCCTTCAGCGCCCGCTCGACATTGACGCTGTCGGTAACGTCGACGAAGGTCATCATCACCTGGCCGTTGGGCAAGGGGATGACGGCGTAGCGCAAAACGGTGCCGTTGTTCAATTCGGTCTGGCCGTGGCGGTCGCGGCGCTCGTCGTCGAAGCCGGTGATGGCGGCAACGAACCCGCCCCACGGACTGTCGACGGCACGGCGGTCGCAAAGGTCGCGGATTGTCGAGACATGGACGTTGGGTTTTGAGGCATCGGCATCCAGCCCCCACAGTGCTGCGAAGGCCGGGTTGGACAATCTCAGCCTGCCGTCGGGACCGAATACAGCGACGCCTTCGGCAAGGTTGTCGAGCGTCTCGCCCTGAACCCGGACGGCGGTCTGGTAGCGGCTTTCAAGGTCCATCTTCTCGGTCAGGTTCTCGAACACCCAGGTGACGCCGCCCTTGGGCTGCGGGTTGGCGACGACGCGAATGGTCTTGCCGTCCGGCAGATGCCACCAATGCTCCTGCGATTCAACCGCGCGATAAGCGCCGAGCAAGCTCTCTTTCCAGCGCCGCCATTCGGGCTGCTCGGCAATCTTGCCTTCGCTGCGCAGGCGGTCGAGCAGCAAGGCGTTGTCCGGCGCGCTGTGCAGGAAGCCGCTGTCGAGGCCCCATAGTTTCTGGAACGCCTGATTGAAAAACCGCAATTTCTCGTCGGTATCGAAAATCGCCACGGCAGTGTTGAGCTGATCGAGCGTATCGGCGTGGCTCTGCACGGTCCGCTCATACTCGGCGCGAATGGCCTCGATGGCGCTGATGTCGCAGGCAAGACCAGCCGAACCATCCGCCCCGGCAAAGTCGGTCACGGCAAACATACGGCGGTCGCCTTCGATCACAGTGGAGAGCGTCTGTTCGAAGACGGGGTGCGACTTGTGCTGCGCAGCAATCGTGTCGCGCGCCTGGCCGCCGAGGAATTCCTTGCTGTCACGAACCGCCGATTCGGCATTCTCGGCCTCGACCGCTTCGGCATAGGCCCGGTTGACCCATTTCAGCCGCCCGTCGACGGTGCGTAGCCATGACGGCATCTTGAGCGCATCGAGAAGTCCGATCAGCGTCTCATGGTCGGCGGCCAAGCGCTGGTTCTCGATCTTCAGCCTGGCCTGGCTTCGCTGTGTCTCCGAAAGCGAGACGAAGCGAACCAATACATGCGCCGCACTCTTGCGGCCGTGAACCTCGAGCGGCTGGCCGGCCTGCGATTCGATGACCAGATCGAAGGGCTTTGCCTTGTCCCGCAGCGCCGCCACGGCATGTTCCAACGCGGCCGCCGAACGCGGCATCAGCCAGCGGCCGAAAGCCAGGAAGGCCGCCCGGTCCTCCGGCGCGCCGCTCTCGATCGGCAATGTTCCGACAAGCTCGGGTTTCTTGTTTTCGGCGGCCCATACGACCACGCGCTGGTCGCGGGAATGGAGCAGCGCCTCGGAGCGCTGCAGCGCGGCATTGACGTCGGCGATGCGGGTCCTGAGCTCGGCATTTTCCGCCGCGGTGCGCGCCCTTTCGCGGATCAGAAAGATGGCCGACAGCAATGCCGCCCCCATGACGCCGACAAACATGGCGAGTTGCATGACCTCGACCGTGCTGACCGACAGCCCGGCCTTTTGCGCCACGCGGGTTTGGGCATGTGCGGCAAAGCCAAGCAGCGGACCAACCAGCGCGGAAGAAGCAAGCAGCACCCCGACACGGCTGCCGGCACGGCATAAAAGGCTGCCGCCTCTGGCAGCGGAGCCCGTGATCGAATCGTTATGGCCGCCGGAAACGGCCTGTCCCGCGCAAGGCGGGTTATCCCCCGGCATGTCTTGGTCCTCTTCGCCGCCTGAATGCAAGACCGCCCTGATGCGTGCGCCCGGGCCTCGTCCCCGGACCGCGAATCAGCACCATAGCGCTTGCGCGAATCGGCGTGAAGAATCAATCAGCGCAAAAATAAAGCCGGGCGAAAAGTCAATCGCCCGGCTTCAATATCTAGTGGCAAGTTTCGCCGTGGTTAATAGCGGTAGTGTTCCGGCTTGAACGGTCCCTGCGGGGTGACGCCGATATAGGCGGCCTGTTCGCCGGACAGTTCGGTCAGGCGGGCACCGAGCTTATCGAGATGCAGGCGCGCGACCTTTTCGTCGAGATGCTTCGGCAGGACATAGACCTGGTTCTCGTACTGACCGGGCTTGGTGTACAGCTCAATCTGGGCCAACACCTGGTTGGTGAAGGACGCCGACATGACGAAGCTCGGGTGGCCGGTGGCGTTGCCGAGGTTGAGCAGACGGCCTTCCGACAAAAGGATCATCCGCTTGCCGTCCGGGAAGGTGATCATATCGACCTGCGGCTTGATGTTGGTCCATTTCAGGTTGCGCAGCGACGCCACCTGGATCTCGTTGTCGAAGTGACCGATGTTGCCGACGATCACCATGTCCTTCATCAGGCGCATGTGGTCGAGGGTAACGACGTCCTTGTTGCCGGTGGTGGTGATGACGATGTCTGCCGTCGGTGCCGCGTCTTCGAGCGTGACCACCTCGAAACCGTCCATCGCTGCCTGCAGCGCGCAGATCGGATCGACCTCGGTGACCTTGACGCGGGCACCGGCACCCTTGAGCGAAGCCGACGAGCCCTTGCCGACGTCGCCATAGCCGCAGACGACCGCGACCTTGCCGGCCATCATCGTGTCGGTGCCGCGGCGAATGCCGTCGACAAGCGATTCCTTGCAGCCATATTTGTTGTCGAATTTCGACTTGGTGACGGAATCATTGACGTTGATCGCCGGGAACGGCAGCAGGCCTTTTTTCTGCAACTGATAGAGCCGGTTGACGCCGGTCGTCGTCTCTTCGGTGACGCCGCGGATCGCTTCCTTCTGCTTGGTGAAGAAGCCGGGCGATGCCTGCATGCGTTTCTTGATCTGGGCAAACAGGATCTCTTCCTCTTCGCTGCCCGGATTGGACAGCACATCCTCGCCGGCCTCGGCGCGGGCGCCGATCAGGATGTACATGGTGGCATCGCCACCGTCGTCGAGGATCATGTTGGAGGTGCCGCCATCGGCCCACTGGAAGATCTTGTCGGTGTAGACCCAATAATCCTCCAGCGTCTCGCCCTTGACGGCAAACACCGGAATTCCGGCCTCGGCAATGGCCGCGGCAGCGTGGTCCTGGGTCGAGAAGATGTTGCAGGAAGCCCAGCGGATATCGGCGCCGAGCGCCTTAAGCGTTTCGATCAGCACCGCGGTCTGGATGGTCATGTGCAGCGAGCCGGTGATGCGCGCGCCCCTGAGCGGCTTCTTGTCGCCGAATTCCTCGCGGCAGGCCATCAGGCCCGGCATTTCGGTTTCGGCGATCTCGATCTCCTTGCGGCCCCAGCCGGCAAGCGCGATGTCGGCGACCACATAATCCTTGCTACCCGTCATGGCAGTGCTCCGATGCGAATTGATTGCGGGACGCGCCCCGCCCCGAAGGCGTGTGGGAGGGCGCGAGTTGCCGGCCTGACTAGCAGATCGGGAGTCGGACGACAATGGGATATAAAGAAATCTTTATCCGTGCATGTCTTCAGCGGCAACCAACACGAGAGAGCGCCGTCAGCATTCCTCGCCAAAACGGGAAGCAACCAGTTGCTCCAGCGCATCGATGACCTCTTCGGCCTGCGGGCCGCTGGCGGTGACGCGGATCGAATAGCCGGGGCTCGCCGCCAGCATCATCAGGCCCATGATCGAGGTGCCGCCGACCTTGACGCCGTCCTTCTCGACCTGGACCGTGGCATTGAAGCCGCTGGCAATTTGAACGAACTTGGCCGAGGCGCGCGCGTGCAGGCCGCGCTGGTTGACGATCGGAAAGTCGCGAACGATCTTGTCCTTTTCCGGCAACAGCGCGCTCATTTGCTGCTCAGGAGCTGACTGGCGACGTTGATGTATTTGCGGCCGGCAGCCTGCGCCTCATCCAGCGCGGCCGCCATGTTGTCGCCTTTGCGAACGCTGGACAGCTTGATCAGCATCGGCAGGTTCATGCCGGCAATGACCTCGATGCGGCCGGATTCCATCACGGAAATGGCGAGGTTGGAGGGCGTGCCGCCGAACATGTCGGTCAAAACGATGACGCCTGATCCGGTATCGACGCGGCCGACTGCGTCGATAATGTCGCGGCGGCGTTGTTCCATATCATCGTCGGCACCGATCGCCACGGTCTCGAAATTGTCTTGTGGCCCTACGACATGTTCCACGGCATTGCGGAACTCGGCGGCCAGTTGACCGTGCGTTACAAGCACGAGTCCGATCATTCTTTGGTGGCTCCCGTCATCGCCGCTTCACAGGCGCATTTTATGCTCGCCGACCGTTCCAGGTGGCGGGAGCGCTATCTTGTCGACGCAAGGCCCGTTGACAAGCCCAAAATTGCGCCGGCCCAGACCAATTTGACGCATTGCAGCAAAAAATCCAAATCGGATCACAGGAAAGGCGCAATCGACAGGCGCGACATCACTGCCGGCAAGGCCGCCGCGACATTGCGCCCGGCAAGATCGATGCGCGGCACTGGTACGCCGAAAACGAGTTCGCTGCAGTCTTCCTGGAAGCGGGCCATTTTGCCGGCTGGCACCAGCCGGATAATGAGGTCGATCACGCAGCTTGGCTCGAATGGTATCGGCTTGGGGCCGAATCCCGGCACCTCGACGAGGCCGGCTATGCTGACTGGTGCGCGGCAGACCAGCCGCCCCTCGCAATCGGCAGCAAAGAGCTGGTCATCGCCGATCAGCCGCGAAAACAGCCCGCGCTGGCTGCAATGATCGATCAAGGCGAGCGCCAGCGTCGTCTTGCCCAAGCCGGACGGTCCGGTGATGAGAATGCCGCAATCACCTATCAGGATGGCGGTGCCGTGAATGTTTTCAGGCTGCACAATAGGACCAGGCGTGATTGGAATTCATCCGTCAGCCTTCGGCCGGCAGCGTCACCACGAAGCGGGCGCCCTTGATCTCGCCAGGCTTGGTGCCCGGGATGTTCTCGGCGCTCAACGTGCCGCCATGGGCTTCGACGATCTGCCGGGATATCGACAGGCCAAGGCCCGAGTTCTGGCCGAACGCCTCGCCGGCCGGCCGGTCGGTATAGAACCGCTCGAAAATGCGATCGATGTTGTCGGCCCGGATGCCGGGGCCATTGTCGTCGACGGTGACGATGTTGAACTTGCCGGCGCGCGCCAGCGATATGGTGATGTGGCCACGTTCTTCGGGAACGAACGAGCGGGCATTCTCGATCAGGTTGGTGATCACCTGGCCGATCCTCAGATCATGGCCGACGACGAAGTAGCCTTTCACGCCCTGCGGCAGTTTGGCGACCTTGAATTCGATCTCGACCGCCTTCTTGTTGCGTGTGGCCTCGCGCGAGACGGCGACCAGATCGGTGATGAACTTCTTCAGGTCGACAGTTCCCGCGTCTTCCCGCGCCAGTTCGGCATCGAGACGGGAGGCATCGGAAATATCGGTGATCAGGCGGTCCAGGCGCCTCACATCGTGCTGGATGATATCCATCAGCCGGCTGCGCGAATTGTCGTTCTTGGCCAGCGGCAATGTCTCCACCGCGCTGCGCAGCGAGGTGAGTGGGTTCTTCAATTCATGCGAGACATCCGCGGCAAAACTTTCGATCGCCTCAATGCGGGCGTAGAGCGCATTGGTCATGTCGCGCACGGCGATCGACAAATTGCCGATCTCGTCCTGGCGGTCGGAGAAGTCGGGAATTTCCTCGCGGTTCTTGACACCGCGGCGAACCCTGACCGCCGCCGCGGAAAGCCGGCGCAGCGGGTTGGCGATGGTGGAGGCCAGCAGCATCGACAGGATAGCGGTAACCAGCGCGGCGATGCCGAACACGCGCAGGATCGCCTTGCGCTCGGCCGCGACGATCTTGTCGATGTCGCCACCTTCGGTCGACAGCATCAGTACGCCGAGAACGGCACGGAAGCGCTGGATCGGCACCGCCACGGAAACGATCTGCTCGCCCTGCTCCGAGATCCGCACGATCGTCGACGGACTGCCGGTAAGCGCCTTGACCACTTCGGGAAACGCAGCACCGTTGCCGCCCGGCTGCTCGCGATAGACGGGCAGCTGCTTATTGCGGAAGAAATCGAAGACGAATTTCTGGATGCGCTCCAGAAGATCCGGCTGCTCCTCTTCGACCGGCGGCAGATCGTAGCGAAGGATCTGACCGCGCGAATAGAGATGGCGGGA
Organism: Mesorhizobium sp. M0923; assembly: GCF_040319365.1. Classification (NCBI taxonomy): domain Bacteria; kingdom Pseudomonadati; phylum Pseudomonadota; class Alphaproteobacteria; order Hyphomicrobiales; family Phyllobacteriaceae; genus Mesorhizobium; species Mesorhizobium sp. M0923. Next base: position 65,636 of record NZ_JAMYNW010000023.1, on the reverse strand, counting down.
ATCGAGCAGCAGGTTGGCGTCGCGGTCGTAAATGCGGGCGCGCGTGCGCGTCGGCGAGATCAACCGCCTGAGCACCGGCGCCACGCGCTCCGGATTGATCGGGAAATCGAGATTGTCGAGCTGATCGGAGCCCGGGCCGAGGCTTTCGCCAGCCTGCAACTCAAGCAGCTTTTCCGGATCGATGCTGATCGAATCGGTCTCGACCGTCGCCGATGCAGCAATCGCGCCGGCAATGATCTCGCCCTGGGTCATCAGGCTCTCGACACGGGCGTCGATCAGCCCGTCTCGAAAGGTGTTGAGGTAGAGAATGCCGGTGACCAGGACGGCCAGGCCGGCAAGATTGAGAAAGAGAATACGCCGCGTCAGGCTGGAAAAGATGTGATGGCCGAGAAACCGGCGCATCGGCACCGTGATTTTCGACACGAAGGCGGGCAGAATCCGCGGCGGGCGCCTGGCGGCGCCCGATCGTCTCACTCGCTCTACTTCCACTGCCATCGAATAGCAGCTCCCGCTCGACTCAAGCTTCGCGGAACCGATATCCGACTCCGTAAAGGGTTTCGATCATTTCGAAGTCATCATCGACGGCCTTGAACTTTTTGCGCAGCCGCTTGATGTGACTGTCGATGGTGCGGTCATCGACATAGACCTGCTCATCATAAGCCGAATCCATCAGCGCATCACGGCTTTTTACGACGCCTGGACGCTGGGCCAGCGAATGCAGGATGAGGAACTCGGTGACGGTAAGCGTCACCGGCTCGCCCTTCCAGGTGCAGGTGTGGCGCTCCTGGTCCATGACAAGCTGGCCGCGCTCAAGCGACCGAGCCTGCTGGTTGGGCGCCTTGGCGGCCGCCTCGCGGGTACTGGCGCGGCGCAGCACGGCGCGGACGCGCTCGACCAGAAGACGCTGCGAGAAGGGTTTGCGAATGAAGTCGTCGGCGCCCATCTTGAGGCCGAACAGTTCATCGATCTCGTCGTCCTTGGAGGTCAGGAAGATCACCGGCAGGTCGGATTTCTGGCGCATCCGGCGCAGCAGCTCCATGCCGTCCATGCGCGGCATCTTGATGTCGAGGATGGCGAGGTTCGGCGGGCGCGCCGCCAGTCCCTCCAGCGCCGACGCCCCATCCGTGTAGGTTTCAACCCGATAACCCTCGGATTCGAGGGCGATCGAAACCGAAGTCAGAATGTTGCGATCGTCGTCGACAAGCGCGATTGTTGCCATTTCAAGCGGCTCCCTCATGAGCTGTCCCTTCTTTCGTCGAGAAGGGGCTTTTGCAGGACAAATTAGGTACAAAATGTGGCATAGGCTCTATCCGCTGTCACGCGCGGCATGCCGGCGGCCACAATTGTACCTCGATATGGATTGGACGAGTGAACATCGCCAATCCTTTGGGCAACCATCAGTGTTTTTGCACATATAAACGATTTAAACAACTTTCAAAATATTTAAATCGATTAATGATTTGATATCATTCGCCTTTTCTGGTTTTGACGTTTTTAGCTCCTGCAATGGGGGTTCCGGAATTCGCCGGTAAAGACGCGGTAAATCGAAGAAGGGACACCCATGTCGGAAGCCGGCAAACGCAATCCTGCATGTACAATCGATCGGATCGGCCTGAGAACCACGGGCGTGGTGCGCTATAATTTCGGCGCGGCCGCGCTCTACGAGGAGGCAATCCGCCGTGGCGAGGCCCGACTCACCGCGCATGGCGCGCTTGCCGCCGAAACCGGGCAGCACACCGGCCGCTCGCCCAGGGACAAATTCGTGGTGCGCGACGAAAGCACCGCGCCGCATGTATGGTGGGACAACAACAAAGCGATTTCGCCGGGGCAGTTCGATACGCTGCTTGCCGATTTTCGCGCCCATGCGGCTGGAAAGGACCTTTATGTGCAGGACCTGGTCGGCGGCGCCGACGAGGAGCTGAAGCTGCCGACCCGGGTGATCACGGAGCTTGCCTGGCACTCCTTGTTCATCCGCAATCTGCTCATCCGGCCGGCAGCCGCCGAACTCGAGCATTTCGTGCCCGATTTGACGATCATCGACCTGCCGTCGTTCCGCGCCGATCCCGCCCGCCACGGCACGCGCGGCGAAACGGTGATCGCCGTCGATCTTTCGCGCATGATCGTGTTGATCGGCGGTACCTCCTATGCCGGCGAGATGAAGAAGTCGGTATTCACCGTGCTCAACTATCTGCTGCCGGCAAAAGGCGTGATGCCGATGCATTGCTCTGCCAATGAAGGACTCGCCGGCGACGCGGCCGTCTTCTTCGGCCTTTCCGGGACCGGCAAGACGACGTTGTCGGCCGACCCGTCGCGCACGCTGGTCGGCGATGACGAGCATGGCTGGGGACCGCACGGCATCTTCAATTTCGAAGGCGGCTGCTATGCCAAGACGATCAAGCTTTCGGCCGAAGCCGAGCCGGAGATCTTCGCCACCACCCAGCGCTTCGGCACGGTGCTGGAGAATGTCGCGCTCGACGCCGGTCGCGTGCCGGATTTCGACGATGGCGGGCTGACCGAAAACACACGCTGCGCCTACCCGCTCCACTTCATTCCGAACGCCAGCAAGACGGGGCGCGCCAACCACCCGAAGAATATCATCATGCTGACCGCCGACGCGTTCGGCGTGATGCCGCCGATCGCGCGGCTGACCCCGGCGCAGGCGATGTACCATTTCCTCTCCGGCTATACCGCCAAGGTGGCGGGGACCGAGAAAGGCGTTACTGAACCCGAAGCGACATTTTCGACATGCTTCGGCGCACCGTTCATGCCGCGGCATCCGTCGGAATACGGCAATCTGCTGCGCGAGCTCATCGCCCGCCACGGCGTCGATTGCTGGCTGGTCAACACCGGCTGGACCGGCGGCGCTTACGGCACCGGCAAGCGGATGCCGATCAAGGCAACGCGGGCGCTGCTTGCGGCAGCACTCGACGGCTCGCTGAAAGCGGCCGACTTCCGGACCGACGCCAATTTCGGTTTCGACGTGCCGGTGACGGTTACCGGCGTCGACCGCGCCATTCTCGACCCGAGATCGACCTGGATCGACAAGCCCGCCTATGACCGGCAGGCGGCAAGGCTGGTTGGCATGTTCGTCGACAATTTCGAAAAGTTCGAGGCCCATGTCGACGCAACCGTGCTCGGCGCTGCACCACGCATGCAGGTAGCGGCTGAATAGCCGTCGCGCTTCAAGGCCCGGCTTCGATCGGGCCTTTTCTTTTTTCGCCTGCCGCGCCATGACTGCGGCATGAACGCCGACGAAAAAATCATCATCACCGACGATGCGGTGATTAATCCGGGTGACCTGCACGAGGACTTCATCCGTTCGTCCGGCCCGGGCGGCCAGAACGTCAACAAGGTGGCGACGGCGGTGCAATTGCGCTTCGATGCTGCCAATGCACCGGGCCTGTCGGAGCGTGTGCGCGAACGGACCATCAAGCTTGCCGGCCAGCGCGCCACCAAGGACGGCGTCATCGTCATCGAAGCCGGACGCTTCCGCACGCAGGAGCAGAACCGGGCGGACGCCCGGGCGCGGCTGACGGCACTGGTCGCCAAGGCCGCCGAACCGCCGCCACCGCCGCGCAAGAAGACAAGGCCGTCCAAGGGCGCGGTCGAAAGACGGCTGAAGAGCAAAGCCGGGCGCGGCTCGATCAAGAAAATGCGTGGCCGGGTCGAGGATGACTGACAGCCGAATCGGCTTCGGATCCCAGATCGCCGGTGTGAAATGTGCAGCCACTGCCGGAGGCGGCTTTCGGGTCGCCGTTTTCGTTTGACGGTGGCATTCTGATTTTCCAGACCAACGGATCAAGCGACCCGATGCTCGTGCTGCCCAAAGGCGTCCGCCATATGCCTGGTTACCTGTCGCGCGCCATGCAGGAAGTGCTGGTGGAAGATATCAGGGAGGTCGTGCAGGAAGCCCCGCTGTTCGTGCCGGCGATGCCGCGTACCGGCAAGGAGATGAGCGTGCGCATGACCAATTGCGGCCCGCTGGGCTGGGTCACCGACAAGGAGCACGGCTATCGCTACCAGCCGACTCACCCGGTGACCGGAAGGCCATGGCCGCCGATCCCGGAGATGCTGCTCGAACTGTGGCGGGACGTATCTGCCTATGCGCACCCGCCGGAGGCCTGCCTGGTCAATTTCTATTCCCAGGATGCCAAGATGGGTCTTCACCAGGATCGCGACGAGAGCGATTTCTCCGCGCCTGTCGTCTCGGCCTCACTCGGCGACGATTGCCTGTTCCGGGTCGGCCAGACCATGCGCGACGGCGCCACCAAATCGTTCAGATTGAAGAGCGGCGACGTCGTCGTGCTCGGCGGCGAAGGCCGCCTCTGCTTTCACGGCGTTGACCGCATCTACCCCTCGACCTCGGCATTGCTCAAGAACGGCGGCCGCATCAATCTGACGCTGCGTCGGGTGACGATGCCGAAATAGGCTGTTCGGGTGGCCGGTCGCCCGGCCGGACATAATCGTCGCGCAGATAGATGCGCTCGGTCTCGTCCTCGACGAGAATGCGATAGTGCGCCAGGATCGCGTCAAAGCCAAAACGCTCCATCAGTTGGCTTGTCCAAGGGCCATCATCTTTCCTGATAACTTTCGTAGAGATAATAATATCAGGGCGCAGACGCTCAAATTCTTGGCGTTTGCTTTCAGCGTAACGCTCCATGATCATCTCGTAATGCGTGGCTTGGGCGACGTCACGCGAAAGCGTGGCTTGCCGGGACAGAGCCATTGCAAACGCTCCAAGCCAGTCATTGGGATCGGCCGAAACGAACTGGCCGCCGATCATGCGGCTTAGTGGATGTCCAGTGTCTATATCTGGACTGATCAAGGCGACGTTTGGTCGATCGGTCGCGGCGCGTATCACGGCGACCAACACCGCGCCTGGCTTCTGAGTGCCCCAGTTCGGTAAGAAGGCAGCCACAATCGCCAGCGACACCAAGGCTCGCGGGGGAGCCGCCAGGCGGGAGAGCAGCCCTGCCGATTGCCGCTCGCTTCTCGGCAAGGCCAGCAAGCAAAGACTAGCCGCTACAGCGTAAAAAATCGATGGGTAGGCATGATACGTCCAGCCTTTGTCCTGGTAGAACAGCGGGAACAAGCCGGCAATAGATGCTGCCAGCGCTACGGCAGCCAGCTCTGGGAAATGGCCGACCGGCCACGACCACCAGCCGCGTCATGGTTTTTCCGAGGCCTTGCTCAATTCGGGTGGCCGGTCGCCCGACCGGACATAATCGTCGCGCAGATAGATGCGCTCGGTCTCGTCCTCGACGAGAATGCGGTAGTGCGCCAGGATGGCGTCAAAGCCAAAACGCTCTGTCAGTTGGCTTGTCCACATCGCGTTGTTTTTCTTGAAGACAATGATATCCGGGCGCAGACGCGCGAATTCTTTGCGTTTGCTTTCGACGTAACGCGCCATGATGGCCTGGTAACGCGTGGCTTCAGCGGTATCACCGGAAAGGGCTGCCTGCCGGGACAGGGAAAGCGCGAACACTCCGAGCCAATCGCTGACATGGGTCGAAACGAACTGCCCATCGATCATGCGGGTCAACGGATGTCCCGAGGACATATCCGAACTGATCAACGCAATAGTAGGCCGATCGGTCGCGGCGCGAATGGCGGCAACCAGCGCCGGCCCCGGTTTCTGGGTGCTCCAGTATGGCAAGAAAGCGATTGCCACCCCCGCCAGTGCCCAAGCTCGCGAAGGCGCCGTCACGAACGCCAACAGCTTCGACGGCTGCCGCACGATCCTGGGCACTGCCAGCAGGCACAAAATGGCTGCCACGGCGCAAAAGATCGCGGGATAGGCATGATAAGACCAGCCTTTCGCTTGGTAGAACAGGGGAAACATGCCGGCGATCGATGCAGCCAGCGCTACCGCCGCCAGCTCTGGAAACCGCCCGGCCGGCCACAGCCACCAAATCAGGAAGACGAGGAAACACCACGCGAAACCGTGGCCGATCACGATGGGCCAAAAGATGCCGAGCTTTCCATAAACATCCGCCAAGAGGGGATAGATGTCGCGCAGGAATTCCGGATGGATCAGCGTGACCGCGCCGAGATAGACAATGCAGATGCCGCCAATGACCCAGTGTTCCAGGGCGAAGATCGATTTCAGGCTGCGCCGGCGCACTGCAACGACCAGCGCTGGCGCCAACACCATGATCGCATAGTAGGGCTTGACCAGCAGCAAAATGCTGCCCGACAGGCCGGCGAGTACGGCGATCCCCGGGCCTGGTTGGGCGGCTGCATCTCTGCGCGCACGCCAGGCGTGAAGCGCAAGCAGCGGCATGAAAAGCGCCATGCCGATATGCTCTCGCTCGCTGAAGGCGTTGCCGGGGAAGATCACCAGCATTGCGCAAAACGCTGGCCCCAGTGCAAACAGTGATGCAGTTTCGGTGAAACCCCCGCGCTTGACGATCACGCCCGAGAGCGAAAGTCCGATAAGCACGGCAAGGTATGTCCAGGCCTCAACCAGGATTTCCGGGGCGGCGCCCAGCAATCTGGCCACAGCCACTGGCGGCAGATAGAGCCATACGCTGAATGGAGGGTTGGTCTCGTGGATCTGCGAGTAAAGCCGCTCACCGGAGAGCATCCGCTCGCATACCGTGATCAGCCAGCTAGTATCGGGAACAGTCCCCCAACGCCGCTGCCAGACGATGGAGAACACGGTGACTGCGGCAATGGCCAGGACATTGCGGCTAGGAAGCAGCGCCGCCGCGATATTCCGGCCGCGCCACCGGCTCAAGCCGTCAATGTCGTTCGAGACGCTCATGATGTTGCACCGAGGCTCTCGAGCTCGAGCCATACGTCGTCCAGCGGAGCGATTGGATCCAGCCGTGCCATGGTCTTCCGGGAGCCTCTGCTCAATTGGTTTGGAGCGGCGCAGGCGCCGTGTAACGCAGATAGACAGTGATTTCCGGCTCGTGGTGCAGCAGACGATAGTCGGCCAAGGCGGCTCCGATCCGCTTGTCCTGCAGCATCAGGGCTGTCCGCGCGGGCGAGCCTGACAGCACGACATCGGGCTTCTTCGCTGATATCTCGGCGGCGTATTCGCCGATCACCCGATCGCGGATGCTTTCAAGTTCCCGTCTCCGTTCGAGATCGCCGGTGGCGCGGGCGAGCGTGTCAGCGTTGGAGACCGCCCAGGCGCTCGGATGGCGTGATATGAACCTGCCGTCGACCAGCCTGGCGAGGGGATGGGCAACCTGCATCCGGTCGGCGATCGACATGATGGTCGGGGTTTCGACCGTTGCGCGGATCGCGGCGACAGAGCGCCCGATCGGGCCGTTGTCCGTCGTCAGCGCCGCGTACTGTGCCCTGACCGCTAGTTGCAGCACCAGCACGCAGCCGAAGATCAGGGCGGCCTTGCGAATGAACCCTGCACTGCGGAATGTGCCGAACCGCAGAAGCTGGATGCCAAATGCAAGTGTTGCAACAACGACCATCGCCAGGGCGTGATTGGGCCAACCCTTGCCCATGACGATGAAGGCCGGAATGAACCCCAGTGCGGTCAGAAGCGGAATCCTGACGTCCCAGTTCGTCTGCCTCAGGCCGCCGGCCGCAAGCACGGTAGCGGCGGCCAGAAGCAGCACCACTTTCGGCCAGTTCGCCAGCATATCGGCGGTAGAGGCCCTCAACGGAAGATAGACCTCGCTGACCAAGGGCAGGACTTCGCTTAAATAAGCACGGTCGAAGAGCGCGATGGACGCGACATAGGCGGCCACGATCGTAGCGCCAAGCAGGTTCTCCACGACGAAGAGCGGTTTCAGCGACCGCCTTTCAACCGCAAGACAGAGTGACGGCAACATGAAGGCCAGCGCAAAATAGGGCGGCTTGACCATGACCACGATCGCCGCGCCGAAGCCCGCGACCATGTGCTCCAGGCGCGAGCCGGCGCTGAAATCCGGGTTCCGCTGACGTGTGCATTGCAACGCCACCCAAGGCAGAATGGCAATCAACGCGAAGTGCTCGCGTTGGCCGAATTGATCCGGCATGAAACAGAGAACCCAGCCCAGGGCCGCCGCTGCTGCCCAGAACGCATGGGGCTGCCGGTAAACCGGTTCATCGCGCGCGAGAATGCGGACAGAAACGAAAAGACTGGCCAGGCTCAGGCAAACGACACCAAGCGTCAGCCAGAATTCCGCACGTATGCCGGTGAGCTTTTCCAGGAGCATGAACGGCATGTAGAGCCAGATCGAGAAAGGTGGGTTGGTCTCCATGATGTCGGTGTTGAGCCGCTCTCCGCCAAGCAGCCGATCACAGACGACCAGAAGCCATGACACGTCGACATTGGTCGGTATCGCAATTGTTGTCAGCCAGACGGCGTATATGACGACCAGGCAGGCCAGCAGCAACGGGGCGCCCGCCACGCCCGCAAACGGCGAGAAACGGTTGGCACCGGGCAGCAGTTCACTAAGGGATCGCGCGCTAGAGACCACGAAACACCCAGCGTCCGAGGACGACATAGTTGATGACCGGCACGGCAATGCAGGTAAGCAGGATCGGGACTGCGGCAGGGACGCCGAGCATCTGGGTCAAAAGCCCCGGCAGGGCGATTGCGACAGCGAGGCCGGAAGCGGTGAGCAGGAGAAAGCGGGGCAGTTCCATCGCGTGGCTGCCGCCCGAGGTGAAGGTGAAATATTTATGCCCGGTGTAAGAAAACAGCGCGGCAACGGCGTAGGCCGCAAACGATGTGAGCGCCGCCGGCAGGGCCGCCGTCGCCTGCCCACGCGACAGCAGGAGAGCACAAACGGCATAGATCAGCGTCGACGCAATGCCAATTAGCGCAAAGCGCGATAGTCGACGATACGAACCGGTGCCCATTGCGCGGTCAAGCTGCCAATTTCTCGTCGAGGCGACCGGTTTCGACGGCGTCGTCCTTGCGGAATACCGCCAGCAGCGAAACACCGAAGGGCAGGCTTGCATTTGGTATGATGCGGCCTTCCGCCGAAAACACTGCCTTCATCGCCGCATTCAGTGGTTTCGACGGCGTTGCATGGCCGGCTGGCAAGGCGGGCTTGCGCAACCTATCCACCAGCCGTGCCAGTGCCGCTACAGGAAAGAGTGCGGCATTTGTGTAGCTCAGCCGGTCAATCCTGAAACCAGCCCTTTCAATTCGTTCACGCAGCAGATTGCGTGAATAGCGCCGCATATGATGCAGCCCCACATCATGCGTGCTCCACAACCATTGGTGTGCGGGCACCGTAAGGATGACGCTGCCGGCTGGTTTCAGCATCTGGCGGATCGCGGCAAGCGATGCCTCGTCTTCGGCGACATGTTCCAGCACGTCGAACAGGCAAACCAGGTCGCAGCTTTGCGGCGTGACAGGAATGTTGTCCGGCAGATGTCCGGCAAGGAAGTCGCGGCCGGTCTTTTCCCAGGCAATCCTGCGTGCGAGATCGCTCATCTCGACTGCCGTCACGGTGCCGAACTGCTCCAGCATCCGGATGTTGCCGCCGGTGCCGGCGCCGATCTCGACGATGCGCGCCTTTTCGGGCAGGTCGATGCTGCGAATGACCGCCTCTGCGATGGCGCGACGCCCGCAGAACCACCAATGCTCGTCTTCGGTGGCGGCCATCTGTCGGTAGGCGTCGAGCTCCATTAGCTCATTCCCTCATATTTGCGGCGCACAATGTAGATCGGACGCTGCTTGATCTCGGCGTAGACCCTGCCGAGGTATTGTCCGATGATGCCGATGCCGAGCAACTGGATGCCGCCAAGAAAAAGAACGCTGACCAGCAGCGAGGCGTAGCCGGGCACATCAACGCCAAAGATCATTGTCTTGGCGACGATCAGCAGGCCGTAGAGGAACGACAGCGCGGAAATCGTCGCGCCGACATAGGTCCAGATTTCAAGCGGAGCGGTGGAGAAGCTGGTGATGCCTTCGAGCGCGAAGTTCCACAGCTTCCAGCCGGAGAATTTCGACTGGCCGGCGATCCGCTGATCGCGGACATATTCGACGCTTGCGGTGCGGAACCCGACCCAGGCGAACAGGCCCTTCATGAAACGACGGCGTTCGGGCAAAGACCGCAGCGCCTGGATGACCTGACGGTCGATCAAACGGAAGTCGCCGACATCGTGCGGGATCTTCTGCTGCGCGATCCAGTTGTGAACGCGGTAGAACATCGAGGCGGAGCGCTGCTTGAGAAAGCTGTCGCTCGACCGGTTGGCTCGCTTGGCAAGAACAACCTCGAACCCCTCGCGCCACTTTTCCACAAGCAAGGGGATGACATGCGGCGGATCCTGCATATCGACGTCCATCGGGATCGCGGCATCGGCATCGCAGCTGTCGAGGCCCGCGGTCATCGCGGCTTCCTTGCCGAAATTGCGTGAAAGGTCGATTATGTGGATGCGAGGGTCTGCTTGTTGGGCTTCGATCAGCTTTTCGAGCGTCGTATCGCTGCTGCCGTCGTTGACGAAGATGAACTCGAGGGCAACGCCATTGTCCTTCAGCGGAGCGGTGCTTTCGCACACCGCCTTCAGGAACGGGGCAATCGCGCCTTCCTCATTGTGGACCGGCACGATCAGGGCAATCGTGGCGGCGCCGCTGCCCGGATGTGCGACGCGGTCCGCTGCCGGCCGATCAATATTTAGGAATGGCGCATTCATTGTTTGCCGAGCCCGCAGATCAGGCCTGACAATAGGAAGACGGGGTTAAGATGACTTTAAGGAATGAATCGGGATTTCACAGTTTTCGGAGCGCCACTTCCTCGACCAGATGATTGGCGCCCTTGCGCAGGATGAGATCGGCGCGGGCGCGGGTCGGCAATATATTCTCGCGCAAGTTCTTCAGGTTGATGTTGGTCCACAGGCCCTCGGCGATGGCGCGGGCCGCATCCTCGGAAAGTTGCGAATAGCGGTGGAAGAAGGAGGCTGGGTCGCGGAAGGCGGTTTCGCGCAGCCGCATGAAGCGGGCGATATACCAGTGATGGATAAGCGCCTCCTCGGCATCGATATAGATGGCGAAGTCGAAGAAATCTGACAGGAAAGGCACGATCTTGCCGTCCTTCGGCAGCTTGCCAGGTTGCAGGACATTGATGCCCTCGAAGATCAGGATGTCCGGCCTGTCGATGGTCTGGAACTCGCCCGGGATAACGTCATAGGTCAGGTGCGAATAGACCGGCGCGCGGACGTTGCGCTGCGCCGATTTGATGCCGGACAGGAAACGCAGCAGCGCGCCGACGTCGTAGCTGTCGGGAAAGCCCTTGCGCTCCATCAGATTGTTGCGGCGCAGGACTTCGTTCGGCAGCAGGAAACCGTCGGTGGTGACCAGATCGACCTTGGGACTCGACGGCCAGCGCGCCAGCAGCTCCTTTAGCACGCGCGCCGTGGTCGATTTGCCAACCGCCACGGAACCGGCAATGCCGATGATGAACGGTGTCTTGGCCACGTCCAGCGCGTTGAAAAAAACCTGGCGTTGCCTGAACAGGAGTTGACTGGCTTCGACATGGGCCGACAACAGCCGCGACATCGAAAGGTAGATGCGCTCGACCTCGTGGAGATCGACCGGATCGTTCAGCGACCGCAGACGACGGACCTCGTCCTCGGTGAGCGTCATCGGCGTATCGGCGCGGAACCGCGACCATTGCTCCGCCGAGAAGAACCGATAGGGTGAATACTTCTCGGTAGGAGCGAGCTGGTCCATCGAGTTCCTCCGCAGCGATCAGCCCCGGTCCAGCCGAGACGCCTTTTCGGCGATGCCCGAACGACCGGTGCGGCGTTCAAGCTCGTTGAGCACATCGCTCAGCGGAATGTCCGCTATGCCGAGAACGACAAGCCAATGATAGATGAGATCGGCGCTTTCCGAAACAAGCGCGTCCCGGTCGGCGCTGACGGCTGCGATCACCGTTTCGACCGCCTCTTCGCCGAGTTTCTGCGCTGCCTTGCTCATGCCGCGCTGAAAGAGCTTGGCCGTCCACGAATCCGGATCGCCGGAACGTGCGCGTTCGCCAATGATCTTCTCCAGATCGGAGAGTGAGAACTCGGTCATAACGGCGTTTACAGCCTCTTCTTAGCCGGAAAGGCTCTAGGACCGATTACCCGGCGAGTCCAGCCGCATCGGCAGTCCGGCCTGAGCCATATGCATCTTGGCTTCGGCGATGCTGTAGGTGCCGAAATGGAAGATCGAGGCTGCCAGCACCGCGCCCGCATGGCCGTCGCGAATGCCTTCGACCATGTGATCGAGCGTGCCGACGCCACCGGAAGCGATGACCGGCACGCGTACGGCGTCGGCGACCGCGCGGGTAAGCGCTATGTCGTAGCCGGCCTTGGTGCCGTCGCGGTCCATCGACGTCAACAGGATCTCGCCGGCGCCGAGATCGACGATCCGCCGAGCGAACTCGACGGCATCGATGCCGGTCTTCTCGCGGCCGCCATGGGTGAAGATCTCCCAGCGATCAGCCTCGCCCGCAGCGGACACTTTCTTGGCGTCGATGGCGACGACGATGCACTGGTTGCCAAACTTGTCGGCAGCCTCGGCGACAAAATTTGGGGTTTTCACCGCCGCCGTATTGATCGACACCTTGTCGGCGCCGGCCAGAAGCAGCTTTCTGATGTCGGCGACCTGGCGGACGCCACCACCGACAGTCAGCGGCATGAAACATTGTTCGGCCGTTCGGGTAATGACATCGAAGATGGTCTCGCGGTTTTCCGACGAGGCAGTGATGTCGAGAAAGCAGAGCTCGTCGGCGCCGGCCGCGTCATAGGCTTTTGCCGCTTCGACGGGATCGCCGGCATCGACCAGGTCGACGAAATTGACGCCCTTGACGACGCGACCGTTCTTGACGTCGAGACAGGGGATGACGCGGGCTTTCAGCATCAGATCCTCTCGATCGCCGCAAGAAGGTCGACAAGCAGCTGGCCGACGACGGACGGAACCTCGGACTGGGAATCAAAGGCCGGATCGTAGGCCGAGAGCGTCACGCCCACGATCGGGATGGATCTGGCCAGCCCGCAGGCAAGCTGCCGCAGCTGTTCCGGACTCGGACCGCCCGGATGCGTGTAGCGGTTCACCTGCAGCACATCCGGATCGAGGACATCCAGGTCCAGATGCAGATGTCCCCGAACAGCCCCTGCCGCTGTGAGCTTTCCCACCATATCGAGCGCACCGGCACATTCGGCGCGCACGATCGGCAAAGTTTCCAGCAGGCGCTTTTCGTCGGGATCGAGGTCGCGGGCATCGACCAGCATGCAGTGCGCCGGGTCCATCGGCCGGAATCCCGGAATTGCTGCCGCCATCGGACGCCAGCAGAGCCCGAGTGTCGCCGCCAGCGCCATGCCGTCGAGAAAGCCGTAGGCGGACGTCTCTGGCGTGTTGAGATCGCCATGCTGATCGATCCAGATAATCGAATCCGCGTCTTCACCGGCAACCGCACCGGCGGCGGTCAGGCAATTTCCAGCAAGGACAATGGGGAAGCCTCCTCCGTCGCGGGCGAGGCCGACCTTGGCCGCGACGGCGTTGCAGACGGCGAAGCCGGTTGCGATTTCGCGCCCCTGCTCGTCTCCCACCTTGCCGATATCTTCGACGGCGACGTCATGGCCGGCCACGGTCAGAGCTTCGACGAGCCCACCGCCGATGATGGCGTCCGGCCCCTGGCCGCACCCTTCATGATGGTGCCCGCTGTCATAGGGGGCGAGGATAATCGAGACTTTCATGATGACGCCCCTGCCATCGGTTTGCCACGCAGGATCGCCAGTGCCTCGGCCGGGTCGATGCGGCCGTCGTAGAGCGCGCGGCCGGAGATCGCGCCTTCGAGCTTCCGCGCATCGGGCATGGTCATGCGCACAATGTCGGCGATCGAGGCGAGCCCGCCCGAGGCGATGACCGGGATCGAAACCGCCTCGGCGAGATCGATGGTGGCGTCCCAGTTGATGCCGGTCAGCACCCCGTCTCGATCAATGTCGGTGTAGATGATGGCAGCAACGCCGGCGCCCTCGAATTTCCTCGCCAGTTCGATGACGCCGAGGCTCGAGGCCTCCGCCCAGCCTTCGACCGCGACCTTGCCGCCCTTGGCGTCGATGCCGACGGCGATCTTGCCCGGGAATGCCTTGCAAGCCTGCCTGACCAGATCCGGATCGCGCACCGCCACAGTGCCAAGAATGACGCGGGCCAGCCCACGGTCGAGCCAGTCCTCGATCTGCGCCAGAGTGCGGATGCCGCCGCCGAGCTGCACCGGGTTGTTCGTCGCCTTGAGGATGGCGCCGACTGCCGCGCTGTTGACGCTCTGGCCCTTGAAGGCGCCGTTGAGGTCGACGACGTGCAGCCATTCGAAGCCCTGCTCTTCGAAGGCGCGCGCCTGAGCGGCGGGATCGTCATTGTAGACCGTCGCGGTCGCCATGTCGCCATGCTTGAGGCGCACGCATTTGCCGTCCTTGAGGTCTATCGCCGGAAACAGGATCACCTTCAGGCGCCTTCGACGATGACAAAGTGGCCGGTCGAGCCGGCGAGCCTGTACTTCAAGGCCTCCTGGTATTCAGGCGAGCCGTAGCAGGCGATCGCCGTCTCGTAGGATTCGAATTCCACCAGCACGTGGCGATTGCCTGTCGGCCCTTCCGGGCTGGTATACCGTCCGGCGCGCACGGGAAACTTCGCGCCGTATTTCGCAAAAGCCGCGGCATTGGCCTCGATGTACTGCTTGTAGACCTCGGGGTCGCGGACATCGACCATCGCCATCCAATAGCCCTTCTTGCTCATGACCTAGGGCCTCCATTGCAGGAAGTTGGTGATCAAAGCGAGGCCGAGCGCCTGGCTCTTCTCGGGGTGGAATTGCGTTCCGGCGAGATTGCCGCGGGCGACAGCGGCCGTCACCGGGCCACCGTAGTCGGCGACCGCCAGCACCTCGTCCTCCTTCCGTGCATCGAGATGGTAGGAGTGGACGAAGTAGGCGTGCAGCCCCTTCCCGCCCGTCGCAATGCCGGAAAACAGCGGATGCTTGCGCTTCAGGTCAATCGTGTTCCAGCCGATCTGCGGGATCTTCAGTGTCGGATCGGCCGGCGTGATCTCCTTGACGTCGCCGGCGATCCAGCCAAACCCTTTCGTAACCGTTTTCTCCAAGCCTCGCTCCGACATCAGCTGCATGCCGACGCAGATGCCTAGGAACGGCCGTCCCTTGACGATCGCGACCTCCTCGACCGCTTCCCACATGCCGGCCACAGCGCGCAGTCCAGCGGCGCAATCGGCATAGGCGCCAACGCCGGGCAGGACGATGCGGTCGGCGGTCCTGACCCGCTCGGCATCGGCTGTGAGTTCAATCGCGGCGGCAATGCCGGCTTCATGAGCGGCACGCTCGAAGGCCTTGGTGGCCGAGCGCAGATTGCCCGACCCGTAATCGATGATCGCGACCCGCATCTCAGCGCTTTCCCGGAATATGGGTCAGCCCCAGTGCCATGCCCATCGGCGTCGGCCGGGCAAGTGCTGCGTCCGGGACGATGCGCTGTGCGGGGGACCGTGCATTCGAATCCGCATCGGTTTCCAACGCGTAGCGAATGTCGGCATCGTCGAGCCTGTCGGCCTCGACGACACCCCATTCACGCCAGCCACGGCGGCGCAGTGCTGCGATCCGCAGGGCCTGCCCTTCCAGTCCGACAAAGAGCATGACAAGGAGGGACAAAAGCGAGCCTGCGCTTTCCAGGCCCAGGCTTTCGCCCAGCATCGAAAGCAGGCCCATGGCGACAAAGGCCAATGCCGCCTCGACCCACAGCCGGTGCCAGGCCAGCCACAGCGGCGGCAATAGGAAGCCGAGCCAGGCAAAGCCGTCACGGACAAAGGTGGTGTCCACCCTTTCGCTGCGGCCTGGCGGTTCCATCGCGACATAGATGGCCATGGCGCTACCCTTTCAGGGATCCCTTGGTGGAGGGAACCGCGTCCGGCTGGCGCGGGTCGCGCTCGAGCGCCGAACGCAGCGCACGCGCCACGGCCTTGAAGCAGGTCTCGGCAATGTGGTGGTTGTTGGCGCCGTAATGATTGGTGACATGCAGCGTGATGCCGGCATTCTGCGCCAGCGCGTGGAAGAATTCGCGCACCAGCTCGGTGTCGAACGTACCGATCTTCGGCGATGAGAACGAAACATTCCAGACCAGAAAAGGCCGGCCGGAGACGTCGATCGCCGCCCGCGTCAGCGTCTCGTCCATGGCGAGATCGATCGAAGCATAGCGCATGATGCCGCGCCGCTCGCCCAATGCCTTGGCCAGCGCCTGCCCAAGCGCGATACCAGTATCCTCGACCGTGTGGTGGTCGTCTATGTGCAGGTCGCCCTTGGCCTTCACCGTCATGTCGATCAGCGAATGGCGCGATAACTGGTCCAGCATATGGTCGAAGAAGCCGACGCCCGTCGAAATGTCGGATTTGCCCGAGCCGTCGACCTGAACCGACACGGAGATGTCGGTTTCCTTGGTCTTGCGGCTTATCTCGGCGGAACGGGGCACCATGACCTCATCCTTGTCTCAGATTTGCACGATTCAGGCGTTCACATGCCTGAAAACGAAAGCCTTCTAGCAGCATGATCCGGCGATTGCCAGTTACCGCTGCGGAGCACTATCCGGCCCGGTGGATGGCCGGTTTGCAATCGTCTGGCCTATGCATACATATGGCCGATCAAGTCACTCGTAACGCGCCAATCGCCTTGATGGGATCGGTGCTGACCGGAGCAGAAAATGTCTAATGAACTGACCATGCATGCCACGACCATCCTAACCGTGCGCAAGGGCGGCAAAGTGGTGATCGCCGGCGACGGCCAGGTCAGCCTCGGCCAGACCATCATGAAGGGCAACGCCAAGAAGGTGCGCCGCATCGGCAAGGGCGGCAACGTCATTGCCGGCTTCGCCGGCGCCACCGCCGATGCCTTCACGCTGCTGGAGCGGCTCGAAGCCAAGCTCGAACAATATCCCGACCAGCTGACACGCGCCTGCGTCGAGCTCGCCAAGGACTGGCGCACCGACCGCTATTTGCGCCGGCTGGAAGCAATGATGCTGGTGGCCGACAGGTCGGTGTCGCTGGCGCTGACCGGCACCGGCGACGTGCTGGAGCCCGAATTTGGCGTGATGGCCATCGGCTCCGGCGGCAACTACGCGCTGGCCGCGGCCCGCGCCCTGATGGATACCGATAAGGACGCCGAGGAGATCGCCCGCAAGGCGATGCAGATCGCGTCCGACATTTGCGTCTACACCAACAACAGCTTCGTCGTCGAAACCCTCGATGCCGCCTGAGCGGAGCCTCCGCTACGGTTTTCGGCCGGTGACCGAGAGGGACCTGCCGATGATCGCCGGCTGGCTTGCCGAGCCGCATGTCACCGAATGGTGGAACGACCCAGAGACCGAGATCGCGGAGATCCGCGAGCATATCGACAGCATTTCGGTCGAGCCGCTGATTATCGAGCTCGACGGCAAACCCATCGGCTATTTGCAGAGCTACGATCCGCATCTGGAGGACGGTCATCCCTATAGCGACCAGCCGTTCGGCACGCTCGGCATCGATCTGTCGATCGGCGTGCCGGAGCTTGTCGGGACCGGCCACGGCTCGGCGATCGTCCGGCAGTTCGTCGAGCAGCTTTTCGAGGAAGGTGCGCCGCGCGTCATCATCGACCCGGACCCGGCCAATGCACGGGCTATCCGTGCCTATGAAAAAGCCGGTTTCAGGGCTATCGATCGCAGGAAGTCGGAATATGGCGATGCCGTGCTGATGGCGATTGATGCCCCAGAGGGTGATGCCGAACAGGGTGACGCAGAAGAGGGGCAATAGCAGCATGAGCGTATCCAGCGACAAAACCGTCTCGGCCTACGAAGACAGTTGGCGAATGGGGCTTCTGTTGGTTCTCGGTCTGGTCATATTCCAGGCAGGGGTCCTCTACGGCATGGGGCGGACGCCGATTTGCACCTGCGGCTACGTCAAGCTGTGGCACGGCATCGTGCAGAGCTCCGAGAATTCCCAGCATATCTCCGACTGGTACAGCTTCTCGCACATCATTCACGGCTTCCTGTTCTATGCGCTGGCGTGGTTTCTTTTCCCGCGCTCGCCGATCGGGCTCAGGCTGGCCTTTGCGGTGGTGATAGAGGGCGGCTGGGAGCTGCTCGAGAACAGCCCTTTCATCATCGATCGCTATCGCGCCGGCACGATCTCGCTCGACTATTATGGCGACAGCGTCATCAATTCGGTGTCGGACACGCTGGCCATGGTGCTGGGGTTTGTCATGGCGCGAAGGCTTCCTATATGGGTGATCGTAACCCTCGCCCTCATCTTCGAATTCGGTGTCGGCTATCTCATCCGGGACAATCTGACACTCAACGTGATCATGCTGCTGCATCCGTTCGAGTCCATTCGGCAGTGGCAAAGTGGAATTTAGTGACATGAGCACCTTCTCTCCCCGCGAAATCGTTTCGGAACTCGACCGCTTCATCATCGGCCAGAAAGACGCCAAGCGTGCCGTGGCGATTGCCTTGCGCAACCGCTGGCGCCGCCAGCAGCTCGAGGGCCAGATGCGCGAAGAGGTGATGCCGAAGAACATCCTGATGATCGGCCCGACCGGTGTCGGCAAGACCGAGATTTCTCGCCGCTTGGCGCGCCTTGCCGGTGCGCCTTTCGTCAAGGTCGAAGCCACCAAGTTTACGGAGGTCGGCTATGTCGGCCGCGATGTCGAGCAGATCATCCGCGATCTGGTCGAGATCGCCATCGGGCTGGTGCGCGAGAAGATGCGTGAGGACGTCGAGGCGCGTGCCCACATCAACGCCGAGGAAAGGGTGCTTGAAGCGCTCGTCGGCAAGACGGCGAGTCCGGCCACCCGTGACAGTTTCCGCAAGAAGCTGCGCGACGGCGAGCTTGACGACAAGGAGATCGAGATCGAAGTGGCCGATACCGGCAATGGCGGCATGCCCGGCTTCGAGATCCCCGGCATGCCGGGCGCCAATATCGGCGTGCTCAACATCAACGACATGCTGTCGAAAGCGATGGGCGGCAAGAAAACCAAGATGCGCAAGACGACCGTTAAAGAGTCCTACGGGCTGTTGATCAGCGACGAGTCCGACAAGTTGCTCGACCAGGACGAGGTGGTGCGCAGGGCACTCGAATCGACCGAGAATGACGGCATTGTCTTCCTCGACGAGATCGACAAGATCGCCTCGCGCGAAGGCGGCATCGGTGCCGGTGTTTCGCGCGAGGGCGTGCAGCGCGACCTGCTGCCGCTGGTCGAAGGCACCACGGTTGCGACCAAATACGGACCGGTGAAGACCGACCACATCCTGTTCATCGCTTCAGGTGCGTTCCACGTCGCCAAGCCATCCGACTTGCTGCCGGAATTGCAGGGCCGCCTGCCGATCCGTGTCGAGCTGCGGGCGCTGGAGAAGGACGATTTCGTCCGCATCCTCACCGAGACCGAAGCCAGCCTGATCAAGCAGTATATCGCACTGATGAAGACCGAGGGAGTCGACCTGGTCTTCACCGATGACGCGATCGACTCGTTGGCCGGCATCGCTGTTGACCTCAACGCCAGCGTCGAGAACATCGGCGCCAGGCGGCTGCAGACGGTGATGGAACGGGTGCTGGACGAGATCTCCTATGACGCACCGGACCGCAACGGCACCTCCGTGACCGTCGATGCCGCCTATGTGGAGAAGCATGTCGGCGACCTCTCCAGAAACACGGATTTGTCGCGTTTCATCCTGTAGGAGACGCTTCATCCTCAAAGAGGCCGGGGAATTGCTCCCGGTCTCCGCCAAATTCAGCCCGGCATTTCCGATGTGTGGCCAAATGGAAGCATCCGGCGAGCTTTCGTCCCGTCGGGTGCAGGCGTCTCTCGACTCCCGTTGGAGCATTACCTAGTTTGCCCGGCGACTATTTGGGCGGCGGCGCATGAAAAAACTGATCCTCGTCATTCTCGGGCTGACGCTGGCGGCAGCCATGTTCGCCGCGCAAGCGGCAACCATGGTGCCGCCCGGCAACCGCAACACCGAGCAGCCCGACATACCGGGCGCATCCAGCCGGCGCACCCAGGCGACCAACACCACCTTCCAGGCGAAATACCGCAAAGTGTTTGCGCTGCTCCAGAACGATGCCGAGCTGCGTGGCAAGATCATGCAGGCAGCCGCGGCCTATGGCATCGACCCGATGCATATCGTCGGCGCCATCGTCGGCGAGCACACCTACAATGTCGATGCCTACGACCGGCTGCAGACCTACTACGTCAAGGCGATCTCGTATCTGTCGAGCAAACTCTCCTTCGCCTATGAAGGCGAAGACATCACCGATTTCGTGCAACGGCCGCAATTTGCCAAGTGCGCGGGCAAATCGGACAGTTACGAACTCTGGGAATGCCGCGAGCAGGTGTGGAACCGGTCGTTCCGCGGCAAGACCGTCAACGGCGAGAGCTTTCCCAACGACCGCTTCGGCGCGACTTTCTTCCAGCCCTATTATGCCGGCCAGACTTTTGGTCTTGGCCAGCTCAATCCGCTGACGGCACTGCAGATGAGCGATCTCGTGCACAAGGTTTCCGGCCTGCCGGAGCTCGACGTCGGCGACCCGAACGCGGTCTACAAGACCATCATGGATCCTGACCTGACCCTGCCTTATGTCGCGGCAACGATCCGGAAGTCGATCGACGCCTATAAAAGCATTGCCGGCTTCGACATCTCAGGCAATCCCGGCATCACGTCGACGCTCTACAATGTCGGCAATCCGGAACAGCGTGCCTATGCGCTGAAGGCCGAGAACGACAAGCGCCGCGCTGCGGGCGAGCCGGAAAAGCTGCCTGAGGAAAATTACTATGGCTGGCTAGTCAACGACAAGCTGCCGGAGCTGAAGGCGCTGTTTTAGCGGTGAAGGTCTGCGGTGGAGCCTGCGCCAGGAAATCGCCTATCTGCTTGAACTCTGTGGCTTCGAACCCGTCGATCCTTTCAAGGGATCGCCCCCGGCTGGGGAACAGCTTTGTCGCGCGCGCGATCTGATGGGCAGCAAGGGGTGGATATTGTTGAAAAAAGTCCGGCGCATCCCTAAGCGAACGCCGCCAGCAGAATCCCATTTCCATTGTCAGATCTCTTGCGGAATCTGGATCCGTAATAGGTCTCCGTTCGGTTGCCTACTAAGAGAGGTAACGGGATGCATAAGCGTATGCGAAGTTGGGGCAAAGGAGTGCAGATGAGTGATCCGCTTAGGTCCATTGATCGGCCCGGTTTAGGGCGTGCAACGATGGGCTACCAGCCGGCCGAGAATGATTTGTTGAGCGAGGTGCTGCGCGATCTACGCCTTGCCCATGCGAGATATGGCCGCAGCGAGTTGACGGCGCCCTGGGGCATCGCCGTGCCGTTCAGGGAGGGTGTACGTTTTCATGCGATGCTCGAGGGTCATTGCTGGATACAAGCCAAGGGCTTGCCGCCGCTGCTGCTCGAAAACGGCGATGTGCTTCTTCTTCCCCACGGAACAGAGCACACTATGTCCGATCGGCCAAAACGGCGAACCTTGCCGCTCGCCGATGTCAAACCAGCGTTGATCGGGAACGGAACTTACGAGTTGAAGTCTGGCGGCGGCGGCGCGCGATCGTTGATCGCATGCTGTACGATCGGCTTTGAGGGCCCGACAGCAAATCCGCTGCTGGAACTGCTACCTTCTGTGATGCACATCCGGCATGCCGAGCATGGCGATACTGACCTACCAAGCCTCATTGCGATGATGGCGCGCGAGGCTGAAGGGCAAAGAATCGGCTCGGCAACGATAATGGCGCGCCTTGCCGATATTGTCATGACGCAAGTAATCAGAACCTCGGGTCGAGACATGTTCCGACGATCTGACTGGTTGGCTGGCGGCCGTGCAGGATCCACAAATCGGGTCGGCGCTTGCAAGAATCCATCGCTCCCCTGGGGAAGACTGGCCAGTCGATCGCCTGGCTGCATTGTCCGGGCTGTCGCGATCGAGGTTCTCGCAGCGGTTCAAGAGCCTGTTGTCGGTATCCCCCGCCCGCTATCTCCTGCAATGGAGGCTTCGGCTGGCGGCATCCTGGTTGCGTAACGGATATATGTCGCAGTCACAGATCGCATCGGAGTTGGGATATGAGTCCGATGCGTCCTTCAGCAGGGCGTTCAAACGCTTCATGGGTGTCTCACCCGGCGCTATCCGAGATTCAGGGCTGCGTGTGAGCGGAACAGAATCCTGATCGGGTTCATGCGAGGCTGTTTCGACCAGCCGCAGATACGCTCCTGTTGCGACCGCGTGTAATACGGAAAATACGCGCGACAAACGGTCAAATATTCAGTCGTTTCTGCCATAGCAACGCCATACCAGCATCTGCCAATTTCAATGGCCGCAACCACTTCGGTCGGCCGTTCCGGCAGGAGTACCACATGGCGCTGACGTTGCCTGATCTTCCTCGACCAACCGCTGGCGAAGACACGCCCTATTGCGTTATCGCTAAGCATCGCGCCACTCCCGCCAAGGCTCCGCGCTTGTCGCCCGTATGCTTAAAGATCTCCAAGCGACGAGATCGGAAGCCAGCTGTCTTCAATTCCACATCCATCGAGATCGGACCGACCCCGATCTCATCGTTATCTACGAGGTCTGGCGCAGTATCGATGCACTCAAGAGCCACTTCGGCGAAGCCTATGTCCAGAGCTTCGTCGTAGATGCTGGTGAGCTCGAACCGGGCGACATGGAGACGCAGTGGCTGGAGATGCTGAGTCCGTATGCCAGCGGCAGAGATCCAGGATGAACGGTGACGAGCAGTCTCTTTCGAATCAGCGTGTCGTGATCGTCGGCGGGACAAGCGGCATGGGCATGGGTGCGGCCCGCGCAGCCTGTCAAGCAGGCGCCGACGTCATTGCGCTCGGGCGGCGCCCTTCAGCGAGAATGGTTGCAGAGCAAAGGGTCCACGGTTCGATCACGTTCCAGTCGCTGGACATGACCGATGATACAGCGGTCGAGCAAATGTTCGAAACACTAGGGACGCTCGACCACCTTCTCATCACCGCGACCCCGCCGAGTCCGGGAGGTCCCTTCCTCTCCCAGACGATGGCCAACGCGCAGGCCGTTCTGCACGGCAAGCTCTTGGGCAGTTGGTCTTGCGCGCGGCACGCAGCGCCTAGGATGC
Source organism: Mesorhizobium sp. M0923 (assembly GCF_040319365.1). NCBI lineage: Bacteria > Pseudomonadati > Pseudomonadota > Alphaproteobacteria > Hyphomicrobiales > Phyllobacteriaceae > Mesorhizobium > Mesorhizobium sp. M0923. Next base: position 42,582 of record NZ_JAMYNW010000023.1, on the reverse strand, counting down.
CGAAAGGTGGTTCGATCACATTCACGACCGGTGGCTTGGTGACCAAGCCTCGCATGGGCGCATCGATGATGATGGTCGCCTTTGCTGGTCTGGAGGCGCTGACGCGAGCCCTTGCGCTCGAACTCGGTCCGATCCGCGTCAACACAATCCGACCAGGCGTCATAGACAGCGAAATGTGGGCCGGCATGCCGCAGGCGAAGCGCGCGGCGTTTTTCGCGCTGGTGCGTCAGCGCTTCCCGGCAGGACGCGTCGGAAAAATCGACGATATCGGCAAGGCCGCACTTTTCCTGATGGCCAATGACTTCGTGACCGGCGCCGTTATCGAAGTTTCCGGTGGTGAAACGCTGGTCAGCATCGAATGACGGAGAGGTATGAGATGAGTATCCACGAGTTCACCCGACAAAATTCGCAACGATTGCCCCAACTGAGCGCGTCATAGCAATTCCCGGGCGAGCGATGAGCTGGAGATAAAGTATGATCAAGACACTACACGTTGCCCTATTCGTCGTTGCGTTCGTCCTCCCCATTCCTTTCGGCGCATTGGCTCAAGGCAGCTCGGCTGCAGCCGAGCCCCCGACCCAGTCGGAGTTGCCGAATTGGCTTCGCCGTGGATTGCCGGGCCCGGGGCATGAGGTCCTGGCGCCAATGATCGGCACCTGGCGCGTCCAGATGAGCTTCTACGGCACACTCGGCCGTAGCCCCGATCAGCCGCCGCTCGTGACGGACGATCTCATTAGCCATCGTCAGTGGTTGGCGGGCGGCCGTTACATCGAAGACATAATGGAGGGAACGCTGGATGGAGCGCCGGTCTGGCGCAAAGGATGGCTCGGCTACAGCATCATGGACGGACGTTACGAGTGGGTCACGATCGATCCTGTCAACACAACCATGATGTATTTTAAAGGCGTCCCTAATTCGGGGGATCAAAGGCCGATCAGCATGTCCGGCACCTTTACCGACCAGGGCGTGGCGGGCGAAGAAACAGTCGGCAAGCAGGTCGGCATGCGCACTGTAATCAAAATCGAGAACAACGATCGCCACATCATTGAGCTCTATTTCACGCGTCCCGGACAGCAAGAAACACTGGCAACGCGCGCCGTCTATACGCGACTGAAGGCGTGAGCGATCGCTCAAGGGTGGCTCGGACGTTGTAAGTAGCTTGCGCGGGTTCCATCGCTCGGCCGGGATATGCCGGGAAGGTCGAGTTCAGTTCCGACGATCTCAAAGCGTCCAGTTCGGCGCCTGGAACTGCTTTGAAAGACGACCGGACGCTGAGCGCCCGGCAAGTCAGAGATCGGACTCTGAACGAAGCGCGTTCTCGGAGCTGAGATGAGGATCAGTCCAGCGAACATTGCCCCGAGCAGGCACACCTCTCCGACTTCTGCGCCGATCGCGGTGCAGAGACCGGCCATCGCTAGCTCCTCTATCAACTCGCTCAGCCGGACGACAGGGTCGGCAGTCGAAGCAGGCTGGTTCTATCGACGGCGGCCGCCTTGCCACGGCCTGCCAATGCGGGATCGATTCCGGCATCGCGTAGCTGGCGGTCGCTAAGTTGAGCCAGCTCACGCCGTTGCGCTGCGGCCCTAAGGGATCGGGCGATGACCAGGTGCATAACACGGAGAACACACTGGACTGGAGGCGTCATGATAGCCTCTTTTCACAGAGCCCCGGCCGTATACGGGCAGGGCGGCGGGCTGTGGTCAGCCCGTCTACTGAGGAGAGAGGGTCGCGCTGCGATTTCAGAAGGAGGAAATTCGGTTACATCTGAAACTCGGTTGGCTGGAAGGGGTCGTCTCGGCCGTGACGGCAAGCGCTTAGCTGACATCTGGGATCGAGATCGGATCATTCGCCTCATGGCAACCTTTCGGCGCAAAGTCGCGCGAACGACCCCGTTCCAACCCTCATGAGACGTTTCCATCGCGGGCAGGAACGACCGCTCAGGGTCGTCTCCCGCCATCAGGTGCAGGATTGTCACCACCAGAACGGCAAGCGCTCCGCAAGTTCTTTCAAATGGCTCTGGAACCCGCGCTGGCTCATGTCGCCAGCAGCGACTTCAGCTTGATCGTTTGCGAGCCTAGCGCTTCCGGCGCCGGCTTTGCCCTTTTCGCGATCAGCATCTCGGCCAGCCTTATGTCGCGGGCGACCGCGTTGCCGGGGCCGATGCCACTTGCCGCAACCAGCCTGCCGTCCTCGGCGAGATGGAACAGGATGAAGGCGCCGTCGCCGAGCTCGCGACGCACAATGCTGCGGCCTTCGTCCGACAGGCCGGCGATCTGCAAGGTCAGGCCGTACTGATCCGACCAGAACCATGGCACCGCCGCGTGGGCCTCGCCGGCGCCAAGCATGTTCCTGGCCGCAAGCGCGCCCTGCTCCTGCGCATTGCGCCAGGCTTCCAGCCGCACTCGCCGGCCGCCATAGATGGCGAGCGGAAACGAGCAGCAATCGCCGGCGGCAAAGATGTCGGGGTCGCTGGTGCGAAGCTCGGCGTCGACGGCGATACCATTGTCAATCGTCAGCCCTGCCTCCGCGGCAAGTCCGGTCACCGGCACGGCGCCGATGCCGATCACGGCAAGATCGGCGACAATGTCGTGTCCACCGGCAAGCACGATGCGCACTTCGGCGCCGTCATCGGCAATGGCGTCGATGCCCTCGCCGCACAGGATTTTTACGCCTTCGGCTTCATGCGCCTGATGGATAACCTGCGCGATCTCGGCCGGCACTCCGCGCATCAGAATGCGCGGCTGCGCCTCGATAACGGCAACAGTGGCGCCGAGCCTGCGTGCCGCCGTGGCGAGCTCGAGACCGATGAAGCCGCCGCCGATGATGGCGACGCGATTTCCGGCGCTGAGATGAGCGCGAATGGCCAGTGCGTCGTTGAAGGTCCGCAGATAGACGCAGCGCCCGCCAAGGCCCGGAATCGGCAGCTTGCGCGGCAGCGACCCTGTCGCCAGCAGGAGCTTGTCGTAGGCCAGGACCGAGCCGTCCGACAGGCGCACGACATGCGCCACGCGGTCGATCGCCATCGCCTGAACCGAATGGATATGCCTGATCGATCTTTCGGCCAGGACCGCCTCACTGGCGATCGCCTTGATCAGGGGCGCGTCGGCGACCATCGCGTCTTTCGACAGCGGTGGCCGCTCATAGGGCAGATGCGGCTCGTCGCCGACCAACGTCACCGGGCCATCATAGCCGAGCTCGCGCAGCGCAAGGGCGGCGCGCCCGCCGCATTCGCCGGCGCCAATGATGACCATTCCCTTCGTCATCATCAACCGATCCGGACAAGGACTTTGCCGGCGTCGACTTTGACCGGATAGGTCCTGAGATCGACGCAGACCGGCGCGCCCCTGGCAGCCCCAGTCTTGTAATTGAAGCGGCCATTATGCTTCGGGCATTCGATGATATCGTCCATCACCAGCCCGTCGGCCAGATGCACCTTCTCATGCGTGCAAAGCCCGTCGGTGGCGAAATACCCGTCCTCGGGGCTGCGGTAGATGGCGAAGGTGCGACCGCCATGGTCGAACCGCATCACATCCTCCTCGTCGATGTCCTCGGCGTCACAAGCCTCGACCCAGTCGCTCATTTGCGCCTTCCCCGATTCTTGGTGCCCCGGCGTAGGCTTGTCATTCAGCAGCCACCGCAACAGCAGCGTTATCGTTGTGGAAATCCTCGCGATAGGGCCTCGCCGTCGGCGGCAGTTCGCGCTTGATGAAATAATCCTCATTGCGCAGCTGGCGCAGGAAAGCCGGTATCATCTCGCGATAGCCGGCCAGGATGGACGGTGTCGGCGCCGGCAGATCGTGCTTGATCAGCTCATGCAGCCTGGGCAGCGCATGGTAGGGCACCATGGGGAACATGTGATGCTCGACGTGGTAGTTCATGTTCCAGTAGATGAAACGGCTTATCGGGTTCATGTAGACGGTGCGGCTGTTCAGCCGGTGATCGGTGACGTTTTCAGCCAGGCCGCCATGCTGCAGCAGGCCGACCATGACATGATGCCAGGCACCGTAAAGCCTGGGCAGCCCGACCAGCATCAGCGGCAGGAACGAGCCGGTAAGAAGCGCCAGCGCGACCGTCGCGGCATAGATCGCCGTCCAGATGCGAGCAATGCGGATTGCCTTCGGCTGCTCCTGGTCGGGAATGAAGGTTCTTTCGGCCGGACTGATGATGCCGGCCGCATTGCGCAGCATGTCGCTCATCGCATGCCAGGCATCGAGAATGCCGACGAAATTGAGCACGACGCGCAGCAGATCGGGCGGGCGCATGACCGAGATCTCCGGATCGCGGCCGACGATGATGGTATCGGTATGGTGGCGCGTGTGGCTCCAGCGCCAGGTCACCGGGTTGCGCATGATCATGAAGCAGGCGATCTGATAGACCACGTCGTTCATCCACTGCGTCCTGAAGGCGGTGCCGTGGCCGCATTCGTGCCAGCGTGAATCGGTGGAGGAACCGTAGAGGACGCCATAGACGAAGAAGAACGGCACGCACCACCAGCTGCCCCAGAACAAGGCGGCGCCCGCGCCGCTGAGGATCATGGCGCCGAGCCAGATGATGGTATCGCGGATCGCCGGGCCGTCGGAGCGCTGCATCAGCTCCTTCATCTGCTTGCGCGGCACGTCGGTGTGATACCACTCGGCCGCCGCCAGCCCGCTCTCGACGGCAAGCTTCGCGTCGCGGCCGACCAGGCTGTAGTCGCGTTGGGACGCTGCTGCTGAGGTTGTGTTCCCGGTTTGGAGTCCAATATCCACCATGGCGGAGGCCTCGATCATATTCGGTCAGTGTTCAAAATAACGCCGAGCGCTGATAGACTCAATATCACAAAGATAGTTTCTATCATTTTCCATCAGAATGGTTTAAAAGAGTCGGATAGTTGGAGCGAGGCAGCGATGGCGAAACGGCCGACGATCACCGACCTGGCACGCATTTCGGGGGTCAGCGTTGCCACCGTCGACCGGGTGCTGAACAACCGCTTGCCGGTGCGCGAGGAAACCGCGCGCCGCGTCTATGACGCCGCGACCAGCATCGGCTATCACGCGGCCGGATTGATCAAGCAGCGGATGCGCCATGAATTGCCGGAGTATCGCCTCGGATTTCTGCTGTTGCGGCGGGAAGACGTCTTCTACAGCGAATTTGCCCGCGAACTTGAACTGGCAGTATCGCAGTCGCCGCGCTTTCGAGGCGTGGCGACCATCGACTTCGCCGATTCGCTGGCGCCGGATGAGATCGTCGAGCGGATGCGCAAGCTGGCAGCCAAATCCAGGGCCGTCGCCTTGGTCGGGCCTGATCACCCGACGCTGACGGTGGCCGTCGAGGCGCTCAAAGCCAACGGCGTACCGGTGTTCTCCCTGCTTTCCGACTTTGCGTCCGGCATTCGCGAGGGCTATGTCGGCCTCGACAATCGCAAGGTTGGCCGCACCGCTGCCTGGATGATCTCGAAGGCCGCGAAGAGACCTGGCAAGGTCGCCCTCTTCGTCGGCAGCCATCGCTTCCACGGCCACGAGCTTCGCGAGATCGGTTTTCGCTCCTTTTTTCGCGAGCAAGCGCCGGAATTCACTCTCCTTGAGACGTTGGTCAATCTGGAAGCGAACCAGATCACGCATGATGCAATGATCGAGCTTCTGGCCCGCCACCCCGATCTTGCCGGCTGCTATGTCGCCGGTGGCGGCATGGAAGGCGCGATCTCGGCGCTGAGGGAGGCAAAGCCGGCAGAGATGCCAGCGGTCGTCTGCAACGAGATCACGCCTGACTCCCGCGCGGCGCTGGCGGATAATTTCCTGACGATGGTGATCTCGACGCCTCTGGCAGCGCTTTGCCGCGAGCTTGTCGGGCTGATGGCGCATGCCATCGAGACCGGCGCCGCGAATGCGCCGGGTCAGACCTTTCTGCCCTTCGACATTTATCTGCCGGAAAACATCTGACGTCGCGGTCATTGGCGGCAGACATGATGTAATCTATCAGAACGCTTTCAGGCCCGGCTTGCCTGAGCGTTCGTCTAAAAGAGCTCGAAATGCCGAAAATCCATTCCTCATGGCGAAATCTCGCTTGACGCCCACGCGAAATGGAATAAATATTTCACCAACTGAGCATTTTGGTTCTTTCGTTCCGGAAGATCTGTTTCAGGCAAATGCCTTCCGGAACTAAAATGGCAATCGGGAGAGAATTCCCTGCGAGATCGGGGATTCCGGGTAGATCGGTGCAGCCGGACACCAATGTGGAGGAGAAATAAAATGAAAAAACTGCTTTTGGGCGTCGCGTTCGCGGCGCTAATGAGTTCGTCCGCCTTTGCTGCCAAGATCGGCGTGTCGATGGCGTTGTTCGACGACAATTTTCTCACCGTGCTGCGCAACGGCATGATCGAGCAGGCCAAGGGCATGGACGGCGTCGAGCTGCAGGTGGAAGACGCGCAGAACGACGTCGCCAAGCAGCTCGACCAGATCAAGAACTTCGCCGCCTCGGGCGTCGACGCAATCATCGTCAACCCGGTCGACACCTCGGCCACCCAAGCGATGTCGGACGCAGCCGCCGCTGCCAAAATTCCGCTGGTCTATGTCAATCGCGAGCCGGTCAACGTCGACACGCTGCCGGAAAACCAGGCTTTCGTCGCCTCGAACGAAGCCGATTCTGGCACGCTCGAGACCAAGGAGGTCTGCCGCCTGTTCAAGGAAGCCGGCAAGAAAGAGGCCAATGTCTATGTGATCATGGGCGAGCTGTCGAACCAGGCCGCGGTGCAGCGCACCAAGGACATCGATGATGTGATTGCCACGCCGGATTGCAGCTTCATCAAGATCATCGACAAGCAGACGTCGAACTGGAAGCGCGAAGAAGCGCAGAACCTGATGACCAACTGGCTGTCGACCGGCAAGCCGTTCGACGGCGTCATCGCCAACAATGACGAGAGCGCCATCGGCGCTATCCAGGCGATGAAGGCCGCCAATATCGACATGAAGTCGGTTGTCGTCGGCGGCGTCGACGCTACCCAGGACGCGCTAGCGGCGATGCAGGCGGGCGACCTCGATGCGACGGTGTTCCAGGACGCAGCCGGCCAGGGCGCTGGCGCGCTTGATGCTGCGCTCAAGCTAGCGAAGGGCGAGAAGGTCGAGCACAAGGTCTACATCCCGTTCCAGCTGGTCACGCCGGCAAATATCGACAAGTTCCTGAAGAAGAACTGAGGCGGACCTGTCCGATACGGAGCGGCGCGCCAAAGTAAGACAGCGCCGCTCCGCTTTTTCCCCCTCGGCCTGAACAGCGCCGGGTGGAGACCGTGGCTGACGGAGGAAGCACGATTGGCACAGACATCTCACGGCGTCGGCGGGCTCAGCTATGATGCGAAGCGGCGCGCATGGCCGGCCGAATTCAACGTCTTCCTGGCGCTCGTCATCCTGGTCGGCGCTTTCGAGCTGATCGGCCGGGTTTTCCTGGGCGACAGCTTCCTGTTCAATACCCGCGACAATATCGATGCGATCTTCAACGAAGCGCGCCTGCAGATCATCATCCTGCAGGTGTCGATCGTCGGTATCATTGCCATCGGCGTGACGCAGGTGATCATTACCGGCGGCATCGACCTGTCCTCGGGTTCGATCGTCGGCGCCACGGCGATGATAGCCATGAGCTTCGCCCAAGTGGCGACGGTCAACGGCAACCCGAACCCCAAGGCGATGTTCATTGCCCAGGGCTGGACCGACCTGCCGGTGATCGTGCCGGTGCTCGTCGCAATCGGCTGCGGCCTGCTGGCCGGCCTGGTCAACGGTGCCTTGATCGCCTACACGCGCATCCCGCCGTTCATCGCCACGCTTGGCATGATGGTCACCGCGCGCGGCATCGCCAAATGGTGGTCGAAGGGGCAGCCGATCTCGTTTCCGACCGAGAGTTTCGCCGCCATCGGCAAGGGGCTGATGCCGGTCATCATTTTCATTTCGCTGGCGGTGCTGTTCCAGCTGATCCTGAGCTACACCAAATATGGCAAGCACTGTTATGCAATCGGCTCCAATGAGGATGCCGCGCGCATGTCCGGCATCAACATCGCCAACCACAAGATCCTCGTCTACGTCATTGCCGGCATCCTTGCCGCGCTCGCCGCCGTGGTGTTGAGCTCGAAGAATCTCACTGCCCAGGCCGGCATGGGTGTGATGTACGAGCTCGATGCGATCGCCATGGCGGTCATCGGTGGCGTGTCGCTGTCGGGCGGCCGCGGCTCGATTATCGGGACGGTGATCGGCTCGCTGATCTTCGGCGTCATCATCTCCGGCTTCACCTTTTTGCGCCTCGACGCCTATTATCAGGAGATGGTCAAGGGCGTGATCATCGTCGGCGCAGTCGTTCTCGACCAGTGGCGCCAACGCCTGCGGGCAATGAGGGCTTGATCATGTCGGACATCGTCCTGAAAACCGAAAACCTGACCAAGTATTATGGCGGCGTCCATGCGCTGGAGGGTGCCAACTTCGAGCTGCGCAAGGGCGAGCATGTCGCCATCATGGGCGACAACGGTGCCGGCAAATCGACCTTCGTGCGCCAGATCACCGGCGTCGAGCAGCGAACCAGCGGCAGGATGTGGTTCGACGGCAAGGAAGTGAATTTCGCCGGGCCGATCGAAGCCCGCGAGGCGGGCATCGAGACGGTGTTCCAGAACCTAGCGCTCGCCGACGACCTCGACGTGCCGTCGAACCTGTTCCTCGGCCGTGAAAGAGTGCTGTTCAATCTTGGGCCCTTCTCGATCCTCGACCGCAAGTTCATGCGCAAGGCGACCGAAGCAGCCCTGGTCCGCACAGCGGTCAAGATCCCCAACCTTTCCAACACCATCCGCCACATGTCGGGCGGCCAGCGCCAGTGCGTGGCGATTGCCAGAACCGCGACCTTTGCTTCCAAGCTCATCATCATGGATGAGCCGACGGCGGCGCTCGGCGTGCAGGAGACGATGCAGGTCGAAAACATCATCCGCACGCTGAAGGAAAATGGCGAGCCGCTGATCCTGATCTCTCACAACATGCGTCAGGTGTTCGATCTGGTCGACCGCATCGTCGTTTTCCGGCGCGGCCGCATCGTCGCCAATTTGCGCAAGCAAGATACCGATGGCAACGATATCGTCTCCTACATCACCGGCGCCAAGACCGGGCAGGCGGAACTTGCGGCGTAAGGCCAACGTCGTGTTACGGGGGCTGACACGCCTTCTCTTTCCAACCATTCTCAAAGGAAATTCTTCATGCTTCGCTTTGCTCTTCTCGGTGCCGGCCGTATCGGCAAGGTCCACGCCCGTGCGGTGGGCTCCAACCCGCAGGCCAGGCTGGTTGCGGTTGCCGACGCCTTCGAGAAGGCGGCGACCGATTTGGCCTCTGCCTATGGCGCCGAAGTGCGCAGCATCGATGCCATCGAAACTGCCAGCGATATCGATGCGGTCGTCATCTGCACGCCGACCGACACCCATGCCGATCTGATCGAACGCTTCGCCAGGGCGGGCAAGGCGATCTTCTGCGAGAAGCCGATCGATCTCGACGCCGGCAGGGTGGAACAATGCCTGGCCGTCGTCGACAAGGCCGGCGCCACCCTGATGGTCGGCTTCAACCGCCGCTTCGATCCGCATTTTGCCGCCGTGCGCAAGGCGATCGACGACGGTGCGATTGGCACAGTCGAAATGGTGACCATCACCTCGCGCGATCCCGGTCCACCGCCGCTCGACTATATCGGCCGCTCGGGCGGCATCTTCCGCGACATGACCATCCATGATTTCGACATGGCGCGCTTCCTGCTCGGCGAGGAGCCGGTGGCGGTCAGCGCGCACGCTTCGGTGCTGGTCGACAAAAAGATCGGCGAGGCCGGCGACTTCGACAGCGTCAGCGTCATCCTCGAAACTGCCTCCGGCAAGCAATGCGTCATCTCCAACTCGCGCCGAGCCACCTATGGCTACGACCAACGCATCGAGGTGCATGGCTCGAAAGGCATGATTGCGGCCGAGAACCAGCGGCCGGTGTCGATCGAACTCGCCAATGAGAAAGGCTATACGCGGCCGCCGCTGCACGATTTCTTCATGACTCGTTATCTCGACGCTTATGCCAACGAGATCGCTGCCTTCATCGCGGCAGCGACGTCAGGCAAGAAGGCGGCGCCGAGCGGCAAGGACGGGCTGGTGGCGCTCAGGCTGGCAGATGCGGCGCTGAAATCGGCCAAGGAAGGCAAGACCGTCCGCCTCGACAAAACAATCTGACTATCAAGCACAGGAGCAAGGCGATGAACGGTTCAGCCGGTCGCAATTCCGAAACACGCGCCATCGTCACCGGCGGCGCACAAGGCATCGGCTTTGCCGTCGCCGAAGCGCTGGCCGATGAGGGCTGCCGGGCGCTAGCGCTGATCGGCCGCTCGAAGGAGAAGGGCGACAAGGCTGTCGCCATCCTCAAGGGGGCAGGCGTCGATGCCATCTTCATCAGCGCCGATGTCGCCAAAGTCGCCGACTGCAAGCGTGCGGTCGAAACGGCGATTGGCCATTGCGGCACCGTCAACGCGCTGGTCAACGCCGCCGCCACCTCGGCTCGCGGCTCACTGGTCGAGACCTCTGAGGATCTATTCGACCAGATATTCCAGACCAATGTGCGCGGCCCGTTTTTTCTGATGCAGGGCGTGGTGGCGCATCTGCTGGCGCGCCAGGCACCGGGCTCGATCGTCAACGTACTGTCGATGTCGGCGCATTGCGGCCAGTCGTTCCTGGCGCCCTATTCATCGAGCAAGGGAGCGCTGGCGACGCTGACCAAGAATGTCGCCAATGCCCATCGCGGCAATCGCATCCGCTGCAACGCGGTGCTGCCCGGCTGGATGGACACCGAGGGCGAGGCAATCGTGCAGAAGAAATGGCATGACGCGCCGGACGACTGGCTTGAAAAAGCCGAGGCCGCGCAGCCGATGGGCCAATTGGTGAAGCCGGCGCAACTTGCCCGATTGATCAGCTATATGATCAGCCCGCAGTCCGGCGTCATGACTGGGTCGCTGGTCGACTACGACCAGAGCATCGCGGGGGCGTCACCGGAATAGGATCAGCCGTGTAGCCTTGCGTCAGAAGCAGTTTGCCATAAGTGGCCGAGATGCCCAAAATATCAAAGCCGGCATAATCGGTTCCGATCGACCTCACTCAGGCACACGGGCTCTGAAACCCTCTCCTTCCCTGTTGCCGCCGTATCGCCATTCCCATATAGTCAAGATAGTCAAGATAGTCAGAATGGTCATGGGAGGTCGAAATGCCGTCTGCGCCCAGAGAGGATACTAACTGGACGGTCGCTGGGGCAAAGGCCCGGCTCTCGGAGGTTATCGAGCGCGCGCAATCTTCGCCGCAGACGATCACCAGAAACGGTAAGCCAAGCGTGGTTGTCGTCTCGGCCGAGGAATGGCAGCGGAAGACCGCGCGCAAGGGTACGCTTGCGGAGTTCCTGCTGGAGTCGCCGCTGCGCGGCGCCGATCTCAACCTTGAGCGCCAGCGCGACGAACCGCGTGATCTGCCGCTGTGAGGCTTCTGCTCGATACGAATGTCCTGTCCGAGGTGACAAGGCCGGCGCCGGATGTGCGCGTTCTGGACTGGCTGGGCGGGCTTGATGAGGACCGCTCATTCATTAGCGTCGTGTCGATCGCGGAGATCCGGCGCGGCGTCGCCCTCATGGACGAGGGCCGGAAACGCGAGGCACTGGCCGAATGGCTCGCACGGGACCTGCCGCAGCGCTTCGAGCAGAGAGTTCTTCCGGTGGACGAACCGGTTGCCTTGGCGTGGGGCGACCTGATGGGCCTTGCGAAGCGCCGCGGTCGCGGTCTGTCGTCGATGGACGGCCTGATTGCAGCCACGGCGATTGCGCAGGAACTCACCTTGGCAACGCGTAACACGAAGGATTTCGAAGACTTCGGAATTGAACTCGTCGATCCCTGGACTGCATGAACCCGCTCGGCGCTGCATGCTGGGCCACTACGTCAGTAGCATCATCAGACACGTGACAATCGCCTCGGCTTCGACTATATGAGCCTCATGATCAACCTGACCGCCACCTATTGGTACTTTAGCAGCTCGCTGGCGGCGGGAGGATTGCGCTCGATCTGAAGATTGCAGCAGCAAGATCCGAACAGCCGCCAGACCTGGCGGCTTTTTTGTTTCAGCCGGCAGGTCTCCCAATCAGGAGCAGAAAGCCGTGTTGACCACCACAGACGATCTTCGGGTCAAGGAAATAAGGGAATTGAGTACGCCGGACGAGGTGATGCGGGAGATACCGCGCACACTGACGGCGACGCGGACCGTTGCCGCGTCACGCAATGCTATCCATGCCGTGCTGACCGGCACCGACGACCGGCTGGTGGTCGTCGTCGGCCCCTGTTCGATCCACGACCCGGCCGCTGCCGTAGACTATGCCAGCCGCTTGGCATCGCTGCGAGAGAGCCTGTCGGACCGGCTGGAGATCGTGATGCGGGTGTATTTCGAGAAGCCGCGCACGACGGTCGGCTGGAAGGGCCTGATCAACGATCCCGACCTGGACGGCAGCTTCAACATCGACAAGGGGCTGCGGATGGCCCGCAACGTGCTCGCCGCCGTCAACAATCTCGGCCTGCCGGCGGCGATCGAATTCCTCGACATGGCCACCCCGCAATATATCGCCGACCTCGTCGCCTGGGGCGCGATCGGCGCGCGCACGACCGAGAGCCAGATCCATCGCGAACTGGCATCGGGCCTGTCCTGCCCGGTCGGCTTCAAGAACGGCACTGACGGCAATCTGCGGATCGCCGCCGAGGCGGTGAAATCGGCCGCCCAACCGCATCATTTCATGGCGGTGACGAAGGGCGGACGCAGCGCCATCGCGACGACCACCGGCAACGAGGACTGCCACGTCATCCTGCGCGGCGGCATTCAGCCCAATTATGACGCAACAAGCGTCGCGGCTGCCTGCGCGGAACTCGGCCGGATCGGCGTGGCGCCGCGGCTGATGATCGATGTCAGCCACGCCAACAGCAGCAAGAAGCCGGAAAACCAGCCAGGGGTGGCGGCTGACGTGGCTGGCCAGGTCGCGGCAGGCGACGAGCGCATCATCGGCGTCATGATCGAGAGCAACCTCGTCGCCGGCCGGCAGGACGTCGTGCCGGGCAAGCCGCTCGTCTATGGCCAGAGCATCACCGATGGCTGCATCGACTGGGCAGCCACCGAGACGGTGCTTCACGGCCTTGCCGACGCCGTCGAGCGGCGCCGGTCGGTGCGCCGAAGCATGATATCAAGCCGTTCAGGCGCCGCCTGAGCACTTCTCCTTCTCCCCTTGTGGGAGAAGGTGGATCGGCACGCAGCGCCGAGCCGGATGAGGGTGCTGGAAGAAACTCGGCGTAAAATATTGAGGGATTTTAAGCGCTTATTTCTTCGCTGTAGCGACTCCAACACCCCTCATCCGACCGAGCTTCGCTCGGCCACCTTCACCCTCAAGGGGAGAAGGGGAAGCCAGCGCCGGGCTTACTACCGCACAGCGATCCAGCGCTGTTCCGCGAACGAGCGCGCCATCGCGTGCACCGTGCGCTCGATCTCCAGGCCTTCGTCGAAGTCGATGATCCGCGCCGGCTTGCCGGCAAGCCGCGTCAACAGTTCCCGGCATTCGATGATCTTGAGGTCATTAAAGCCAAGGCCGTGGCCGGGCGCCGGCAGGAAGGCGTCGTAAGGCCTGTGGTGCGGGGCAACCAGGACTGTCCGATAGCCTTGCTCCGTCGGTCGGTCGGCTGTCAGATAGAGCTGGAACTCGTTCATCCGCTCCTGGTCGTACAGGATCGAGCCCTTCGAACCAAAAATCTGGATGGCGATCCGGCCCTTGCGGCCCCAGGCCGAACGGTTGACCAGCAACGTGCCGGCAATGCCGTTTTCGAGATGCATCAGGATGCTGGCGATGTCATAGGTCTCGACGGCGCGGCGCCCGCCCGAGGCGACGCGGCGTTCGGCATAGGGCCTGGCCATGTCGCACATGACTCGGGCGACGCGGCCGAACAGTACCGCTATGAGCGACAGCGGATGCACGGCGAAATCGTCGAGCGCGCCGTAACCGGACGCCGCCTCGTGCTTCCAGAAGAACAGCGCCTCCGGATCGGCCATGAAGTCCTCGTCCATCTCGATACGCAGATGGTTGACCTCGCCGATGATCTTCTCGTCGAGCAGCGCGCCGATATGGCGGATCGCCGGGTTCTGAATATAGTTATAGCCCAGCGCGGCAACCTTGCCGGATTTCCGCGCGGCCGCAGCCATCGCTTGCGCCTCCGCAAAACTTGGCGCCATCGGTTTTTCACACCACAGATGCTTGCCGGCTTCGAGGATGGCGATGGCCATTTCCGGGTGGAACTGGTTCGGCGTAGTCAACGAGATGACATCGACGTCGGGATCGTCGACGACTGCGCGCCAGTCGCCGGAGGCCTTGGCGAAGCCGAATTCGCTGGCACGGCGTTTGGCAAGGTCCTCGTTGACCTCGCCCAGATGGACCAGCCTTGGCTTGTCGACATCGGGAAAGACGGTGCCGACCGCGTTCCAGGCAATGGCGTGGCACTTGCCCATGAAGCCCGTGCCGATAAGACCTACCCCGACCATCCGCTTGCCTCCCTGTGTGCAAAATTTTGTGTGGATGAATTAGTCCATTTTGTTTGCAAATGGAACGCTTGTCTCATTTTTTATGGTGTTCTTGCACAGGTCCGCTATGATGGGGCACAGAGGGAACCGACGATGAGCCTGGGCGGAGCGACGATGGACGAACGGGTGCCGCGCGATTTCGAAACGCTGCGGGCGACGATCCTGGAGCGGCGTCAGAGCCTGCCGAAACGTATCGCCCAGATCGCCGCCTATGCGCTCGACAACCCCGACGATATCGCCTTCGGCACCGCTGCCAGCATCGCCGCCTCCGCCGGTGTTCAGCCTTCGACCCTGATCCGCTTTGCCCAGCAGCTTGGCTTTGACGGTTTCACCAGCCTGCAGCTGGTGTTTCGCGAGCGCCTGCGCGAGCGCAACTCGTCCTACGATGAAAGGCTGGCGGCATTGCGCGCCAAGGCCGAGGAAGGCGCCGGCCACCGGGCGATTTTCGACGGTTTCGTCGCCGCAGCCAGCACCTCGCTCAACGACATTTCGCGCACGCTGAATGAAGACCATTTCGAAGACGCAATCGCCGTTCTGGCCAAGGCGGAAACCATTTATGTGCTGGCCAAGCGGCGCTCCTACCCGGTCGCCTCCTATATCGCCTATGCGTTGGGCAAGCTCAAGATCCGCAACCAGCTGATCGAATCGGCCGCCGGCCTGAACGCGGAGATGATCGGCTTTGCCTCTCCAAGGGATGCCGTCATCGCCATCAGCTTTTCGCCCTATGCCCCTGCCACCATCGAGGAGGCGCGCGTCATTTCGGAGCAAGGCGTGCCGATCGTGGCGATCACCGACAGCTCTTTTTCGCCGCTCGCCCAATTCGCCAGGGTCTGGTTCGAGGTCGCCGAGGCCGATTTCGCCGGCTTCCGCTCGCTGTCGGCGACGATGGCTTTGGCCATGGCGCTGACCGTTGCCGTCGGCGAGAAGCGGCGCGATAGCGGCCGCAAGCGCAAGGCCTAGATCACCTCTATTGCCGTTTCGCCTTCTGCCAAAAGCCGCGCTGCGTCGCGGGCAGGCGGCGACCCGAACTGGCGGGCATACTCCCGGCTGAACTGGGAAGCACTCTCATAGCCGACAGCGAAGGCGACACGCGCCACGTTGCCCGGCTGAGCAATCAGCAGATGGCGGGCTTCCAGCAAGCGGATTTGCTTTTGATACTGGATTGGGCTCATGGCCGTCGCCGCCTTGAAGTGACGATAAAACGCAGCACTGCTCATATGGGCGATCTCGGCAAGATCGCCGACCCGGACCGGCTGATGGGGGTGCGAACGGATCCAGGCGATCGCCCTGCCGATCCGGGACAGATGGCCATCGGCGCGCGCAAGTTCACGAAGCTTTCCGCCCTGGGGGCCTTGCAGGAGCCGAAACAGCATCTCCCGCTCGAGCATGGTCGCGAGCACGGGAATCTCCGCTGGCCGGTCAAGCAACCGCATCATTCGACGCAACGCGTCGAGCAGATCGTCATCAACGGGAGTGGTGGAGAAGAAACTGTCGCCACCGAGGGCTGGCGCGTGCTCGACGAGGAGCGCGGCGACGGCTTTCAGGTCAAGGGTCAAGCCAATGGCCAGATAAGGACACGCCGCGCTCGCTTCGACTATCTGGCTGATAGTGGGCGTCTCGACAGTGTAGATGAAATAGCTGGCCGGCTTGTAACGAAGAGCCCGGGAGCCGATCAGGACCGTCTTTGCGCCCTGCAATACGAATAAGATCCCCGACCCCCACACACCCGGCAATGGTGCCGTGGCGACTTCGCTGCAGCCGATCGAAACGCGGGGAACCGCCGTTCTTGTTCGTCGCCCGCGCGCATGGCGGCCGGCGATCTCGATCAACTCCTGCAGCGCCTCGTTCATTGCGCCAGCATCGCGCATTCACGCTGGCCGCGCAACAGCGTGAGAGGATTAGGCAAGAGCCTGAGAATTTCCGGCGCGCGGCGCCCGCTGCCTCGCGCCATTTGTGGGTCTTCCACAAGAAAAATGGAGACACCGAAATGACGACTTCGAAGACCGCGCTGGTGACCGGCGCCAACAAGGGTATAGGCCGCGAAATCGCCCGGCGACTGGCGACCATGGGCTTCAAGGTCTGGCTCGGCGCCAGGAGCGCCGAACGCGGCATGGCGGCGGCGCAGGCATTGTGCGCGGAAGGCCTCGACGCAGAGTGGCTTGAGCTGGACGTCACGAGGGATGACAGTGTGAAGGCGGCAGCCAAGGCGCTCGGGCAGGCCAGCCCCTGCCTTGACGTGCTGGTGAACACGCCGGCGTCGCCATCAATTACGACCTGCCGCCGAGCCAGCAGCGGATCGCCGACATCCAGGCCACCTACGACGTCAATGTCTTCGGCCCGATCCGCGTGACACAGGCATTCCTGCCGCTGCTGCTGGCAGCACCTGCTGCCCGTATCGTGATGGTGAGCAGCTCCACCGGGTCCATCGGCCGGGCGCTCGATCCCGCCACCGCGAATCACGCCGTCAATATGATGGGCTACGGCAGCTCCAAGACAGCCTTGAACGCCATCACCGTGGGCTTCGCCAGGGAGCTCGCGCTCCAGGGCATCAAGGTCAACGCCGCGGCGCCCGGCTATACCGCCACCGATCTCAACGGGTATAAAGGTCAGCGCACGGTGCAGCAGGCAGCCGAGATCGTCATTCACCTGGCGACCCTGGACGCCAATGGCCCGACCGCCGGGTACTTCAACGATGACGGCCCGCTTCCTTGGTAAATCAGCTGGTTTCAGCGGCAGACGCTTGACGTTCGTCTGACTTCAAAGTTTCTCACCGCGCCGGCCTTTGCAGAGCACTTTTCGGCCTTGGGAATGCTCGTTCCATATTGACTATGGATTGGAATTATTATTTCATATTACCGGCGCCACGCTGCCGCTCGCGCGTGTTACCCAAGACAACAAAGCCGATGGGAGGTTCGAATGGGCGAAGCCGTGGAAGCGAGACATGCGCCGCTCGACATCATCACGATCGGCCGCGCTTCCGTCGATCTCTATGGCCAGCAGATCGGCTCGCGCCTCGAGGACATTACTTCGCTTGCCAAGTCGGTCGGCGGCTGTCCAGCCAATATCGCGGTCGGCACTGCCAGGCTCGGCCTGCGCTCGGCGTTGCTCACCCGCGTCGGCAATGAGCAGATGGGCCGCTTCATCCGCGAGCAGCTGACCCGCGAGGGCGTTTCGGTCCAAGGCCTCAAGACCGATCCGGAGCGGCTGACCGCCCTGGTGCTGCTGTCGGTCGAGGATGAGGGCGTCTCGCCGATGATCTTCTATCGCAGCGATTGCGCCGACATGGCGCTTTCGGAAGACGATATCGATGAGGCCTTCATTGCTTCAGCACGCGCGGTCGTCGTCACCGGCACGCATTTTTCACGGCCCAACAGCGACGCCGCGCAACGCAAGGCGATCCGTGTCATGAAGGCCAAGGGCGGCAAGGTGGTGTTCGACATCGACTACCGCCCTAACCTGTGGGGCCTCGCCGGCCATGCCGAAGGCTTCGAGCGCTATGTGAAATCCGACCGCGTCTCGGCGCAGTTGAAGACGGTGCTGCCCGACTGCGATCTCATCGTCGGCACCGAAGAGGAGATCATGATCGCCTCCGGCGCAGACGATTGCCTGAGCGCGCTGAAAACCATCCGCTCGCTGTCGACGGCGACCATAGTGCTGAAGCGCGGTGCCATGGGCTGCATCGTCTATGACGGGCCGATCAGCGACGATCTCGAGGACGGTATCGTCGGCAAGGGGTTTCCGATCGAGGTCTACAATGTGCTCGGCGCCGGCGACGCTTTCATGTCGGGCTTCCTGCGCGGCTGGCTCGGCGAGGAAAGCCTGGCGACGGCCGCGACCTGGGCCAATGCCTGCGGCGCCTTTGCCGTATCGCGGCTGCTCTGCGCACCTGAATACCCGACTTTCGAGGAATTGCAGTTCTTCCTGAAAAACGGCAGCAAGCATCTGGCGCTGCGCAAGGACGAGGCGATCAACCACATCCATTGGGCGACCACGCGCCGGCGCGACATCCCCTCTCTGATGGCGTTCGCCTGCGACCACCGCGTCCAGCTGGAGGACGTCGCGGCAAAGGCCGGCGCCGATCCGTCGCGAATCCCGGCTTTCAAGGTGCTGACGGTCAAGGCTGCGGCAAAGGTCGCGGCTGGCCGCGGCGGCTATGGCATGCTGCTCGACGAAAAATACGGGCGCGAGGCGATGTTCGAATTCGCCCACCATTCCTTCGCCTGGCTCGGCCGGCCGGTCGAGTTGCCGGGTTCGCGGCCGCTTCGCTTCGAGTTCTCGCAAGACATAGGCTCGCAACTGACCGAATGGCCGGTCGACCACTGCATCAAATGCCTGTGCTTCTATCATCCCGACGATCCCGCGGCGCTGAAGAGCGAACAGCAGCAGAAACTGCGCGCTTTGTTCGAGGCCGCGCGGAAAGTGGGGAGAGAACTTCTGGTCGAGATCATCGCCGGCAAGCACGGCAAGCTCGACGACATGACCATCCCGCGGGCGCTTGAGGAACTCTACGCACTCGGCATCAAGCCCGACTGGTGGAAGCTCGAACCGCAGGCATCGACCGGCGCATGGGCAAAGATCGAGGCGGTGATCCTGAAGAACGATCCGTGGTGCCGCGGGATTGTACTGCTGGGTTTGGAAGCACCGCAGGACGAATTGGAAGCGGCCTTCGCCGCCACCGCCAAGGCGCCCATCGTCAAGGGTTTCGCTGTCGGCCGTACCATCTTCATCAACGCGGCCGAACAATGGCTTGCCGGCAAGATGTCGGACGATGAGGCGGTTGCCGACATGGCGTCGCGCTTCGAGAGGCTGACCGAGGCATGGCTTGCCGTGCGCGGCCGCAAAGCAGCATAAGAAGGCGCGGCATAAGGACTGCGGAGGAAAACGACATGACCAAGACAATCCGCCTGACGATGGCGCAGGCGCTGACCCGCTTTCTTGCCCAACAGATGGCCGAGATCGACGGCAAGAAAGTGCCGATCTTCGGCGGCGTCTGGGCAATCTTCGGCCACGGCAATGTCGCCGGCGTCGGCGAGGCG
The DNA here is from genome assembly GCF_040319365.1 of Mesorhizobium sp. M0923. Classification (NCBI taxonomy): domain Bacteria; kingdom Pseudomonadati; phylum Pseudomonadota; class Alphaproteobacteria; order Hyphomicrobiales; family Phyllobacteriaceae; genus Mesorhizobium; species Mesorhizobium sp. M0923. The sequence goes on along the minus strand of NZ_JAMYNW010000023.1, from coordinate 22,947 downwards.
CTCTACCAGGTCCGCGACGAATTGCCGACGTTCCGTGCCCATAACGAGCAAGCGATGGCGCATGCGGCGATCGCCTATGCCAAGGCCAATTTCCGCCGCCGCTTCATGGCGGCGACCAGTTCGATCGGCCCTGGCGCGCTGAATATGGTGACGGCGGCAGCACTTGCGCATGTAAACAGGTTGCCTGTCCTGTTTCTGCCCGGCGACGTCTTCGCCAATCGCATTCCCGATCCCGTCCTGCAGCAAGCCGAGGATTTTTCCGACGGTACGGCGACGGTCAATGACTGCCTCCGGCCGGTGTCGCGCTATTTCGACCGCATCACCCGGCCGGAGCAGATCATGCCGGCGCTCAACCGCGCCATGCAGGTGCTGACCGATCCGGCTGAGTGTGGCCCGGTAACGCTGGCGCTGTGCCAGGACGTGCAGGCCGAGGCCTATGATTATCCCGAGAGTTTCTTTGCCGAGCGGCTCTGGACCCAGCGGCGAGCGCGCCCGGACCGCCAAGAGTTAGCAGCTGCAGTGGCGGCGCTGAAGAGCGCGAAGAAGCCATTGGTGATTGCCGGCGGTGGCGTGCTCTATTCGCAAGCGTCGGATGAATTGGCGAAGCTGGCGCAAGACGCTGGCATTCCGGTGTGCGAGACGCAAGGCGGCAAATCCTCGCTGCCCGACGATCATCCGCTGAACATGGCGGCGGTCGGCGTTACCGGCACTTCGGCTGCCAACAGGCTGGCCGAAGAGGCCGACGTCGTGCTTGCCGTCGGCACCAGGCTGCAGGATTTCACCACTGGCTCCTGGGCGTTGTTCAAGAATTCCGGCAAGACCATGATCGGGCTCAACGTCCAGCCTTTCGATGCCGGAAAGCACCAGGCGCTGCCGCTGGTCGCCGATGCGGCTGAAGGGCTCGCCGAACTCGGTGCGGCGCTGAAAGGCTGGAAAGCTCCTTCTGGCTGGACCGACAATGCGATCAGCGGCAAGAAGGACTGGCAGGCGGATGCCGGCAAGGTGACGGCGTCGACCAATGCCGCCTATCCGTCCGACGCGCAGGTGATCGGCGCCGTACAGCGCGCCATGGGCTCCGGCGTGGTACTGCTCCATGCCGCCGGCGGCTTGCCCGGCGAATTGCACAAGCTATGGCAGGCGGGCGCGCCCGGCTCCTATCATGCCGAATACGGCTTCTCGACCATGGGCTACGAAATCGCCGGCGGGCTTGGCGTCAAGATGGCCAAGCCCGACGAGGAGGTTGTGGTGATGATCGGCGACGGCTCCTACCTGATGCTCAATTCCGAGGTCGCTACGTCGGTGATGCTCGGCCTCAAGCTGACCATCGTGCTGCTCGACAACCGCGGCTATGGCTGCATCAACCGGCTGCAGATGGCGACCGGCGGCGCCAACTTCAACAATTTGCTGAAGGACGCTCGTCACGAGACCTTGCCCGAGATCGACTTCGCCGCGCATGCTGCAAGCATGGGTGCGATTGCCGAAAAAGTGGCGTCGATCGCCGGGCTGGAAACGGCCCTGGCGCAAGCGAAGAAGAATACGCGAACGACCGTGCTGGTCATCGACACCGACCCGCTGGCTTCGACCGAGGCCGGTGGAAGCTGGTGGGATGTCGCAGTGCCGGAAGTCTCGGCACGGCCGCAAGTGAACGCGGCGCGCAAGAAATATGAGGAAGCGCTGAGCGGGCGGCGGTTTTAACGCGCCCGCCAACGCCGCCTCGAATGTCAGAAATTGGAGTGACGACTTGAAAGCCAAACTGGGCATGTCCCCGATTGCATGGTGGAACGACGATCTTGCCGAACTCAGCGATGATGTGTCGCTGGAGGAGTGCCTGCGCCAGTCGCGCTCGGCTGGCTTTACCGGCATGGAAATGGGCCGCCGCTTTCCCAACGATCCGGAGATCATGCTGCCGATCCTGAAAGAGGCCGACGTGACGCTGTGCGGCGGCTGGTTCTCCGGGACGCTGGTCGACGAAGACATGGCGAAGAACAAGGTTCGTATCCAGCCGATGATCGACCTGTTCAAGGCGGTGAATGCGCCCTGCATCGTCTATGGTGAAGTCGGCCGTTCCATCCAGGGCGACCGCTCGAAACCGCTTGCCATCAAGCCGAGGCTGTCGGACGATGAGATGAAAGCCTACGCTAGGCGGCTAACCGAGTTCGGCGAATGGTGTGCCGGGCAAGGCATGCCGCTCTCCTACCATCATCATATGGCGGCGGTGATCGAGACCGAGCCGGAGCTCGACGCTTTCATGCGCTATTCGGGAGAGGGCATTCCGCTGCTGCTCGATGCCGGTCACCTGGCCTTTGCCGGCGGCGATGTGCTGCGCGCGATAGACAACCACCACCGGCGCATCAACCACGTGCATGTCAAGGACGTACGCATGCAGGTGATCCAAAAGCTGGATCGCAACAAGCAATCCTTCCTCGACGCGGTAGCACTTGGTGCCTTCACCGTGCCGGGAGATGGATCGCTGGATTTTGGCGCCATCGTCCAGAGGCTCGCCAACCACGGCTATGAAGGCTGGTTCGTGGTCGAGGCCGAGCAGGATCCGAAGAAGAACCCGCCACTCAAGATGGCACAGGTCGGCTACAAGGAATTGATGCGGGTGATGACGGCGGCCGGCTATACGGTTGAGACACTGGGCTTTCCCAATGCTTGAGAGTTCGCGAGGAAGGGCTGACCCGATGCCGGCGTTTATCCGATGAAAGACTCCGAGCACCCGTTTTTCCGGCCTTTGTGGCGGCGCGTCGCCATTGTCGCGGTCTGCCTGGTCTGGTCGGTGATCGAATTCGCTACCGGCACGCCGTTCTGGGGCGTGATCGCGCTCGGCTTCGCCGGCTATGCGGTCTGGCAGTTTTTCTACCTCTACAAACCGGCCGACGAAGACAAGCCATCGGCAAACGCCAAACCGAAGGAATGACCATGTCGAAGCTGCTCGTCAAAGCCAATAAGGGCCACGGCCGCATAGCCCATGTGACGCCGCAAAACGCCGGCTGGACCTATGTCGGCTTCGATCTGCATCGGCTGAGGCCCGGCGACACCGCTTCCGGGCAAACCGCGGATCGTGAGGTCTGTCTGGTATTCGTCACCGGCAAGGGCAAGGTCAAGGCCGGCGGCAAGGATCTCGGGCTCCTGGGCGAACGCATGTCGCCGTTCGAGGGCAAGCCGTGGTCGGTCTATGTGCCGCAGGGCTCGGAGTGGTCGGTGAGCGCCGATACCGATCTCGAACTCGCCGTGTGCTCGGCGCCGGCGCTTGGCGGCGGTCTGCCGGTCCGCATCATTGCGCCGAAGGATCTCGGCCAGGAGACCCGCGGCAAAGGCACCAACACGCGCTACGTCACCAACGTCCTGCCGGAGGGCGAGCCGGCCGATTCCCTGCTGGTGGTCGAGGTCATCACGCCCGGCGGCCACACATCGAGCTATCCGCCGCACAAGCACGACCAGGACAATCTGCCGGCCGAATCCTATCTCGAAGAGACCTATTACCACCGCCTCAATCCGCCGCAGGGCTTTGCTTTCCAGCGCGTCTACACCGATGCCGACCAGAACGGCTCTCGTTCGCTCGACGAGGCGATGGCGATCGAGGACGGCGACGTCGTGCTGGTACCCAAGGGTTATCACCCCTGCGCCGCCTGCCACGGCTATGATCTCTATTATCTCAACGTCATGGCCGGACCGAAGCGGACGTGGAAATTCCACAACGCGCCCGAGCACGAATGGCTGATGGCCTGACCGTTTCCCCTTCGCTTCTCAACCGCTGGTCCAAGCCGAAAAAATCGTCGGCTAATGACCAGGCTGTGTCGTTTGTTACCGAAAACGCTGCAAAGCTTCGTCATTTCGTCATGCAAATCGCCTATGGCAGCGGGGCTGACGAGGAACTTCGATGCGCTACGCGATCTATTTCACCCCCCTGCAGGACGAACCGCTGGCGCGGATCGCCGCCAATTGGCTCGGCCGTGATCCCTTCGGTGCCGCCACGAGGCCGGTCGAGGCGGTGGGCGAGTTGTCGGCAGCGGAAGTTGCCTTCCATACCGCCTCGGCGCGCCGCTACGGCTTTCATGCGACGCTGAAGGCGCCCTTCCGGCTGGCTTCAAACGAGACGGAGGCCTCGCTTCGCGCCGCACTCGACGATTTTGCCGAGGCGACGCCGGTGGTGACGGTCCCGCGTCTCGTCGTCAGCCAAATCGACAGCTTTTTCGCGCTCGTGCCGGAAGCACCGCTGCCGGGGCTCAACCGTTTCGCCGATGATGTGGTGCGCGGCTTCGACCGCTTTCGCGCGCCGCTGACAGACGCGCAGATTGAACGCCGCAGCCCCGACTCGCTGAAGCCCGATGAGTTCCGCAATCTCTGCCAATGGGGCTACCCCTATGTCTTCGAGACGTTTCGTTTCCATATGACCCTGTCCGGCCGGGTGTCGTCACAGGAAAGCCCTCGTCTTCGCCGAGCAATCGACAGCCTGTTTGCGGACGTGCTGCAACGGCCGGTGCCGGTGGACGCGCTGACGCTGTTTGTCGAAACTGAGCCGGGTGCGCCGTTCATGGTGCTGTCCCATCACGCGCTCGGGCGCCCGGCCAGAAGAACTGCCTGAGATGACTATTTGCTTTAACCGCATTGTGCGACGCCAATCCATTTTCAGTTGGCTGCAAAATGCTCCGAGGACTGCCTGAAATGACCGCCGAGACCGTTCTTGACAACGCCCGCATCGTGCTTGCCGACCAGATCGTCGAAGGGTCGATCGTGCTGCGCGACGGCGTGATCGCCGACATTGCTCCCGGCGCTGGCCGCAGCGGCAAGGACATGGGCGGCGACTTCATCATCCCTGGGCTGGTCGAGCTCCACACCGACCATCTCGAAGGCCATTACGCGCCACGGCCGAAAGTGCGCTGGAACCCGATCGCCGCGGTGCTCGCCCATGACGCGCAGGTGGCAACCGCCGGCATCACCACCGTGCTCGACGCCTTGCGCGTCGGCATGGACGAGGACGCCGACCTGACAGCGGCCGACATACGCAAGCTGGCCGAGGCGATTGAGGACAGCGTCCAGCAGGACCGGCTCAGGGCCGACCATTTCATCCATCTGCGCTGCGAGGTTTCGGCGCCGGACTGCCTCACAGCCTTCGCCAATTTCGACGGCGACGAGCGGGTCAGGCTGGCGTCGCTGATGGACCACGCGCCGGGACAGCGGCAATTCGTCGATCTCGAAACCTATGCGTATTACTACCAGCGCAAGCTGAAGCTGACCGATCGCGATTTCCAGAAATTCTGCGAAAAGCGGATGGCGGAATCGGCGAAGAACTCGAGCCCGAACCGCAGCTTCATCGCCGCTGCCTGCAAAGAGCGCGGTATCGTGCTCGCCAGCCATGACGACGCAACCGTCAGCCATGTCGATGAAGCGATCGAGCAAGGCGTCCGTGTCGCCGAGTTCCCGACCACCGAGGAGGCGGCTCGGGCTTCGAAAGAGGCAGGGCTCGGCGTTTTGATGGGCGCGCCGAACGTCATGCGCGGCGCTTCGCATTCGGGCAATGTCTCGGCCCGCACACTGGCCGGCGACGGCCTGCTCGATATCCTGTCATCGGACTACATTCCGTTCAGCCTGATCCAGTCGGCCTTTTTCCTCGGCGACGTGGTCGAGGGCATCTCGTTGCCTCAGGCAGTGGCGATGGTGTCGAAGAACCCGGCCGAGGCTGTCGGCCTCACCGATCGCGGTGTCATCGAGCCCGGCCGGCGCGCCGATCTGGTTCGCGTGCGCGTCGACGATCACGTCCCGGTTGTCCGCACGGTGTGGCGGCAGGGACGGCGGGTCGCATGATGGTGTCGGCATCGGTCGAGCGTGAATTGTCCGCCGCGGGATTTCCAATCCGCGACGGCGTCTTCGTCGCCGTCGTCGGACCGAGCGGTGCCGGCAAGGACACGGTGATCGGCTATGCGCGCGCCATGTTTGCCGACGAGAGCCGACTGGAGTTCGTTCGCCGGGTGATCACCCGGCCGAGCGATGCGGCCACCGAGGATCACGATACGCTAGCCGACGCTGCCTTCGTCGAGGCCGAAGCGGATGGCGCCTTCGCGATTTCCTGGGAGGCGCATGGCCTGCGCTATGGCATCCCGGCCGAAGTCGACTGGTCAGTCTCCAACGGCCGTGTCGCGATCGCCAACGTCTCGCGCGCGATCATCCCGACGCTGCGGGACCGCTACGCCAATCTGGCTATCGTCGAGATCACGGCTGCACCGGAGATCCTGGCCGAGCGGCTGGCCTTGCGCGGGCGCGAGTCGCGCGGCGAAGTGCTGGCACGGCTGGCGCGCAGCGCCAATGTGGCGCTGTCCGGACCGGGCGTCACCTCCATCGACAATAGCGGCCCTCGTGAAGCCGCCGGCGAGCGCTTCACCGAGGTGCTGCGCAAGGCCATGGCCTTCTCCGACATGTCGGGCCTCATCTAAGGCGCGCCCATCCGATGCATTCGGGATGGGCGCTACTTGTCTAACCCATATCTTTTTGGAAACCGGTATCCACTGTTCGGGATCATGGCCTCATGCGGCGTGCCGATCCCGACCAGCGTGATGAGTATCCGTGCTAGTGGTTGTCGAAGGCTTCGCTGGTGCATCCGCCGGTGTATCCAGAACTGCAACGTGATGCCGATAGACCATCTCCCAGCCCTTCCAGCCGGTGAACAGCAGTATGCAGACCACTATGAACGACAACAGCGCGCCCCACGGTCGGACCGCGGCCTCGGCGCCTTGAGCATAGCGAAGGTAGAAATTGATCAGAGCCACAACGACCGCGGTCAAGTTGCCCAGCATGTGGTACCAGGCGTCGGACAAGGCGCGAATGCGCGGCTCGTTGAGGAAGTCGATAAAACCAGCTGTCGCAGCGAGAAGCGCCATTACGATAGCTGCCCCGATCAGCCACATCGATGCCCGTGCCCAGAAGGCGTCGGCAGTCCCCCAGAAAACCAGGTCGGTGACAAAGGCACCGACAAGAAACGCGACAGGAAAAGGTATCAGCATCGGGTGGAGGGGGTGAGTTCCTATCTTTGCGGTACTTACTGGATTCATGGGCATGGGACGCCTCCGCGTAGCAAAGCTTAAATAAACGCTCAGATACGGGTTTCGTTCCAAATAGAGATTAACCTGAACTGCTGTCGCGAAGCTCAGGCTGACCTTTTCATGCCTGCCAATGGCAGTCGGCGTATTTCATCCAGCTATTTTTGCGTCATTCCGCGGCAGCACCCGCCACGCCCTTGCGGGTGGCTTCCAGCATCCGCCGCCGCGCCCTGAACACGCCCCATTGCTGGTCGACCAGAACGCCGATGAGGATCACCCCGCCCATCACGGCGAAGTTGAGCGAGGACGGGATACCGAGCAGGTTGACGAGGTTCTGCAACTCCTGCAGCAGCACCGTGCCGAGCAGGACGCCGATCAGCGAGCCTTCGCCGCCGCGCAGCGAGAAGCCGCCGAGCACCGCTGCCGCGATGGCGTAGAGCTCGTAGAACTGGCCGTGGCTCGCCGGCGAGATCGAGCGTGTGTACATGGCGAAATAGATAGCCGACAGCGCCGTCAGCACGCCGCAGATGACATAGGCGGCCATGACGATGCGGCCGGTGCGGATGCCGGAATATTTCGCCGCTTCCTCGTTCTTGCCGATGGCGTAGAGATATCGCCCGAACACCGAACGGTGCAGCACCACCCACATGACGACGGCGATGACGATCAGCGCGATGAAACTGTTCGGCACGCCCCAGGACCGCCCCGCCGTCAGGAACTCGAGTTCCGGGAAGTTCTGTCCGAAGGCAAAGCCGGCGGTGCCGTCGGCGGTATAGAAGCGCGCCACGCCGCGATAGATCAGCAGGCCGCACAAGGTCACCACGAAAGGCTGCAATTTGAGCCGGGTGATCAGCCAGCCATGCGCCAGCCCGATGATGCCGCCGAGCACCAGGATCAGCGGCAGGGCGACCGGCCAGGCCATGCCGCGCGTGGCGATGAAATCGATGAACAGCACACCGAGCAGCGCAACCACCGAGCCGACCGACAATTCGATGCCGCCGGTGATGATGACGAAAGCCTGGCCGATCGACAGGATGCCGAACAGCCCGATCAGGTTCGAGGTGTTGGCGAGATTGATCGGCAGCAGGAAGCGCGGGTTGATGATCGCTACCACCGCGCCGACCACCAGGATCAGGATCAGCAGGCCGAGATCTTTCTTGCTCATCGTCGTCTCCCAATGCCGGCGAACTATTTCGGCTGCTTGCCGACCGCCAGCAGCAGCACGTTTTCCTGGCTGAACCGTTCCTTGTCGAGAATGCCGGAGATCTGGCCTTCATGCATGACGGCGATGCGGTCGGAAACACCGATCACCTCCTCCATGTCGCTGGAGATCATCAGCACGGCGACGCCGGCATCGGCCAGCGCCCGCATCAGCCCGTAGATCTCGGCCTTGGCGCCAATGTCGATGCCGCGTGTCGGCTCGTCGAGGATCATCACCTTCGGCTTCATCGCCAGCCATTTGGCCAGCACGACCTTTTGCTGGTTGCCGCCCGACAGCGTGCCGGTACGCGTCTGCACGGAGGGCGCCCTGATGCCCAGATCGGTCTTCTGTTTCTCGGCGGTGGCGGCCTCGGCGCTGGCCGAGACCAGCGAGCGCCGCGAATGCGCCGGCAGATTGGGCAGCGAGATGTTCTGGGCAATCGACAGATCGAGCAGGATGCCGGTCAGCTTGCGGTCTTCCGGGACGAGGAAAATACCGTTGGCCACTGCGTCCGCGGCCGAACCAAGAACCAGATCTTTTCCGTCAAGCTGGAACGAGCCGCCAAAGCTCTTGTCGATGCCGAACAGCACGCGCGCCAGCTCCGTCCGACCGGAGCCGACGAGACCGGCAAGGCCGAGGATCTCGCCATGCCTGACGTCGAGGTCGACGGGCCGGTCGGGATAGGCGGCGGTGCGAATGGCCTTGACCGACAGCGCGACAGAGCCCGGCGGGCGCGCCGATTCTGCGGCCTTCTCCCTCTCCTTGAGCATGCGGCCGATCATCAGCTTGACCATCTGGTCGTGATTGATGGCGCTCTTCGGCAAAGTTCCGGCGAGCATGCCGTCCCTGAGCACGACGACGCGGTCGGCGACGCGCTCGACCTCGTGCAGGCGGTGTGAGATGAAAATGACGCTGATGCCGTCTGCCTTCAGCGCCTTGATGACACCAAGCAGCTTGTCGGTTTCGGCGATCGGCAGGCTCGAGGTCGGCTCGTCGAGGATAACCAGCCTTGCCTTGATCGACAGCGCCTTGGCGATCTCGACCATTTGCTGCTGGGCCAGCGACAGCGCCGATACCGGCGTATCGGCCGAGAAATTGGCGCCCACGCGTTTGAGCAGCGGCGCCGCCAGCGCTCGCAGCCTGGCGCGGTCGACCAGCTTGAGCGGGCCGGCGCGCAGCGGTTCGCGGCCGAAGAAGATATTGGCGGCGACGTCGAGGTTTTCGAACAGGTTGAGTTCCTGGTGGACGAAGGCGATGCCCGAACCGATGCTGGCCTCGACAGTCAGCCCGTCATGGGCGGCGCCATCGACAATGATGGTGCCGGTGTCCGGCCTGGTGACGCCGCCGAGGATCTTCATCAGCGTCGATTTGCCGGCGCCGTTTTCGCCGACCAGGCCGATGACCTCGCCGGGCCTGACCTCGATCGAGAACCCGTCCAGCGCGACAACGCCGGGATAGGTCTTGCGCACACCGTTGAGGCTCAGGAACGGAGCGTCCGTGGATGCAACGATGGATGGGTCGGAATAATTCATCACGCCTGACAGCAGCCGGTGAGCCGTTTTGGACTCAGACTGACGGGCCTCGCGAGGCCCGTCAATAGAACGCCGGCTCAAGGCGAACCTTGAGCCGGCGCAACCTAGTTTGCTCAGTTTCCAGACATCGCCTTGAGGCTGGCGGCGTAGGCGTCGACATCGTCCTTGCCGATGATCTTGGTCGGGATGATGATCAGTCCATCGGCGGGAACGCCCGACTTGTTGCCTTCGAGATAGGCGGCCATCAGCTTCATGCCCTGATAGGCCCATTCGAAGGGCTGCTGTACGACGGTGGCGGCGACGGTGCCTTCCTTGACGCCGCCCAGCGTGATCGGATCGTCGTCGAAGCCAACGACGGTGATCTGGCCGAGCTTGCCGGCATCGCGCAGCGCCTCATAAATACGCGGCGTGTTGTAGGAATAGAAGCCGACCATGCAGGTGACGTCGGGGCTGGCGACCAGCGCGTCCTCGACGTTCTTCTTGGCGCGGGCCTGGTCGATGTCATCGCCACGCACGTCGACCAGTTCGATCTTGGTGCCGGCGAGGCCGTCCTTCATGCCCTGGATGCGTTCCTTGGCATTGTCGGCGCCGAGCAGGCCGACGAAGCCGAGGCATTTGCCGCCATCTGGCATCGCCTTCTTGGCAATCTCTGCCGCCTGCTTGCCGGCATCGACATTGGACGAGCCGATATAGGCGACACGCTTGGTCTGCGGTGCGTCGCTGTCGGTGGTGAACAACGCCGTTTCCGAGGCGATCTTGTTCAGCCCGTCGGTCGACGTCTTGGGGTCGACGGCCGAGACCATGATCGCCTTAACACCGGCCGTCACCAGATCGTCCATCAGGCGCTGCTGGATGGCGACCGAGGACTGCTCCGGATATTTGAGTTCTAGATTGTAATTGGGCAATTCGCCTTGAGCCTTCTTGACCCCGGCTTCGGCAGCCTTCCAGAAATCGGAAGCGCCGTTGACGACGAAGGCCAGTGTCGGCTTGTCGTCGGCACGCGCAATTGCGCTGACGGACAGGCCGAGCAGCAGGGCCGCAGCGGCGACGGACGCATTTCGTATCGCAGATTTCATATTCAACCTCCCATTTGACTCAGTAATTTTCGCTGATGATGAACGTGCCGGCGCGGCTTGGACGCCCTCCTCCTCAGGGTTCCGGCAGCGAAGAACGACGCCATTCCAGCCGCGATCGTCGACTTTAGAGACTCATTCGTCGTTCGTAAATAGTCCGATTTGTCTGACATTTCCTCGAAACGGCAGGCGAGCTTCGGTTGACGGGAACTGTCCGCCACTAGGCTGGCTTACGTTCCGAACATGCGCGGGTCCGATGTTCGTCCGAGCATGATGGATTGACGTTATAGGGCCGCCGGATATTAGTAAAGAGTATTAGTTTAATCGGGATTCTCACAAGAAAGGAGCCTCCCAATGCGCTGTCACGTCGGATTCGCGACTAAATCACTTAAGACGGCACTTATATCTATTAGCATCGCTTTACCTTACAAATGCGAGATTTGAGGGACGAATGACATGAACGAACCACTGCGCGATCCCGTCCTTGAGGGTACAAGGCGGCGCAAGCCGTCCGGGAAAAACCCCAGAGGCCGCGTTACCATGACCGACATCGCCAGGGCCGCCGGTTGTTCGCAGGCGACGGTTTCGTTCGTCCTCAACAACACGCCGGGCATCAGGCTATCGCAGCAAACTCGTGAGCGGGTGATAGAGGCGGCGCGGGCCCTCAGTTATGCGCCGCCGGTGTTTTCCGCCCTGCGAGCCCCGGTTGCCGCTTTTGACGGGCTGGATGGCGTGATCGGCTTCGCCGTCGACCAATTGGCGACCAGCCCGGAGGCGGTCGTCGCCATTGAAGGGGCGCGGCAAGCCTCGTGGAACGCTGGCAATGTACTTTTGGTGGCGCAGACCATGGGCGACGAGGTGATGGAGCCCCGGGCCATCGCGGCGCTGACCAAGCAGGGCATTTCGGCGCTGATCTACATGACCATCTTCACCCGCGAGATCGTCGCGCCGGAGTATCTCTACGGCCTCGACATTCCGGTCATCCTGCTCAACTGCTACACCGCCGACTATGCCTTCCCCGCCGTGGTGCCGAGCGAGATCGCCGGCGGCCAGAGCTCGACCCGGCACCTGATCAGCCATGGCCATCGCCGTATCGCCACCATCACCGGCGAGCCATGGATGCAGGCGGCGCAGGACCGGCTGAAGGGCTACCGCCGGGCGCTGGCGACAGCCGACATCCCGTTCGACCCGGCCTTGGTCGTCGAAGGCGATTGGTCGGCGAGCGCCGGCTATGCCGCGACCATCAAGCTACTGGCGCTGAAAGACCGGCCGACCGCCATCTTCTGCCAGAACGACCGCACCGCGATCGGCTGCTACGAGGCGCTGAAGGAGGCCAGCCTGCACATCCCCCAGGATATTTCGGTGGTCGGCTATGACGACGAGGAGATCGCGCGCCATCTGTTCCCGCCGCTGACGACGTCGATCCTGCCGCATATGGCGATGGGGCAATGGGCGATCGAGCAGCTGGAAGTCCCCGCCCCTCCCGGTCGTGGCCGCCATCCCATCACCAAGCTCGAATGCCCGCTGGTGGAGCGGGAGTCGGTTGGCGCGGTGGCGGGCTGACGCGAGGCGGCGGAATAGTCGGCGATCGACAATTGCATAGGCTTGACATCGCGCCCCGCATAGATCCGATTGAGCCCTATGAGGTTGCAAAGCTGCTATAATTTTCAGGACTTTCGCAGGCTGGCCAGACAGCGCCTGCCAGGACCGATCTTCGACTATATCGATGGCGGCGCGGACGACGAGACGACGCTGCGGCGCAACACGGCTGCGTTCGAGGACTGCGACCTCGTCCCAAACGTGCTTGCCGGTGTCGGGCAGATCGACATGTCGGTCACCGTCATGGGCCAGAAACTGGCGATGCCGGTCTATTGTTCGCCGACGGCTCTCCAGCGGCTGTTTCACCATAGCGGCGAGCGCGCCGTCGCCGCGGCGGCGGAGAAGTTCGGGACGATGTTCGGCGTCTCGTCGCTTGGGACGGTCAGCCTGGAGGAAGTCCGCAAGCACAGGACGCCGCAGGTCTATCAGTTCTATTTCCACAGGGATCGCGGCCTGAACCGCGCCATGATGGAGCGCGCCAAGGCGTCCGGCGTCGAGGTGATGATGCTGACGGTCGACAGCGTCACCGGCGGAAACCGCGAGCGTGACCTGCGGACCGGCTTTTCCATCCCCTTTCGGCTTACGCTCGGCGGCATGATGCAGTTTGCGATCAAGCCGAGATGGGCCATCGACTATTTGACGCACGAAAAGTTCAGCCTGCCGCAGTTGGACGGCCATATCGATCTCGGTGGCGGAGCGCTTTCCATCAGCCGCTATTTCACGGAGATCCTCGACCCGTCGCTGGATTGGAAGGACGTCGAAGACATGGTCCGCTTCTGGAACGGCCAGTTTTGCCTGAAGGGGATCATGAGCGTTGCCGATGCCAGAAAGGCCGTCGACATCGGCTGCACCGGCATCGTTCTGTCAAATCATGGCGGCAGGCAGTTGGACGGCTCGCGCAGTCCCTTCGACCAGCTGTCAGAGATCGTCGACGCGGTGGGCGACAGGATCGACGTGATCATCGACAGCGGCGTCCAGCGCGGCACGCATGTCCTGAAAGCTCTGTCGCTGGGCGCCAAGGCCGTCGGCCTCGGGCGCTACTACCTCTTCCCGCTCGCAGCGGCCGGACAGGCCGGCGTCGAACGGGCGCTCGGCCTGATGCGAACCGAGATCGAACGCGACATGCGGCTGATGGGATGCAGGTCGGTGGCAGAGCTTTCCAGGGGGAATGTGCGGTTTAGGTGAGGCAGCCGGAAGTGGCGCACGGCATAAGCTTTTCGAAGTGCGAACACTATACCGACCGGCCGCCGCTCCTGCCGTCCGTGTCGAAGACGGCCTCGCCGGAAACAGCATCCGTATATCCGCCTTCAAGCTGCTGCAACGTATGCCGGAACCGATCAAGATTGCCGAGCATTGTGGGCCTGGCATCGACCATGTGCTGGAAAGTGTCCCACTCTCCAATCGAGAAGAAGGCGCCATCTCCCGATTTGATGAGAGCCATTTTTCGCAATCCCTCGAAGTTGCGCGGAGCGCTGCTGAACAGTTCGACGAATTCGTCTTCACTGCCCGGCTTGACCTGGAAGCGGACGCTATTGAACGCCGTCATGTACGTTCCCCCGTGAAAGACCTGAAGAAGCTCGAATATGCGAAAGCCCTAAGGCACTCAAACCCTTCGAACACGTGTACAGGAAAATCGGAAGGTTGGCTTCAGTCACCTCCTGCCGAATGCCCCGTTTCTGGCGCTATTTTGCCAGGTAGAGGACGACGCTCGATCTCAATCGGTACGCCCTTCCGACCGGCAATGAAACGCGCTGTTAACGCCGTTCGCGGGTGACAGGATGTTGGCCGCAGTTCGAAGGTATAATCTGCGTCTCGCTGTCAGTTGCGGAGGCGAAAATGAACGTGCTTCGGATTGCGCTCTTGTGCACGGCCATGATCGACCTTGGAATGCCGGCTGTTCGCGCTGAGGATCGGCCTGTGCCGCCGAACAACAAAGCCGCAACAGTGCAGCCGCCCGTTCATTGTGAAGGCCAAAACTGTCTCCCGCCGGCGAAAGATCCCGTGCAGGAATGCACCGGCCAGGATTGCACGCCAGCGCCGCCGACTGAACCGGGTCCGGAGATCAAGCAGGCCGACTGAGTCGGCATCAGCAGACCATCCCCTCTTTTGGCAGGGATGGCGCTCAGCCCTCGCGACCCTCCGACCACCGGCGCCGGTCACGGTCATAGTCGGGCGGCTATGAGCTCACCGCGCCCGAGAGGCCCCATGAGGCGGGCCGTGCATTGGATTGATGGCGCGCCCGAAGAGGATGAAACTGGGAACTCGTATGTTATTGCTGCGCCTATCGATTTCTCAGATCACCGCTCGGAGCCGAAGGTCCGCCTTGCGCGCCATAAACTGTCCCTTGCCACCCCTGAACAGCCAAAATCGGATCCAACCGGTCATTCGTCAAGGGGAAGCGAAGTGACCTCCATGCAGAATTCGAGCGCTCATCGGCGTTGGGCGCAATCCGGCCGCGGCCCTCCTGGGGCTAACGTTCAGGGCAGCGGGATCGGCTTGTCGCTGAGTGTGCGCAAGTAGGCGATCAGGTCGACCCGTTCGGTCTCGTCCGGAACACCAGGCGTCTCCATGTAAACGCCCGGCGTGGTGAACATGGGTCCGAAGAGATATCTGTTCAGATCCTCGTACGTCCATACACCCTCCCAGTCGAGCAAAGCGTCGGAGTAATGCATTTTTGCCACGGACGCCTTGTCGCGGCCGACGACGCTCCACAAGTTGGGTCCCGCTTTGATCGCTCCCTGTGGCGCGGCATTGTGGCAACCGGCACACACGCTGGTGAAGTAGGTTCGGCCTTTCTCGACATCGGCAGTAGCCAACTTCATCGAGATCGGAGCTGGTGTTGGCAAGACGACGCCGTGCGACATGAGATAGTCAGCGACTTCGCGTTGCCTCTTGAATTTTGCCAGATGGAGCGGCGTCTTGCCGTCCTTTGTCTTCGCATTCACGTCCGCGCCGGCCTCGACGAGTGCCTTCACGCAGTCGAAACAACCGAGATTCACCGCGATGTGGATAGCGTTTTCGCGGCTGCGCTTCGAATTTGGATTTGCGCCCCCATCCAGCAACAGATTGATCAAATCGATCCTGCGTTTTGCCAAAGCCGGCATGAGGGCAGGACCCAAAGCCGGTGTTGGGGCGGCGTTGACGTCGGCACCGCGTTCAATGAGCATTTTTGCCGCCGCAAAATGCCCGCCCCTAACCGCAAGATAGAGTGGTGTCGCGCGCCCCCGTCGCTCTCATCGAAGCCGGCACCAGCGTCGAGCGCTGCCGTGATCCCGGCGACATCGCCCTTCATGGCGGCGTCGTGGATGGAGGCGGCATGCGATACAATCGGAATGTGTAGAAGCACCAACAGAATGAAAGGCAAGAACCCGCGCATTAGCATCTCCCAAGGCAAGCCTGAGGACCCGGCACGATTTCAAGAAGGGCAGAGGTTAGTACGAATGCTCGATAGCGGCAACGCACGTGTGATCGAGTTCGCCGCCGCCGTGGCGGGCGGCGGCAGCGCATGCAGTCGCCTGCATGCAAGGCGGTCCTAAACATCAGCCGACCAGCCGTGGCTCATCCCCCAGGAGAAGTCGTTTCTCAGCGCCGGGAATCCCGCAGATTTGCCGGTAACCGCTAAAGCGCCACCACGATGGCAATGATGAGCGGCTAAGCGGTCCATCGATGCCGGTGGATTGGGATGTACATTACAAATGGCGCGCCCGAAGAGATTCGAACTCCTGACCCCCAGATTCGTAGTCTGGTGCTCTATCCAGCTGAGCTACGGGCGCGCAACAGGCCATGCTTTGCATAGCCCCGCGATCCGATCCTGGCGACCGGCCGCGAATGTGAGCTGTTCCCTAGCGACTGAATTTGCGAAAAGCAAGCCGATCCTGGCCAAAAGTTTTGCCGTCACGTTTTGCCGTCATGCGCCGGCCGGCGAAGGTAAGATCGCGTCACGCGGCGGCCGAGCCGATAGGTCGTCGTCTTGGATCGGTCATTTGCCAATCGGAACGGTCCGTAACGAAACAAGCCGTTGCACGGCGGCCGAGCCGATGACTCTTAGTCCCGGACCAACCATTTGCGAATTGAAACGGTCCGTAACGAAACGGTTCGTTACGCCGGGCGGCGCAGGCCGTTGCGGGCTTGGTCGAGCCGGACCGGCTGGTCGGGAATGGTGACGGCGAATGTGGTGCGGCCGCCGATGCTTTCGACCAGCTCCACCGTGCCGCCATGGGCGCGGATCAATTCATGGGCGATCGCCAGGCCAAGGCCGGTGCCGCCGCTGCGGGCCGAGCCGCGAAACGCCGCGAACAGGTTTTCGCGCGCCTTCGGCGGCAGGCCGGGGCCGGTGTCGGTGACGACGATGCGGCTGACGCTGCCGATGCGCTCGGCCGATATGGTCAGGCGGCGCACTACGGCGCTCTCGGTGTCCGCCGCCATCGCCTGCACGGCGTTGCGGCTAAGATTGGTGAGCACGCGGAACAGCTGATCGGAATCGGCGTCGACCTCGAGCACCGGATCGACGGCGTTGACGAATTCGATGCCGCATTCGATGTCGAGCAGGCCCTGGACGTCCTCGACCAACTGGCGCAGCCGCAGCCTGCGACGCGACGGCGGCGGCTCCTGGGTGCGGCCATAGGACAGCACGCCTTCCGAATAGGACACGGCGCGATCGAGCGCGCGCAGCAGTTTTGGCGCGAAGGCCTGAACAGTCGGGTCCTTTACCTGGCGCAGGCGGTCCGACATCAGCTGCGCCGAGGCAAGGATGTTGCGCATGTCGTGGTTGATCTTCGACACGGCCAGGCCGAGATCGGCCAGGTGCTTCTGCTCGGTCAGCATCTTTTGCAGCCGCTCCTGCATCTGCGACAGCTCGCGTTCGGCGACGCCGATCTCGTCGGCCCGGGCGGCAGGGTGAATGATGCGACCGGGATCGTCGGGCGCCTCGGAAAAGGACAGCATCGAGCGCGTCATCGTCCTGATCGGGCCGATCATGATCAGGTCTATCGCGGCGTAGACCAGCATGGCGGTGAACAGCGAAATCAGCAGCGAGACGAAGGCGACGTTGCGCGAATAGATCAGCATGGCATTGCGCAGGCGGTGGTCGGGCATGATCAGCTCGAACTCCTTGTCGCTGTCGCCGACCGGTCCGAAAACGCGCAGCATCCTCTTGCCGCCGAAAAACAGCGTGTCCAGCGCGCCGGTCATGCCCTTGATCATGCCGACATTGGCGATATCGATATGCTCGTCCACCTGCGGCGGCATTTCGGCCACGACCAGCAGCCGCGAGACGCCGCCGTCGCGCACGGCGATCGCCTTGGCGCCGATCGCCATCAGTACGTCGTTCTGGGCGGCACGCGACAGCGAGGCAGGTTCGCCCTGCACCAGGACGATGGAAACCGCGGCGGCGGTGCTCAGCCTCTCCTTCAGCCAGCTCAGCCTGTAGCTGGCGATCCAGGGCACGAAGATGAGGATTTCGGCCAAGAGCACGAAGACGATGGTGAGCAGCAGCAGCTTCGTCGACAGGCCGCGCGCCAGCGGCACCCTGCGGGTGGCCGCCTTCGCCCGGGCGATGCTTTCGTCGGTTGGTGGGACTTCACTCATGCTCGTCGTCACGGCTGCCTGTCATCACGGCTGCTTGTCTTAAGGACTGCTCGTCTTCACGATCGCTTGATCGGGCAAGATTAGGCGATTGCGGCTTTTTTGCCAAATTCATCCTTGATCGAAGCCGGACAAAGGGCCGCAAGGACTTCCCTGCCAGTCCGACAACGCCGGCCCGACAGGCTGGATTGACTTCCAAAACCCTTCTTTCTATAAGCCCGCTCACGCTCGGGCCATTCGTCCCGGCGCGGTTTCGATCGCGCCAAAACCGGCCCGGCAAAGCTCCTGTTACAAAGTGACAGAATCAAGAAGGGCCGCACCCCGCGGTATTTAAACAAATGAAGCGTACTTACCAGCCGTCCAAACTCGTCCGCAAACGCAGGCACGGTTTCCGCGCCCGCATGGCAACCAAAGGTGGCCGCGGCGTCGTCGCAGCCCGCCGCAACCGCGGCCGCAAGCGTCTCAGCGCCTGAGCACCAAGCGAGAGACAAGATCGTTGCCCGCAACCGGCAAGCCAACGGGTGCCCATCCCAAGCGGCTTCTGAAGCGCGCGGAATTCCTGGCCGTCCGCCGTGGCGAAAAGCGCCGCGGGCGGCTTGTCCTCGTCGAGGTTCTGGATCGCGGCGACGGCGAGGCGCCGCGCGTCGGTTATACGGTCACCAAGAAGGTCGGCAATGCCGTCGTTCGCAACCGCATCCGGCGGCGGCTGAGAGAGGCCGTGCGCACGCATGCCGCGGATGACATGGCGCCCGGCAATGATTATGTCATCGTCGGGCGCGAAGACGTGCTTACCACTCCGTTTGGCCAGTTGAAGGCCGAACTCTCCCGCAGATTGCGTGGAACACGATAGGCCAAGGGCTTCGATGGAAAACAACCGCAACTTCTTTATCACCATCGCACTGTCGGTGCTGATCCTGGCGCTTTGGCAATATTTCTATGTGATGCCGCGCAGCGAGATGCAGCGTGAGGCCGCCCGCATCGAAGAACAGCGCGTGGCGGAGCAGAAGAAGGCCGCCCAAGGCACCAGTCCGGGCGCCAGCGAAACACCGGTGCAGCCGGGCGCCATTCCGAGCGCGCCTGGCGGCGACGCGGTGACGCCGGCCGGCCGCGACCAGGCGATTGCCTCGACCAGCCGCGTCAAGATCGACACGCCGAGCCTCGAAGGTTCGATCAACCTCACCGGTGCGCGCCTCGATGACCTCCGGCTCAAGCATTACAGGGAGACGGTGGACAAGACCTCGCCCGAGATCGCGTTGCTCAACCCGGCGTCCCTGCCGAACGGCTATTTCGCCGAGATCGGCTTTTCTGGCGCGCCGGATGTGGGCACGCTGCCCGGCCCCGACACGGTCTGGCAGACCGACGGCAAGGCGACGCTCAGACCGGCGACGCCGGTCACGCTGACCTTTACCAACGACAAGGGCCTGACCTTCAAGCGCACCTTCTCCGTCGACGCCCAATATATGTTCACCGTATCCGACACGGTTCAGAACGGCGGCTCGGCGCCGGCGACGTTGTCGAACTATGGCCGCGTTACGCGTTTCGACAAGCCGGCCATCGCCAGCACCTATGTGCTGCACGAGGGCCTGATCGGCGTTACCGGAAGCGAGGGCCTGCAGGAATACAAATACTCCAGCGTCGAATCGGAAAAGGAATACAAGCCAGGCAAGTCGACCGACGGCTGGCTGGGCATCACCGATAAGTATTGGGCGGTGACCCTGGTGCCGCCTAGCGGCCGCGAATTTCAGCCCAAATTCTCTTATTTCGAGTTCAAAAGCGGGCCCCATCCGCACAGCTACCAGTCCGATTTCCTGTCCGATCCCGTCACGGTCGCTCCCGGGCAATCGACGACCGTGGAGTCGGAGATATTCGCCGGCGCCAAGGAAGTTTCGACGATCAACGCTTATGAAAAGGACCGTCATATTCGCCAGTTCGACCTGCTGATCGACTGGGGCTGGTTCTATTTCATCACCAAGCCGATGTTCTGGCTGATCGACACGCTTTACAAATTCTTCGGCAATTTCGGCCTGGCGATCCTCGCCACCACCGTCATCGTCAAAGCGCTGTTCTTCCCGCTCGCCAACAAGTCCTATGCGTCGATGGCGAACATGAAGAAGGTGCAGCCCAAGATGCTCGAGATCCGCGAGAAATACGCGGACGACAAGATGAAGCAGCAGCAGGCGATGATGGAGCTGTACAAGACCGAGAAGATCAATCCGCTCGCCGGTTGCTGGCCGGTGGCGTTGCAGATCCCGGTGTTCTTCTCGCTCTACAAGGTGCTCTACATCACCATCGAGATGCGGCACGCGCCGTTCTTCGGCTGGATCCAGGATCTGGCGGCGCCGGATCCGACATCGATCTTCAACCTGTTCGGGCTGATCCCGATCACCTTGCCGCACATGCTGATGATCGGCGTCTGGCCTCTGATCATGGGCGTGACGATGTTCCTGCAGATGCGCATGAACCCGACGCCGCCGGACCCGACGCAGGCGGCAATCTTCACCTGGATGCCTGTGATCTTCACCTTCATGATGGCGGGTTTTCCGGCCGGCCTCGTCATCTACTGGGCCTGGAACAACACGTTGTCGATCCTGCAGCAGGGCGTGATCATGAAGCGGCAGGGCGCCAAGATCGAATTGTGGGACAATCTGGTCGCGCTGTTCCGCAAGAAACCGTCGCCGGCGGAATAGCCGGCGCTCCGATAATGCGAAACCAGAAAGCCCCGGTTCGTCCGGGGCTTTTTGCACAAGCTGCCGGCCTGGATTAAGCGATTGGTACTGCGGGACAGATCGCGCTATTTTGACCTGCCTGGCAGGTGCTCGACGGAGCTCGATATGACCGGACCCAATCCATCGATCAAGCATCCGATCCCGTTGCACACGCGCGTCGGCTTTCTGAAACCGCTGGTGACGGCGCCGAATATCGAGATCGGCGACTTCACCTATTATGACGATCCGGACGGACCCGACAAATTCGCCGAAAAATGCGTGCTGCATCATTATCCATTCATCGGCGACAGGCTGGTCATCGGCAAGTTCTGCGCCATCGCCGAGGGCGCACGCTTCATCATGAACGGCGCCAATCACGCCATGTCCGGCTTTTCGACCTATCCGTTCAACATCTTTGGCCACGGCTGGGAGGAAGGCTTCGACCCGGCGACATGGTCGAAGGAGGTGCGTGGCGACACAATCGTCGGCAACGACGTCTGGATCGGCATGGAAGCGGTGATGCTGCCGGGCGTCAAGATCGGCGACGGCGCCATTGTGGCGGCAAAGTCGGTGGTGACGCACGATGTGCCGGCCTATGCGATCGTCGCCGGCAATCCGGCCAAGGTGGTGAAGATGCGCTTCGATGACAGGACCATCCGGCGGCTGCTGGCGCTGGCGTGGTGGCACTGGCCGGTGGAAAAGATCAGCCGCAATCTCGATGCCATTCGTGGCAGCAACATTTTTCTTCTGGAGGCAGCGGTTTGAACACGTTGAACAAGACCATGATCGGCATCGAATTGTTCACGCGAGCCTGGATTTTCATCCGCGGCGTGCCGGCGATGAAATTCCTGCCGCCGGAGGGTCCACCCGAGATCGCCTTTGCCGGTCGCTCCAATGTCGGCAAATCGTCGCTGATCAATGCGCTGGTCAACCAGAAGGGGCTGGCGCGCACCTCCAACACGCCGGGCCGGACGCAAGAGCTCAACTATTTCGTGCCGGGCGGATTTTCGGGAGAAGGCGCCGATCTGCCGCCGATGGCACTGGTCGATATGCCGGGCTATGGCTACGCCACGGCGCCGAAGGAAAAGGTCGACGAGTGGACGAAGCTCGTGTTCGACTACCTGAAGGGCCGGGTGACGCTGAAGCGCGTCTACGTGCTGATCGACGCCCGCCATGGCATCAAGGCCAAGGACGACGAGGTGCTGTCGCTGCTCGACAAGGCGGCGGTGTCGTATCAGATCGTGCTGACCAAGACCGACAAGATCAAGGCGGCGGGGGTACCACGGCTGATCGAGGAAACGCTGCAGAAGATCAAGAAACGCCCGGCGGCCTTTCCCTTCGTGCTCGCCACGTCGTCGGAAAAGAGCGAAGGCCTCGAAGAATTGCGTGCGGCGATCGTGCTCGCCGCCAACGGCGGATAGGCAACGGAATCCGACGGCTGGTCAGGCGGGGCTGGAGGTCCGTTCCTGCTCTGCAAGCTGTTCGGTGCCGTAGGCCTTCAGGAACACATCGACGCCCGACCTGACGATATGTTCGATCTCGGCCGCACTTGGCGCTTTGGTGCGATAGGCGAATATGCACTGGCGGAAAAGACCGGCCAGGCACAGCTCGGTGAACTGATAGGCGGCAAGCTCGACATCGTCGATCTTCAGCAGGCCGCGTTCGATAGCCATGTTGAGGAAAACGACAACCCGGTCATGGCCGCGCTTCGGGCCGCGTTCGTAGAACCGGGCGCCAAGCTCCGGGATCCGTTCCGACGCGCCGATCACCGTCCGCTGCGCCAGGATGACCCTGGCCGAGGTGATCTTCATGGACAGCACGATGCCGAACTTCACCAGCGTCTGGCGAAGGTCGCCAATCTGGTCGAGCACCTCGTACATGTTCTTGAAGATCGTGCCGCGCTCTTCCTCGATCAGCGCTTCGAACAGCTCTTCCTTGTTGGCGAAGTAGACATAGATGGTGCCCTTGGACACGCCGGCCTCGCGGGTGATGTCGTTCATCGACGCGGCTTCGAAGCCCTTGTCGATGAAGACACGGCGCGCACCGTCGATGATCTGGCTGCGCTTGACCGGGTCTTGCCCCCCGGCCGGCCGGCCGCGGGGCCGGCAGGACAACCGATAACCCAGGTGCATGCCAGTGCGGGGGCAAGGGGGTTCAAAAGGGAAACAAGCGGGCCTTGGGGGGGTGGGTTTTAAAAAAATACGCGCACACCAGCCA
>NZ_JAMYNW010000022.1:0-101659 GCF_040319365.1 Mesorhizobium sp. M0923 | reverse complement strand
TTGCCCCACCGCCCGCCCCCAACATCCGGTCCCCGCAACCCCCCCGCGGGGGCGGGGTGGGGGGAATCGGCCCCCGGCCCGATGCCGCCCTGCCATTCGCCCGTCTTTTGCGCTTCGGTTGAGGACAGATCGTAGCGGCCGATGCCGGCATGGGTGTCGATGACCCGAAACGCCTTGTCCTTCTGCTTCAGATATTCGATCAGCCGGCTGAGCACGGCATGCTTGACGACGTCGGCGAAGTTCCCGGCATGGTAGGCGTGGCGATAGTTCAATTGGAGCCCCTGCCCCAGCGCGGCGGTGGCGGCTGCGAGTTCGGATTTTCCGGCCGGCGGCCGCCGAAACGGAATGCCAGCGCCAGCCCGGCCAGGCCGGCCGCCATCAGGGAAAAACCGACCGGCCGCGCCCGGCGGTCGACCTCGCCGGCAGCCGAGCGCAGGACGAGGTCGACGGCCCGCATCGGAATGCCCTCGGCGTCGCCCGGACCGACGGTGAAGATGTAGGAACCGGGGGTAACGCTCGGGATCAGGCCGGCCTCGTCGCGAAAGATCCTGTCCGGCAGCTGTGGGCTGACCTGGCGCGGATTGTCGGAGTGATTGAACTGCAGCGTCGAGGCGAGCACCGTCCTGCCGCCGGTGGCGGCGGTCAGGGTCAGCACGGTGCGCTGCTGCGAGACGATGCGCTCGGCTCTTGCAGTAAGATCGACCAGCACGCGTAGCGGCCCGTCGCGTGCGCTCAGGGCCACCGTCACCGGCTTGAACCGGCCCTGGTCGTAAACCCGCCAGGTGCCGATCTCACGGCCGGAGAAATTGGTCATCGCCCAGGGATAGACGACGCCGATGCCGGTACCGATGAGCAGGATCAGAAGAAACAAAAAGCGCATGCGGACAATGCCCCGTTGATGCAACTACCTCGCATTGGCACCGTCGCGGATGCGCTCCATCTCGTCCAGCAACATGTCGAGGCCTATATCGAAGGTCTTGTCAAAACCGGCTGTGCCGAAATATGCCCCGGCAGCCATGACGCCGGGGAAATCCCGCGCTAGCGCTTCATCGCTCACCGTGGTGACCGCCGAAGGCCCCTTGGCGTAGCCGGCCGTCTCGTCAAGGATCGCGCCCATCAGATAGTAGCTCGTGGCTCGGAACAACCGGGCGCTGAGTTCCAAACCGAAACCGCCGGCTTCGAACAGGCCGATCACGTGGTTCAGCTTGGCGAGACATGCCGGCGAATTCATGCGGTAGACCACAATGAACGGCGCAAAGGCGGGATGTTCGGTGGCGACCCGGCGGTATTCCTTCACGGCGACGTGGATCCGCTGGCGCCAAGGCATGCCGTCGTCAGGAATCTTGATCGAGCTGATCTGTCGATCGACCAGTGCCTCGTAAAGATGCGCCTGGGAGGGGAAATGATGGTAGATGCTCATCGCTTCGCAGCCGAGTTCTGCCGCCAGCTTGCGCATCGAAAAGCCGGAAAGCCCCTCCCTCTCGATTACCTCGAAAGCCGCATCCTCGATCATCTCGCGAGACAGCCGGCCGCGCGTTCGCTTTTTTTTGACTGATATGTCCATGGTGCCGCTGGACAACTTACGCTGTAAGGTTAATTTTCGACATTACCTTACATCGTAAGGCCAACAAAAACCAGAGGAGAACGCCATGAACAGCTTCCATATCGTTTTCATCCACGCCCTCTTCGCTTCATCATGCATCCTTGCTCGCCTCCACGGTCCACGCGCTGACCCTGACGCTGGCCTCCGCACCGGCCCGTGCCGACGACTATGACGCAACCATCAAGGACATCCAGTCGACCATGGGCGCTTGGAGCTCTATCTTCAACGGCATGCAGGTCGATTTCGATACGTTCAGGAGGGAGACGGGCGGGCAGTAATGCTTTCGTTTTTGGAGCGGGATGCGTTCAAACTGAATTCTCCATCCCGCTCTAACTGTTTGTGTGATCCGCCAGCACCTCATTGATAACCCGCCACGATTTTTCCGCCTCGCGCTGGTTGCCGTCATGTCCCGAAGCGACGATCAGCGCCTTCCAGAGCGCCCAGCCCCGAGCGCGCGCCCAGCTGTGCTCGTCAAGGGAAATGGCGTCGCGGAACGCCTGGCGGCTCTCGCCGTAAAATTCCGTCCATGCGATCACCAGGTCACAGGCAGGATCGCCGATAGCCGAACTGCCGAAATCGACGACCGCGCAGAGCTTGCCATCTTCGACGAGCAGATTGCCTGAGGCAACGTCGCCATGGACCCAGACCGGCGGCCCTTGCCATCGCGAGCCGAGCGCGGTCGCCCACACCGCCTCGGCGGTTGCCTTGTCGATGCGGCCGCCGAGCGCCGAAAGCGCGGCTCGGGTCTGGGCGTCGTAGACTGAAAGCTGGCCACCGCGGTGGAAATTATGCTGACCTGCCGGTGGTCCGCCAGCGGCGTCGATCCGGTAGAGCGCAACCAGAAAGCCGGCCAGCGAACGAGCGAATTCATTGAGATCGGCAATCAGCCCACCAGCCGCCGGCCGGCCGCGAAGCCAGCGATAGACGGACCAAGGCCATGGATAGCCTTCACCGGGCGCGCCTCTGGCCAGTGGCACCGGTATCGGCAGAGGCAAGTGAGGCGCGAGGCGAGGCAGCCAGCGATGCTCCTTCTCGACCTGGGCAACATAGGCGGCAGCGCTGGGCAGCCGCACCGACATTCGATCGCCCAGCCGGAAGGTGCGGTTGTCCCAGCCGCCAGGCTCGACCGGCTCTACCGGCAGGTCCGCCCATTCAGGGAACTGCGCGGCAATCAAGCGGCGAACAAGTGCGGCATCTATCGATATGCTTGGTGTTTGATCATCAGGCGGCATCGGGCTTGCTCAGGTCTTCTAAGCCTTGCGTTCCCAGCGCCGGTCCGGTGTTTGCTGCCAGTAGGTCACGGTGTGGCCGGCCTCCTTCATTGTCTTCCAGTGCGTGCGTGCCGCCTCTAGCTGGGCTGCATCGTGGCCGTCGAACAGGAACACGGCGCGCTGGTAGCCGCCAAGCTCCGGCGGCACCGCGCCATCGACCAGGAAGCGTATCTGCGCCTGGTTCGGATTGTCAGGTCCGACGGTCAGAAGCACCGGCTGCTCGGCGGGATGGGCTTCGCGGTCCGTTGCATGGGCCAGGAACGAATCGTCCCGGAAAGTCCACAGATGCTGGTCCAGCGCGTCGCGCCGTTCCTCGGTGCCGGTCTGCACCACGGCGCGCCAGCCGCGATCGATGCTGCGCTCCAGGAGGCCGGGCAGCGCGTCCTCCAGGGTCGATTCGGTCAGGTGATAGAACAGGATTTCGGCCATGACTTCAGTCTAAATCATTTGGCGCGCCGCTCATTGCTCGTAATGATCGCGCACCAATCGGTCGAGCAATCTGACGCCGAATCCGGAAGCCCATGACTGGTTGATCTCGTTGGAGGGCGAGCCCATCGCGGTGCCGGCAATGTCGAGATGCGCCCAGGGCGTGTCCTTGACGAAGCGCTGCAGGAACTGCGCGGCGATGATGGCGCCGCCATAACGGCCGCCAATATTCTTCATGTCGGCATTCTTGGACTCGATCAGCTTGTCGTATTCGGCGCCGAGCGGCATGCGCCACAACCGCTCCTGCGTCGCCTGACCGGCCGCCGTCAGCCGGTCCGCTAGCTCGTCATTATTAGAGAACAGGCCAGCATAATGCTGGCCGAGCGCGACCATGATGGCGCCGGTCAGCGTCGCCAGATTGATCATGAATTTCGGCTGGAAGCGGTCGTTGCAGTACCACAGCGCATCGGCCAGCACGAGGCGGCCCTCGGCGTCGGTGTTGAGCACTTCGATGGTCTGGCCAGACATCGAGGTGACGATGTCGCCCGGTCGTTGAGCGTGGCCGTCGACGGCGTTTTCGACCAGCCCGACAATGCCCACGACATTGACCTTCGCCTTGCGCGCGGCCAGCGCGTGCATCAGCCCGGTGACGGCAGCAGCGCCGCCCATGTCGCCCTTCATGTCCTCCATACCGGAGGCCGGCTTGATCGAATTGCCGCCGGTGTCGAAGGTGACTCCCTTGCCGACGAAGGCGACCGGGCTTTCCTTGGCCTTGCCGCCGTCCCACCGCATGACGGCGATGCGGGCGCCACGCGGCGAGCCCTGCGCTACGCCCAGCAGCGAACCCATGCCGAGCTTCTTCATCTCCTTCTCGGCCAGGATCTCGACCGTGACGCCGAGCGCCTCCAGTTGGGCGATGCGGGCGGCGAATTCCACCGGTCCCAACACATTGGCCGGTTCATTGACCAAATCGCGCGCCAGCAAGACGCCGTCGATCACCGCCGCTTCATCGGCAAAGGCCTTCTTTGCGGCCGCCGGATCGGCCGTGTGAATGGTCACCTTTACCGGCTTTTTTGGCTCACGCTTGCCGTCACCATTGTCCTTTTTGGTCTTGTACTTGTCGAAGGAATAGCTGCGCAGCAGGATGCCCGCGGCAAGCTGAACGGCTTGCCTGCCGCTGACGGCGGCGCCGGGAAGATCGAGCACGACGGCCACTTCGGTTGCCTTGCGAAAGGATGCGGCAATCGTGCCGCCGAGCTTCAGCCAGGCGTAGTCATCGAGATTGGAGCCCTTGCCGGCGCCGACCGCCACCAGCCGCTCGAGCGACGTCCCTTCCGGTGCCAGCACTTCGACCTGGCTGGCGAATTTGCCGGTGAAGTCGGCGACGGGAAAGGCCCGCTCGAGGGTCTTTGCCGGATCGCAGGCCCTGACCGCATCACCGAGGCCGCCCTCGTCGGCCGCCAGAACGAAAACGCTGCCCTTTTTGGGCGCGGCGAATTTGGCGAAGGCGATCGAGGGTCTCGAATTCATCATGTCCTGCTTTCGGGGAAATGCGTTGGATTATCGGGGAGAGGCGTTCGATTGGGCAGATCGGATCTAAGATGCCGTGTTATTGCGTCAGTGAGCGGCGGGTTGAAACAGCTCGATGACATTGCCGGATGGGTCTTCGAGCAGGGTCTGGGAACCGCCGACGCCCGTTATGATATCGTTGCGAAAGACAAGTCCAGCACTCTTGAGACGCGCAACCTCTTCTTTCAGGTCCGGCACCACCAGCAGGATGCGGTTCCAGCCTCCCGGCACCGGCTGCCGGCCGTCGGGCATCGCCCGAGCACCCGAACTGCCGGGTCCGCTTAGAAGGAGCCGTAACGCGCCGCGCGTGACGGAGGCAAAAGCCGGTCGCGCGTCCTGTTGGACGGCGAAGCCCAGATGTCCGCAATAGAAGTCGATCGAGGCGGCGACATCATCGACAATGTAGCGAATGCTGACTGGCGTCATGATCATTGACCTTTCGGTTCGAGCACGTTCCAACAAGGCGTGTCTATTGCGGGCGGAACAGTCGGCATAGTCCTGCTCATTATCGCCGCTTGACAATCCGCGCCGCTATCGCCCTAGCCTGAATGCGGGCATTGGCGAAACAACCGCGAATGCTCGGCCGCATGCCGGTAAACCACAGACCGGGCAATCGCGGGTCGGCTTCGCCGCCGTTGAAAAGCGGAACGCCCTTGCCGTCGAGAACGCCGAGCTTGCCGACCATCTGCTCCAGCCCGGTCCGGTAGCCGGTCGCTGAGATGACGATATCGGGCGTGATAAACCTGCCGTCGTTCAATATGATGCCGTCGCGAGTAAATTCTCGCAATGGCGGCACCACCACGATCATGCCTGCCTTGATGGCGCGAACCGCGCCGTCATCGGCTGCAATCGCAGTGTAGTCGGCGCTCAGACGGCTCGCACCTCCTATGGAGGCCGGCGGAAGCCCGAATTTCGTCAGGTCGCCGAAAACCAGGCGCTGGGTTGTCGCCATCACCGCATCGGCAATCCGTACCGGCAAGCGCGCCATGAAAGGCGAAAGCCTGTGGACGGCGATCTTGCAGATGCGTTTCGGCAGCAATGACGGACCATTGCGGGCCGACAGCCAGATGCTTTCGGCGTCTGCATCCGCAAGATGATTGAGGACGTCGAAACCCGAATTGCCGGCACCGACCACCAGCACCTTTTTGCCGGCATAGTCTTTCGCCTCGCCAAAATCTGCCGAATGGACGATCCGGCCGGCAAAATCCTTCATGCCTTTCCATGCGGGAATAAACGGCTGCCGGTCGCGCCCGGTGGCGACGACGACATGGCGCGCCGGACGGGATCCGGAATTGGTCTGTACGGTCCAGTGATCGCCATCGAACGTGATCTCTTCGACGGCAACGCCGAATGTGACAGGCAGCCGGTGCACTTGGCTGAAATCGTTCAGATGGCGAATGACGGCGGTTCTGTGCGGGAAGGCCGGGGTGCCTGCGGGATAGCCGATGCCGGGCAGCGTCGAGAGATCGCGATGCGTGTTGAGGTGCAGACGTTGGTGCCGCCGATGCCAGGGCTCGGCAAGCCGGCTCTCCTTTTCCAGGACGAGCGTCGGTACGCCGGCCTTCATCAGGGCGTGGGCGGCGGCAAGGCCGGCCGCGCCGGCGCCGATCACAATCGCGCCATCAAAGACCGCTTCCCAACCGGTTTGACTGCGCAATTTTTCCGCTTCCATGCTGGGGCTCAACAGATCCTGACCCGTCTTATCACGCCGCCGCGGCGGCGATCGGCGCGACATTTGGTCGTTTTGCCGCATTTGACAAGACTTTGGCCGAAATCGCTCCCATATGCGACATTGAACCATCCACGATTCGTCGCGGCACGGCCCCGCTTCCCGCCGCAACCTGTTGTTAACCAACAATGTTCGCCCTTTCTTATCCATTGCCGCCGACACTCCGGCCCAGCGGAATTTGCGATACGGAACCCAGATCGAACCGCCAAACTGAGCCAGTTGTGCAGCCGGCGCCGGACGACTACCTTATTCCAAGGCATGATGCCGTTCGAAACCGCCGAGAAAAGCCTTCATGAAGGTCGTTGAACGTTACATCATGCGCCGTGCTTTCGCGGTATTCGCGCTGGCGCTCGTTTGGACGCTGGCGATCGTCTGGACGACTCAGGTGCTCGCCCGCATCGACCTCGTCACCGATAGCGGTCAGTCGGCCCTCACCTTCTTCGAAGTCGCAGCGCTGATCGTCCCGTCGATCGTTCCGATCGTCGTGCCGTTCGCCCTAGTCGTCGCGGTCGCGCAGATCCTCAGCGTGATGAATTCGGATTCGGAGCTGGCCGTCATCAATGCCGCCGGCGCTTCACGCTGGACCATCGTCAGGCCGATCATGCTTCTGGCACTCGCAGCCAGCGTTTTTTCGTTTGCTGTCGACAATGGCGTCGACCCTTACGCACGCCAGAAGAACCGCGAGTTGATTGCTTCGTCGCGTGCCGATCTGTTGTCGTTGATCATCCAGGAAGGCACCTTCCGCAAGATCGATGATGGCCTGTTCCTGCAGGTTGGCGAACGGCTTCCCGACAATCGCCTCGGCGGCATCTTCGTCGCCGACTCGCGCGAAGAAGGCGTCAATCTCATCTATTATGCCAAGACCGGCAGCATCATCGAACGCGGCGACGAGAAGGTGCTGATGATGAATGACGGCGTCATCCATCGCAAAACCATGACCGGCGACCTCTCGGTAATCCGGTTCACCTCCTACGCCTTCGACTTGTCCGCTTTCTTGTCGGCGTCATCTGACATTCTGCTTTTGCCGAAGGACCGGACGACCCAGTACCTGCTCAATCCCAGTCCGAACGACAAGATGTACCAGCAAAAGCCGAACAGGTACCTGGCCGAGCTCAACCAGCGTTTTTCCGAGTGGTCCTATTCGCTCGTCTTTGCGCTGATCGCGCTTGCGGTCGCCGGAGATGCGCGCTCGCATCGCGAGGCGCGCGTGCACCCGCTGATCACGGCAATCGCGATCGCGCTGTTCGTGCGCTGGCTCGGGTTCTTTGCCGCCGGCAAGGCCGACAAGGTGCCGCAATATGCCTATATGGTCTACGGCGTCCCGATCGTGGCATCGGCGATCGCTATCTGGTTCATCGTTTCCAACCGGACGATGGAACTGCCGGTTGCTTGGGCCGATTGGATAACCAATCTTGCCGGCCGCTTCAATGACGGCTGGAGCGCCGTCAAGCTCCGCTTTGCCCGGCGTGGCGCATCCGGACAGGGAGCCGGCTGATGGGCTGGACTCTGGGTCGGTACTTCTTCTTTCGCTATGTGACGATCACCATCTGGTTCTTCATCGGCCTTTTGGCGCTGGTGTTCCTGATCGATTTCACCGAGCTTTCCGGCCGCACGACCGGCGTGCCGGGCTTCACCTACGCAACTGCGTTCGCCATTTCGGGGCTCCGGATGCCGATGATCATGCTGCAGACGGTGCCGTTCGTCGGCCTGTTCTCGGCGATGGCGACCCTGGTGTCGCTCAACCGCAAATATGAATTGGTCATCGCCCGTTCCGCCGGGGTTTCCGCATGGCAGTTCCTGCTGCCGTGCTGCATCGGGGCGCTGCTGTTTGGGGCCTTGTCGGTTGGCGTCATCAATCCGATAGCCGCGCACGCCTATTCCTGGTCCGAGCAGATCGAGACCCAGCTCCGTTCGGGCAAGTCGAACACCGTCTCGGCCGACGCCGCGCCCTGGATCAGGCAGAAAACCAGCTCCGGCGATACCATCATCGGCGCGCGCGCCATTCTCAATCAAGGCCTGGAGATGGCCGACGCGGTCTTCTTCAGTTTCAGCCCGCAAGGCGACATCATCGAGCGCAAGGATGCCGCGCACGCCTTTTTGCGGGACGGCTACTGGGAATTGCGGGACGTCAAGGTGTTCCGGGACGGCACCATCCAGTCGTTACCCAGCGATCGGCTGCCGACCGATCTCAAGCCGGAATTCGTGCAAGAGCGGTTGGCGCGCCCTGAGACCATCCCCTTCTACGATCTGCCCGGCAAGATCGAGGTGGCCCGCTCCTTCGGCCTCAAGGCAAATGCCTTCGCCATGCAGTTCGATTCCCTGATTGCGCTGCCCTTCCTGCTCGTCGCGATGACGCTGATTGCGGCAACGGTATCAATGCGATTTGCGAGGATGGGGCAGTCGGCGACGATGATTCTGGGTGGCATCGTGGCCGGCTTTCTGCTTTATGTCGTTTCGGTGCTGGTCAAGGCATTCGGCGTAGCGGGATTCGTACCCACTGCCGTAGCGGCTTGGGTCCCGGTTGTCGTGGCTATGTTCTTCGGGGTGACATTCCTGCTATACAAGGAAGACGGCTAGTGAGGGAGGCGGTTTTGCGCAGCCATAGGCACGCCGGTTTGGCACGCCTCTCTGCGGCGAGCGCCTTGGCATGCCTGCTTGCCGGCGCTGCCCCGGTTGCTCCGGTTTTCGCCCAGGACGTCAGTGAGCTGGCAACGAAGGTTCCGAGCGGCACGCAGATGCTGCTGGCAGCCGATACGCTGGTCTACGACAACGACAAGCAGACTGTGACGGCCGTCGGCGGCGTCCAGATCGACTATGGCGGCAACCGTCTCGTCGCCCAGCGGGTCGAATACAACCGCAACACCAAACGCCTCGTCGCCAGCGGCAATGTCGAGCTCGTCAACAGCGACGGCACCAAAATCTATTCGCAGCATGCCGACATCACCGACGATTTCGCCGACGGCTTCGTCAACGCGCTGCGTGTCGAGACCGTCGACAAGGCGTATTTCGCCGCCGAAAGCGCGGAGCGCATGGGCGGCGTGCTGACGACGTTCCACAATGGCGTCTACACCGCCTGCGAGCCGTGCGAGGACAAGCCCGACAAAGCGCCGACCTGGCGTATCAAGGCCAGGAAGATCATCTGGAACGGCGAGAAGAAGACGGTTCGCTTCGAGAATTCGAATTTCGAGTTCTTCGGCTTTCCACTGGCCTATCTGCCGGCTTTCGAGATCGCCGACCCGACGGTCAAGCGCAAGAGCGGCTTCCTGATCCCCGGCGTCGCCTACAAGAGCGATCTCGGCGTCGGTGTTAGAGTTCCCTATTATTTCGCGCTCTCGCCGACCTACGATCTAACTGTCACCGGCAGCGGCTATACCAGACAGGGTTTCCTCGGTGAGGCCGAGTGGAGGCAGCGCTTCAACAACGGTCAGTACAGCCTGAAGATTGCGGGCATCCGTCAAGAGAATCCCGATGCCTTCATCGACGACAATGGCCACAACGTCAGTTCGGGTACCGAGGGCGATCCGAACAGGTTCCGCGGCATGATGGGCACCCAAGGCCAGTTCGCCATCAACCCGCGCTGGGACTTCGGCTGGGACATCCTGCTGCAGAGCGACAAGAGTTTCTCGCGCACCTACGATATCGATGGCTTCAACGATAGCGTACACCGCTCCGAGGTGTACCTGACGGGGCTCAACGATCGCAATTATTTCGATGTGCGCGCCATGCACTTCGACGTTCAAGAAGACACCCTCGCTAGCGATCCGACCGCCCGCGCCGCCAAGCAGCCCTGGGTGCTGCCCTCGCTCGACTACGCCTATATCCCCGACATGCCGGTGGCCGGCGGGCAGCTGTCGTTCGACGTCAACGCGCGGATCATAGACCGCGACAGGCTCGATACGGCTCTTGCAGATTCGGGCATCCCTTCGTCCGTCAACAACGTCCGCGGCATCGACGGTCAATCCGGCCGCGTTACCGCTGAGGCCGAATGGAAGCGCACCTTCACCACCGATGGCGGGCTGCTGCTGACGCCGCTGCTGGCGCTGCGCGGCGACGCCGGCTATGTCAACGCCTCCTCGGCCTCGCTCGACGCCGTCAACCAGATGGCGACCAATCTCGGCGTTGACGACGACATGCGTTCGTCGCTTGCCCGCTACATGGCGACCGCCGGCCTTGAGATGCGCTGGCCGGTACTGTTCTCGAT
The DNA here is from genome assembly GCF_040319365.1 of Mesorhizobium sp. M0923. Classification (NCBI taxonomy): domain Bacteria; kingdom Pseudomonadati; phylum Pseudomonadota; class Alphaproteobacteria; order Hyphomicrobiales; family Phyllobacteriaceae; genus Mesorhizobium; species Mesorhizobium sp. M0923. Next base: position 90,860 of record NZ_JAMYNW010000022.1, on the reverse strand, counting down.
GACCAGTTCCAGCCATGTCTTCGAACCGATGGCGCAAGTGTTCATGCGTCCGAACGAGCAATATGTCGGCGGGCTGGCGGTCCCCAACGAGGACGCCCAGAGCTTCGTCTTCGACGCCACGACGCTGTTCGAGCGCGACAAATTCTCCGGCTATGACCGCATGGAAGGCGGCACGCGCGCCAATGTCGGGCTGCGCTATTCCGGCGCGTACGACAATGGCTGGAGCACCAATGCGGTGTTCGGGCAATCCTACCAACTCGGCGGCCAGAACTCGTTCGGCACGCCGGATCTGGTCAATGTCGGCGCCTATTCGGGTCTTGAAACCGCAACCTCCGACTATGTCGGCCTTGTCGGCTTCAATAGCCCCAGCGGATTTTCCGGCTCGGTCAGCGGCCGTTTCGACGAGCAAAGCTTCGAGGTCCGCCGCGCTGAGGTAAAGGCCGCCTTTTCAGGCCTGCCCGTATCGCTGAGCGCCAAATACGCCTTCATCCAGGCGCAGCCGCTCTATGGCTTCTCCACGGATCGCCATGAGATCACGCTCGGCGCCTCGACGCATCTTGCTGAGAATTGGCGCGTCTTTGGCACCGGCACGTATGATCTGGAGCAGAGCATCCTGGTCAAGGACGGGGTCGGCTTTGCCTATAGCGATTCGTGCTTTACCTATTTGATGACGTTTTCGGAAAGACGTGACCTGAACACCAAGGAAGTATCGCAGAACGTCGGCTTCAACCTGTCGTTCCGCACGCTCGGCGATTTCGGCTCGTCGCAACGCTCCATCGACACCATCCAATAAGGGGAGCAGCAGTCGGCAACGGGGCGGCTGGCGGACGACATTGTTTCGCCGCATAGAGCAGGCACGAATTTCCGCGGCCTGAACTGGGACAGGTTGGGCCGAATCGAGATGGAATTGGGATGCTTTCGATGAGGAAATACCTCTTTTCGGCAGGCTTCGCGCTGCTGGTGGCGGTCTCGATCACCGCAGTGACGCGGCCGGTTTTCGCCAGCGAGATCAAATACGTCGTCAACAATATACCGATCACCACCGGCGACATCCAGCATCGCGCGGCTTTCCTGCGCCTGCAGCACAAAAAGGGCGATGCCGGCCAGGAAATGATCGACCAGACGCTGCGCATGGCCGAAGCCAGGCGGCTCGGCATCCGCATCAGCGACGCGCAGGTCGATGCCGCTTATCAGCGTTTCGCCACGAGCAACAAGATGCCGCTCAAGCAGCTTGACGGCGCCATGGCGCAATCCGGCGTCTCCAAGGAGCATTTCAAGGAGTTTATCCGGGCGCAGATGGCCTGGAACCAGGCGCTGACCGCGCGTCACCGTTCTAGCGACGGCGGCGGCGCCATAAGCGAGCAGGACCTCGTCAAGCGCATGCTCGAGAAAGGCGGTAGCAAACCGAGTGCCACCGAGTACATGCTGCAGCAGGTCATTTTCGTGGTGCCGGCCGCCGAGCGAAGCGCGACGCTGGCCAAGCGCAAACGCGAAGCCGACGCCATGCGCGCCCGCTTCAACGGCTGCAACACCACGCGCGAATTCGCCAAGGGCCTGATGGATGTCACCGTTCGCGATCTCGGCCGGGTGCTGGCGCCGCAATTGCCGCTGGACTGGGCCGAGCAGATAAAAGCTACAAAGGTTGGCGGCGCCACCACGACGCGCGAAACCGACCGCGGCGTCGAATTCATCGGCATCTGCTCGTCGCGCGAGGTGTCAGACGACAAAGTCGCGCAGATGGTGTTCCAGAATGAAGGTTCGAGCGACAAGAACGCCGACGAGCTCTCGAAGAAATATGTCGAGGAGTTGCGGAAGAAAGCCCGCATCATCGAGCGCTGAAGTCGCGATAGCCGTGCCTCACGCAGAGCTTCCGCTGGCGCTGAGCGTCGGCGATCCGTCCGGTGTGGGGCCGGACATCGCCATCGCCGCTTGGCAGGCCCGCGATACCGCCGGCGTTCCGTCTTTCTATCTTCTTGCCGATCCGGCACTGATTGCCGCGCGGGCGCACAGGCTCGGCGCCGATATTGCGATGGCCGAGACAACGCCGGCGCTAGCGCCGGAGATGTTTTCGCGCGCGCTGCCGGTGGTGGCGCTTGCCGCCCGTTTCATCGACAGTCCCGGCCGCCCTGATCCAGCCAACGCCGCCGGCATCGTCGAGGCGATCGACCGCGCCGTCGCCGACTGCCTGGCCGGCCGCGCTGCCGCGGTCGTCACCTGCCCCATTGCCAAGAAGCCGCTCTACGATGCCGGCTTTCGCTTTCCCGGCCACACCGAATATCTGGCGCATCTGGCATCGCTTCATACCGGTACCGAGGTGACGCCGGTGATGCTGCTTGCCGGACCGGACCTGCGCACCGTGCCGGTCACCATCCACATCGCGCTGGCCGAGGTGCCGAAGGCGCTTACGACCGACCTGATCGTCACCACCGGCCGCATCACCGCCGCCGACCTTGCAAACCGCTTCGGAATTGCCAAGCCGCGGCTCGCCATTACCGGCCTCAACCCGCACGCCGGCGAAGGCGGCGCGATGGGCACCGAAGATGAGCGCATCGTACGCCCGGCGGTCGACAGGCTGAGGCAGGAAGGGATCGACGCCTTCGGGCCATTGCCCGCCGACACGCTGTTTCATGCTCGCGCCCGCGCCGGCTACGACGTGGCGCTCTGCATGTATCACGACCAGGCGCTGATCCCGGCCAAGGCGCTGGCGTTTGACGAGGCTGTCAACGTCACGCTCGGCCTGCCCTTCATCCGCACCTCGCCCGACCATGGCACCGCCTTCGACATCGCCGGCAAGGGCATCGCCCGCGCCGACAGTCTGATCGGCGCACTGAAGCTCGCTCGCCTACTTGCCGATACTGGGACAAAAACTGCAGGCCAATGAGCCCAATCCGATGATCCTAACCCAATGAGCCCAGCCCGATGAGCCCAGCCCGATGAGCATAGACGGGCTGCCGCCGCTGCGTGAGGTGATCGAGCGCCATGGGCTGCAGGCGAAAAAGGCGCTCGGCCAGAATTTTCTGCTCGACCTTAACCTGACAAGCAAGATTGCGCGGACCGCCGGCGACCTGAGCGACGTTACGGTTATCGAGGTCGGTCCCGGTCCGGGCGGGCTGACTAGGGCCCTGCTCCTCAACGGCGCCCGGCGGGTCGTCGCGATCGAGCGCGACGAGCGCTGCCTGGCGGCCTTGGCCGAGATCGCGAACCACTATCCGGGTCGGCTCGAGATCGTGGCCGGCGATGCGCTGAAAACTGATTTTGCAGCGCTTGCCAAAGGAGTGCCGGGAAGCAGCGGGTCGGCGAAAATCGTCGCCAACCTGCCTTACAATATCGGCACCGAATTGCTGATCCGTTGGCTGACCGTCACCGAGTGGCCGCCTTTCTACACATCGATGACGCTGATGTTCCAGCGCGAGGTCGCCGAACGCATTGCAGCCAGCCCCGGCAGCGAGGCCTATGGCCGGCTCGGCGTGCTGGCAGGGTGGCGGACGGAGGCGAGGATTGCCTTCGACGTGCCGCCGCAGGCGTTCACGCCGCCACCCAAGGTGACGTCCTCGGTTGTGCATCTGGTGCCACGCGCCAGCCCCTTGCCGGCAGAGGTGAAACGGCTCAGCCGCGTCACCGAAGCGGCGTTCGGCCAGCGCCGGAAAATGCTGCGGCAGAGCGTGAAAAGCCTTGGCGGCGAGGCGCTGCTCACCCGCGCCGGCATCGATCCGACCAGGCGTGCGGAGACGCTCAGCGTCGAGGAATTCGTGCGGCTGACGAATGCGGTGTGAGGCTGTGATGCAGGAACTTGGAGTGGTCGCTCGGCTTTTCCCACTTATCGAGGCAGGCGAGAAAATATCCACCATACGCTGGCGCGAAATATCGATTTTGCCGGGCTATATGCGCTATGTTTGTGACGGCGATGCCAGCAGGATCGCGATTGTGTGGGTCACGCGCTGCACCGATCTGCGCCTGTCCGAGGCGGCAGCGTTCCTTGGAGAGAATCGGAATGGCCCAAGAGGTCACGGGGATGCGAGAGCACTATCCGCAGATCGGACGGACCGACATTGTACAGATCATTGAACACTTGACACCCGCCCAGACAAAGCGTCGCCCCGACTACCCGCCTGAAGTCCGATAAAAGTGTGCTATCTGGTAAACTTCGATCGCACAGAGGAATGCCAGTCGTGACGCTGCAGGAGCCGACCAACACCCGCACGCTAGGTGGATCATGCCAGTGCGGTGCAGTCACCTATAAGGTGACGGACGAGTTCATATTTGCCGTGAATTGCCATTGCTCGATCTGCCGTCGCGCAACCGGCGCAGCGTTCAAGCCACTCGCAGGCATAGAGCGTGTCAAATTGCGCATCCCGAGTGGGGAGGACAAAATCCAGATCGTCGACGGCAATAGCTGGCATGACGAGCGATGCAAGCTATGCGGGTCGTTCCTTTTTGCGGTTGTTCGTGACGGCGCGTTCGCCCACATCGCTATGGGGACCCTCGTCGACGACCCAAACATTCGCCCAAGCGCGCACATTTTCGTCGGCTCCAAGGCACCTTGGTTCACCATTACAGACGACCTGCCGCAATATGACGAAAATATTGTCGAAGACAGGAGCGAATTCACGGAAGCGTCGAGCTTCGTGTCGTTCCATCAGGAGAGCGATACCGCAAAGCCGCGTTGAACCCCCGGCCGTGCCATCATAGTCCCATACCAGCGCTCAACATTCGGAAATTCGGCAAGATCGACTTGATGCCGCTCGTGCCGCCATGCCCAGCCGAGAAGAGCAAAATCGGCGATCGACAGCTCGCCCGAGAGATACTCGACCTCCGCCAGCCTCCGATCGGCGACTCCGTACAGGCGTCGGGTCTCTGCGCTATAGCGTGCCAGTCCGTAGCGGCGGTCCTGGTCGTCGGTCACGCCAAGAAAGTGGTGCACCTGGCCCGGCATCGGACCGAAACCACCCACCTGCCACATCAGCCATTCCAACACAGGGACTTGCGCGCTGAGTCTGGACGGCCAAAAGTGGCCGGTCTTCTGGCCTAGGTAAATTAGGATGGCACCCGACTCGAACACGCTGATCGGTCTACCCGTCCGGTCCGGCGGGATCGACGATGGCGGGGATGCGATTGTTGGGGCTAATACGCAGAAACCCAGAGGCATGCTGTTCGCCCTTCGTGATGTCGACCACCTTCACCGTGTAGGGCAGCCATCTCCTCGAGCGCGACGCTGATCTTTCGGCCATTCGGTGTGTCAAAAGCCCATAATTCAATCGGCATGCCAACTCTCTATCGCGTTTTATCCCGACGTTGATCGCTGGTACGAGGGCGTCTCTCTCGTCAACAAACATCGGCAAATGTCAATTATCCCGACAAGTGGACACTATCTTCGTGTGATCGCCACCGTCCCGAAAGACGCCGCAGGCCGGACGCTTACGATAAAGGTGCTCAATCCGTCTTCTCATCGAGCAGCCCCGAGACGAAATCGAACAGGCCCGGCCGGCGATCGCGTCTGAGCCGTTCGGCCGTGACGATGCCGCGCACCTCGGCGAAAGCGCGGTCAAGATCGTCGTTGACGATGACGAAATCATATTCCTTCCAGTGCTCGATCTCATTACGGGCGTTCTTGAGCCGCGTCTCGATTACCGCTTCCTGGTCCTCGGCGCGACGCTTCAGCCGCGCCTTCAATTCCTTCATCGACGGCGGCAGGATGAAGATCGAGACGATGTCGGCGCGCATCTTCTCCTTGAGCTGCTGAGCGCCTTGCCAATCGATGTCGAACAGCATGTCGCGGCCTTCTGCCAGCGCCTGTTCGGCCGGCTCGCGCGGCGTCGCGTAGCAATTGCCGTGCACCTCCGCCCATTCGAGCAGCGCATCGGAATCGCGCAGCCGCTCGAACTCGCGCATCGTGCGGAAGTGGTAATGGACACCCTCGATCTCGCTGCCGCGGCGTGGCCGCGTGGTGACCGAGACCGACAATTCCAGGCTGGAATCGCTCTCCAGCAGGTTGCGCGCGATCGTCGACTTGCCGGCGCCTGAGGGCGACGACAACACCAGCATCAGCCCGCGGCGCCGAATGCGGGAACCCACATCCCTAGTGGTCATGGGGCTTGGCAGTCATGTGGCTTGGCATCGGGATCATTCCAGATTCTGGACCTGTTCGCGAAACTGGTCGACGACCGCCTTCAGTTCCAGTCCGATGGCGGTGACCGCGGCAGCATTCGACTTGGAACACAGCGTATTCGATTCGCGGTTGAATTCCTGCGCCAGGAAATCGAGCTTGCGGCCGACGGCGCCACCGCCGGCGAGCAGCGCCCGGCCCGACGCCACGTGCGTCTTCAGCCGGTCGATCTCCTCGCGTATGTCGGCCTTGGTGGCCAGGAACGCCGCTTCCATATGCAGCCGGCTGGCATCCAGATTGGCTGATGCGTCCATCAGCAGCCGGATCTGCTCTGCAAGCCTTTCGCGGATCGTGGCCGGCTCGCGTGATGGATCGGCCTCGGCCCGCAGTGTCAGCGCCTCGATGGCATCGATATGGCCGGACAGCAGGGAACGAAGCGCCGCACCTTCGCCTTGGCGCGCCTGCTGCAGCCCGTCCAGTGCTGCTTCCAGCGCCGACAATAACGCGGTATCGAGCGCACTGCGCGCCTCTTCGGTTTCGATGGCTTCGGGAATGTCGAGCACGCCGCGCAGCGCAAGCAGTCCGTCGGCCGCCGCAGGCGCTACTCCGAACTGCTCCTGCAGCCGCTTGGCCAACCCCGCCAGATCCTTCAGGAAAGCCTCGTTGACCACGGGTTGCGCTTGCGCGCCGGCGGCGCGGCCAATGGTCAGCGTCATCTGGAAATTACCGCGCCCAAAACGCTTTTGCACCGTCTGCCTGACGGCCGGCTCCAGCCGGTCGAAACCTTGCGGCAGCCGCAGCCTGACCTCGACGCTCTTGCCGTTGACGGACTTGGCTTCCCAGGCAATCGAAGTGCCTTCGTGTTCGGCGACACTGCGCGCAAAACCGGTCATACTCTGCAAGTTCATGTTGCCGTGCGTCCCCTTGCCGAATGCCCCTCAAGCCGGAACGATTGCTCCGGACAGGATCATGTGAATTTCAATGCCATAGCAGCCCTTGCACATCTACCCGGACATGCACAGGGCCGACCTGATGGCGTCTGGCCCTACTGGGCGGCGGTAGCCCCCGCATCGTCAACGATGGCTCCCGCCGGCGTGTCGGCTCCGGTATTGGTTGCCCCGGCCTTGGCGGCGTCCTGCGCCTGCTTTTTCAGCAGTGCCCGGTAGCGAGCGACATTCTCGTTATGCTCATCGAGCGTCGCGGCAAAGACGTGGCCGCCGCTGCCGTCGGCGACGAAGTAAAGATCGCTGGTCTTCGACGGATTGGCGACTGCCTCCAGCGCCGCACGGCCGGGATTGGCGATCGGCGTCGGCGGCAAGCCGTTGATCAGATAGGTGTTGTAGGGCGTCGGCTTCTGGATGTCCGACTGATAGATCGGGCGGTCGATGGGTTTGCCCTTGCCGCCGAACAGGCCGTAGATGATGGTCGGGTCCGACTGCAGCCGCATACCCTTGGCCAGCCGGTTGAGGAAGACGGCCGCTACCCGCGAGCGTTCATCGCCCTTACCTGTCTCCTTCTCGACGATCGAGGCCAGGGTGACAAAATCCTCAATGTTGGCGATCGGCAGATCCGGCGCTCGGCGCTGCCAGACTTCGTCGACCAGCCTTTTCTGGTCGGCCAGAAGCTTGTCGACCATCTGCTGGCGTGTTGCGCCGCGGGTGAAGCGCAGCGTGTCGGTGGCGAGGCTGCCCTCGGGTGGAGTGGTCGACGGCATATCGCCGGTCAGTGCGTCCTGCTCAGCGATCCGTTGCAGTGCCTGCTCGACCGTCAGCCCCTCGGGGATGGTCAGCGAATACATCACCGACTTGCCGCTCTTCAGCAGTTCCATGATATCGTGCATCGAAGCCTGCGGCTTGATCTCGTATTCGCCAGCCTTCAGGGCGGAATCATTGCCGAAGGCGCGTACGCCAAGGCGGAAGATGCGGGCGTCGCTGATCAGCCCTCGCCGCTCAAGCTGGTCGGCGATCTCCTGGACGCCGCTATTCGGCTTGACCAGGAAAGTGTCGCCATTGGCCGACGGGCCCGGCTCGTTGAATTCCTGCTTGCCGAAATACAGCGCAACGCCTGCCGCCAGAACCATCAGCATCACCGAAGAGATGACGAAGTTCATGAACACGACGAACTGGCTGCGCGAGGCACGCGAGCGCTTCGGCGGCGGCGTGCCGGCCTCGGGCCGCAACGCCTCGCTGGCCGTCTTCGGCACGATCGGGCCGGGGGTTGCTGCCCGTTGCCCGAATTCCCCGTTATCGGCCGGATTTGTGTTCATAGCGCCCTACCAATTGATCTTGCGACGAATCCCCTCGGGCAGAGTAGGGGCGAATATGGCAAAATTGACGGCAGACGCAAACCGGCGGAGCGGTCAGCCATTGTAGCGCTGGAAGACGAGCGAGGCGTTGGTGCCACCGAAGCCGAAGGAGTTGGACAGCGCCACGTCGATCTGCCGGGCTCGCGGCTTGTGCGGCACAAGGTCAATCGCCGTTTCGCGCTCCGGATTGTCGAGATTGATGGTCGGCGGCGCGATGTTGTCGCGAATGGCGAGGATCGAAAAGATCGCCTCGGCAGCACCAGCCGCGCCCAGCAGGTGGCCAATCGACGATTTGGTCGACGACATCGATATCTTCGAGGCGGCGTTGCCGACCAGCCGCTCGACGGCGCCGAGTTCGATCGTATCGGCCATGGTCGAGGTGCCGTGGGCGTTGATGTAGTCGACATCGGCGGGCGTCAGCTTCGCCCGGTTCAGCGCCGCCGTCATGCAACGGAAAGCGCCGTCGCCGTCCTCGGCTGGCGCGGTGATGTGATAGGCGTCACCGGTCAGGCCGTAGCCGGTGACCTCGGCATAGATCTTGGCGCCGCGGGCCTTGGCGTGTTCGAGCTCCTCGAGCACGACAACACCGGCGCCCTCGCCCATGACGAAACCGTCGCGATCGCGATCATAGGGGCGCGAGGCCGTTTGCGGCGCGTCGTTGCGGTCGGTGGAGAGCGCGCGGCAAGCCGCGAACCCAGCGATCGAAAGCCTCGTCACCGGCGCTTCGGCGCCGCCTGCGACCATAACGTCGGCATCGCCCCATATGATCAGCCGGGCGGCATCGCCGATGGCGTGCGCACCGGTCGAGCAAGCGGTGACGACGGCATGGTTGGGGCCTTTCAGCCCATGCCGGATCGAGACCTGGCCGGACACGAGGTTGATGATTTGGCCGGGGATGAAGAACGGGCTGATGCGGCGCGGACCGCGTTCCTTGAGGATCATCGCATTCTCGGCGATGCCTTCGATGCCGCCGATGCCGGAACCGATCAGCACGCCGGTGGCGCACTGTTCCTCATGCGTCTTCGGCTGCCAGCCGGAATCCTTGAGCGCCTCGTCGGCGGCCGCGATCCCATACAGGATGAAGTCGCCGATCTTGCGCAGTTCCTTCGGCTCGAGAACGGCTTCAGGATTGAAAGTGGCATTGGAGCCGTCACCGCGCGGAATGACGTGGGCGACCTTGCAGGCAAGGTCTTCCACCTCGAATTCGGTGATGCGCTTGGCTGCACTGCGGCCGGTCAGAAGCTCATTCCAGCTGTGCTCGAAGCCCATGCCGAACGGCGAAAGCAGCCCAAGGCCCGTGACGACGACACGCCTCATCGCAGGTCCTCCCCGGTGATGACTGCAAATAGCGTCAGGCCGAGGCCTTGTCGATGTATTTCACCGCATCGCCAACAGTCAGGATGGTCTCGGCCGCATCGTCGGGGATTTCGACGCCGAACTCTTCTTCGAACGCCATGACAAGTTCGACCGTGTCGAGGCTGTCCGCGCCCAGATCATCGATGAAGCTCGCCTGCTCCGTCACCTTGTCGGCATCGACGCCAAGGTGCTCGATGACAATCTTCTTGACGCGCTCTGCGGTGTCACTCATTTGGGCATCCTCGTCTTTTGGTTGTCTGTCTTCGTTAGCGGGCAGAATGCCGCTAATCAAGCTGAAAGATGGTCCTGCCGGAAACGCAGCGGAACAGGACCGGTTTTTGCCCGAACCGCCGGGTTGCGGGCGGCATTACACGAAAAATCCCGTGCATCCAAGACGGAATGAAGCGTTTTCCCAAGTGTTAGATCATTGCCATGCCGCCATTGACATGAACGGTCTGGCCGGTGACGTAGGCCGCCTCATTGGAAGCGAGGTAGGCGACGGCAGAGGCGACTTCGGCGCCCGTGCCCATGCGCCGCGTCGGGATCGCCGCCATGATCGCCTCTTTCTGCTTGTCGTTGAGCTTGTCGGTCATCGCCGATTCGATGAAGCCCGGGGCGACGCAGTTGACGGTTATATTGCGGGTGGCGATCTCCTGCGCCAGCGATTTGGAAAAGCCGATCATACCGGCTTTGGAGGCGCAATAATTGGCCTGGCCGGGATTGCCGGTGACGCCGACCACTGAAGTGATGTTGATGATGCGGCCATGGCGGCGCCGCATCATCGGATGGGTAAGCTCGCGGGTCAGCCGGAACACGGCGGTCAAGTTGACCTCGATCACGCTATCCCAGTCGGCATCAGCCATGCGTACGAACAACCCGTCCTTCGTGATGCCGGCATTGTTGACGAGGATGTCGACGCCTTCGAGATCGGCCTCCGCCTTCTGGCCAAGCGCCTTGACCTCGTCGCGATTGGAAAGATTGGCCGGAAACAGCTTGACCCGGTCGCCCAGTTCGGCGGCCAGCGCCTCCAGTTTCTCGATACGCGTGCCGTGCAGGCCGACGATGGCGCCCTGGCCATGCAGCACGCGGGCGATCGCCTCGCCGATGCCCCCCGATGCGCCGGTGACGAGCGCCTTGCGGCCGGTCAATTCGAACATTTTTGTCTCCTGATCTGAGCGAACACCCTTCGCACGGAGCGGGGTCAAATCGCCAGTTGATTATGCAAGCGCCGCCAGCGCCGCCTCGACATCCGCCGCGGATCCGATTGCACTGGTGGCAATATCGCGGTTAATGCGCCGCGCCAGCCCCGACAGAACCTTGCCGGCGCCTACTTCATATAGCGTCGCAACGCCATTCGCGCCGAACCACTCCACCGTTTCGCGCCAGCGCACGCGCCCGATCACCTGTTCGACGAGGCGGCGGGCGATCTCGTCGGGATCGCTCGTCGGGGTCACCGTAACATTGGAGACCAGCGGCACGGCCGGTGCACTCTTCGTCACGGCGGCCAGTGCCTCCCGCATGATCTCGGCCGCCGGCTTCATCAATGCCGAATGGAAGGGCGCCGAAACCTGCAGCATGAGCGCCCGCTTGGCGCCCTTCTTCGTGCATAGCTTCGCCGCCAGTTCGACCGCCGACCTGGCGCCGGAGATTACCAGCTGGCCGCCGCCATTATCATTGGCGATCTGGCAAACCAAGGCTTGCGCGGGATCTTTGGCCGCGCCTTGGGCAGCCTCTGCGCAGGCGGCTTCGACGTCGGCTTGTTCCAGCCCGATGATCGCCGCCATGGCGCCCTCGCCGGCCGGTACCGCCGCCTGCATGGCGTTACCCCGGATGCGCAACAGTCGGGCGGCGTCGGCGACCGAAACGAAACCGGCGGCCGCAAGTGCCGAATATTCGCCAAGCGAGTGGCCGGCGACATAGGTGACCTTGCCTTTCAGGGAGAAGCCGCGCGCCTCCAACGCCCGGATTGCGGCAAGCGACACCGCCATCAGCGCCGGCTGGGCATTGGCGGTCAGCGTCAGCGTCTCTTCCGGGCCTTCCCAGATAAGCTTCGATAGATTTTCGCCGAGCGCATCATCGACTTCCTCGAAGATCCGCCGCGATTCAACAAAGGTATCGGCAAGGTCCTTGCCCATGCCGACAGCCTGGCTGCCCTGCCCCGGAAAGGTGAATGCGATGGCCATCGGCGGCTCCCAGCTGCTGGTTCTCGTTGCCTGTGACGCAAGGCGTGCGGCCAAGTCAAGTCCAACCTTGACCGCGCAACGTCGGCCGAGTGCCTGTTTCGGCAGGCTTTTTGGCGATCACTCATGATGAAAACCGCTCACGATTTGTTTGCTGGCTCTTCTTATTTCCGCCACAGGCGCTAGCTTTGCGTGACAGTTCGATGACAGTCGAGTGACGCTTTTGTTGCGGGCCGGGGAACTATCGCAGTGGCAAAGACCAGGAAGAGCGCAGCCGAGGCCGCGCCACAGTTTCTCGAAGGCGATCCGGCCACCGGCTATCTGCCAGGGCGCAAATGGCCTGTCATCCGCTATGGCTTCATCAGCCTGTTGGCCGCGGCCATCCTGGTGTTCGCTATCGAATTGATCGTGCGCGGCAACTTTGCCGGCACCATCGACTTCTTTCTGCAGCCCTTCAAACCCGGCTGGACCACAATCATCATTTTTGCGTTGATCCTCATAGGGCTCGACGCCGTGCTCGGCCGCAGCCATCAGAGCCTGATGATCCTCGCGCCGCTGACGTTGTCGCTGGCGTTCGTCGGCCACCAGAAGTCGCTCTATCTCGGCGATCCGCTCTATCCGACCGATTTCCTCTATTCTCGGCAGATCGTGGCGCTGATGCCGCTCCTGGTACGCGATCGCCCGGGAACCGCCATTGCCCTGGCGATCGGCGTCGGCGGCGGGCTGTCGCTTCTCGTCTATGGCTGGCGGCTATGGCGCCGCCGCGTTCCGGCGCTCAGCCACAAGGGCCGCCTTGCCCGACTGACGCTGACAGTGCCGCTGATCGCCTTCTTCGTCTCCATCATGGACTATGCCACTTTCTCATGGACGCGCGACCGGCTGCAGATCATCCCGATCATGTGGGACCAGAAGGAAAACTATGCCTCGAACGGTTTTGCGCTCGCATTCGCGCTGAACGTCCCGATGGCCCATGTCTCGGCGCCGCCCGGCTATTCCGGCAAGGCGATCGAAGCGATCGGCAAACCGCAGGTGACGGCCTCGGTACCCGCCGAGAAGCCCGACATCATCGTCGTCATGAGCGAATCCTTCTGGGATCCGACCAAGCTGCCCGGCGTCACCATCACGCCCGACCCTATCCCCAATGTGCGGGCACTGCGCACGGGCTACATGTTCTCGCCCGAATTCGGCGGCATGACGGCCAACATCGAGTTCGAGGCCCTGACCGGCTTTTCCAACGCCTTCCTGCCGGCGGGCAGTATTCCCTACCAGCAATATGTGCGGACACCGACCCCGTCGCTGGCGACCTTCCTGAAAAGTCAGGGCTACCGGGCGCGCGCCATCCATCCCGGCACCAACTGGTTCTGGAACCGGGGAGCCGTCTATGCCGATTTCGGCTTCAACGACTTCAAATCCGAGGAGACGTTGCCGCCCATGCAAAAACGCGGACCGCTCGCGTCGGACGCAGCGATGACCGACGAGATCATCCACGAGGCCGATACCAGCGCCGAGCCGGTGTTCTTTTTCGCCGTCAGCCTGCAGAACCACGGGCCGTATGAGCCCTATCGCTATAACAATCCGACCCATAAGGTGCAGGCGCCGATCAGCCAATGGGCACGTGAATCGCTGTTGAGCTACGCCGAAGGCTCTTCCGACGCGGACCGTGGCCTCGAGCGGCTGATCGAATGGGCGAAGAAACGCCAGCGGCCGACGGTCATCGCCTTCTTCGGCGACCATCTGCCGCCGCTTGGGCCGGTCTACGTCGAGACCGGTTTCCTGAAGGACAATGTCGCGCCGCGCAAGGAGGCGGCCGACCAGATGCTGCTGCACCACCAGACGCCGCTGATCGTCTGGTCAAACCGCAGCGGCCCGGCCGAGGATCTCGGCGCCGTCAGCCCAGCCTTCCTGCCCTATCATATCCTGAAGACTGCCGGCATCAGTCATCCCTATTACACCGGCTTCCTCGGCCAGTTGCGGGAGCACTACCGCGTCATCGACCGCAATTTGCTGTTGGCACCGGCGGGCGACGCCACCCCCGATTGGTCGCGTCAGAAAGAGATCGACCCGGCAATCCGCGACTTCCGTCTGCTGCAGTACGACATGATGTTCGGCAAGCGCCATGCGGCGCCCGACTTCTTCCCCGAAACCACAGGCAAAGTGGCTGCGCACACGAGTTGAGCAGCGGCGGCGGAACGGCCGTTGGGCGACTGACGTCGTTCAGTTCGTCAAGTGCAGTTGCGAAATCGAGCTTCCGATTTTCAGGAAGACGCTTTCGAGCTGACTGACGTCGTTGGTCGGGTAATAATCCGACGGCGACGACGCGCAGGCCTCGTAGAGCTTGCGGTTGGCTGCGGTGTCGGCCTGCAGCAGTACTGTGAAGATCTGCACGTCCTGTTTCTTCAACGTGTTGCAGACATTGGTTGTCCAGTCGTCGACATTGCGCGCGGCCGCGGTCTGGTCGCTGGATCCGAACCGACCCGAAGCCAGGAACCCGTAAGAACCATAGTCCGACTTCTGTGGCGTATCCTTCGCGCCATAGACAACATTTTCGCCGTCGGTGAGCAGCAGCACCGTTTTGGTCGTGCCTGACGCCCTGAACGGCGCGCCGTCACTGTAGGGCGGTTCCGGCGAGAGTACCCGCATCCCCCATGACAACCCTTCCGAAACATTGGTCCCCGAGCCGTTCCATTCGATCATCTCACTGACGGCCTTACGCAATTTGTCGAAATCGTCGGTCAGCGGCACTATCGGCGTCGGACAGGCCCGGTTTGGGCCGATGGTCAGGGGGCCTTTCTTGTCGTTGATCAGCTTCATCGTCGAAACACTGTACTTCGCGATGTCGCCGGTGAGGCCGGGAAGCAGGGTGATAACCGTATCGTCGAGATAGGAATTATTGTAGCCGGTCGCCGAATTGCCATAGGAGCTGTTCGGATTTTTGGCGTTACCTGGATCGTCCGGCGCGAAATAAGGTACGAACAAGGTGTCCGGTTTGTTTTGGTCGGGCGAAATGTCGGAAACATTGTTGGTTCCGGGCCGCGCCTCGACGCAGCCTCTCCATTCGACGCCCAATTGCTTGAACAGGTCCATATGGGTGATGCGCTTGCCGCCGACCAAGGGGAAATTGGCGCCATTGTTCGGCGATTTGCCGGCCATGTCGATCCAGGACGGATCGTAGTCCTCGCCCTTGACGTTGACCGCGGTGACGAACGGCACCACTGCGACACGTACGCTGCGCGTCGGCGACTTCGCGGCTTGGAGCATATCGATCAAGCCCGTCGCCGCCGTCCGCAATGCGCCGATGCGGTCGTTGCTGGCCATCGACCCGGTATTGTCGAGCACCAGCACGACTTCGAGCTGATTGGTCGATTCGATGGCGCCAGCATCGACGGTGATGCGCTTGTCGTTGCCGAACAGGAAAGCGAAGTTCAAGTTGACGTCCGCCGCGGCGACAGCCTTTGTCTGGATGTAATTGAGGCCCCTTTCGACGGTAAGCGTCGCTTCGGCGTTCCTCAACTCGCTGTGGCCGGCGACATTGGTCTGGAAATAGCGGTCGAAGACGTCCTTGCGCGTGGCCTCGATGTCGCCGAGATGCGAAGATGCAAGGTTCGCGGCATCGAGCGCGTTCTGCAAGCTGACCTTGGCCCTCATCAAGGTGGACACGTCCACGGCAAAGGCGACCGCCGTCAGAACCGCAGGCAGCCCGAACGCCAGCATCAGGGCAAAGTTGCCGCTCTTCGAACGGCAGAACTTGTCGAACAGCATTTTACCCCCAAAACCGCCGTGCTGCAGGTGTCGCGCGAAGTGTTTCGTTTTGCATTCGCATGATGAACGACGGGTTGCCACCATGCCCGCCGGCACGGGAACTTCGCATGATGGTTAAGGTCAGGTTTCAGGAAATCCGTAAAACCTTGCCATCGAGGCCCGTTGTGCTCTGGAAGGTAGGGCGCTAATCGAGCCATTTGGCCTGTCGTTTGGCCTTGCTTTGCGGTCAAATTCCTGTATAGACGCCCGCAATCTGCCGGTCCTTGCTGGGGGCTGAACGGAGGGCCGGAGGTTTTCGAACCTTCGCGTGGAGCCAGAAGCGCTTCCGCCTCCCGTGTCTCCGCTCTCGACCGTCTCGTCATGCTCCTTTCTTCCCCGTCTTCGCAAGGATTGCGGGTCAGAGAAGTTGCAGAGGCTTTTGCCGCCGGGAACCGGGAGAGAAACGAAGAAAGGCACGAACACTATGGCTCTATACGAACATGTGTTTCTTGCCCGGCAGGACCTCTCGCAGCAGCAGGTCGATGCGCTTGTCGAACAGTACAAGGGCGTCCTCACCGCGAATGGCGGGTCCGTCGGCCGGGTCGAGAACTGGGGACTGAAGTCCCTCACCTACCGGGTCAACAAGAACCGGAAGGCATATTATACACTCATGGACATCACCTGCCCGCCGGCCGCGCTCAATGAGATGGAGCGCCAGATGGGCCTGTCCGAGGACGTGCTGCGTTTCCTGACCATCAAGGTCGATGCGCATGAGGAAGGCCCGTCGGCAATGATGCAGAAGCGCGAAGAGCGCTCGGAACGCGGCGGCTTCGGCGACCGCGACCGTGGCGATCGTGGCCCGCGCTCATTCGGCGACCGCGATCGCGGTGACCGTGGTGATCGTCCGCCGCGCAGCTTCGGCGATGGCGGTGCCGATCGTGGCCCGCGCCGTCCGCGCGAAGGCTTTGAAGGAGCCGCAGAATAATGGTCGACATCAACCAGATCCCAACCCGGCGCCCCTTCCACCGTCGCCGCAAGACTTGCCCGTTCTCCGGCGCCAACGCGCCGAAGATCGACTACAAGGACGTGCGGCTTCTGCAGCGCTACATTTCCGAGCGCGGCAAGATCGTGCCGTCGCGCATCACCGCCGTCAGCCAGAAGAAGCAGCGCGAACTCGCCAAGGCGATCAAGCGCGCCCGCTTCCTCGGCCTGCTGCCCTACGTGGTCCGCTAAGACTGATTAGTTGACCATGATCTTATCCGAAAACCGGTTTCCACTTTTCGGGATCATGGTCTAGCCAGCGGGCGGTTCGCCGCCCGCTTTTTTCACCGGCCACGACGGGCGTAGCTGGATCGAACACCAAATCCCGGGTTGGATTTCGACAAGAGATCCTAACTGCCGCGACAGGCAGGACAGCGACACAGGCGGCGACGCCCCAGCTTCCTGACCTGTTCCAGACAATTCGGCGCCGATCCTGAGGATAGGCGCCCAACCGAAGGAACAAAACCATGGAAGTCATTCTTCTCGAACGCGTTTCCCGGCTCGGCCAGATGGGCGACACCGTCAAGGTCAAGGACGGGTTCGCCCGCAATTTCCTGCTGCCGCAGGGCAAGGCGCTGCGCGCCAACGAAGGTAACAAGAAGAAGTTCGAGGGACAGCGCGCCCAACTCGAGGCCCGCAACCTGGAGCGCAAGTCCGAGGCCGCGCAGATTGCTGAAAAGCTCGACGGCAAGAGCTTCATCGCCGTGCGCTCGGCCGGCGAGACCGGTCAGCTCTATGGTTCGGTGTCGACGCGCGACATCGCCGAGCTGTTGACGGCGGAAGGTTTTTCGGTGAACCGCAACCAGATCCTGCTCAATCAGCCGATCAAGACCATCGGCGTCACCAACGTGGCGATCGCACTGCACCCGGAAGTCGAGGTCACCATCACGCTCAACATTGCCCGCACGGCCGACGAAGCCGAACGCCAGGCCAAGGGCGAAACGCTGACCACCGCCGAAGCCATCTACGGCGAAGACATCAACGACAATGCGCGGCCGGAAAATTTCTTCGATCCGAACGCGGAGTTCGAGGGCGGCGAAGACAACGGCTGATCGTTGTTCGCCGGCATTCGTCGGCTAATACCTATCTGGACCAATGCCCGGGCCTCGCACCCGGGCATTTTTATGCCAAATGGAACTTTTCGAACCCCTATATCTTGATGCAGAATAGGACAGCATGTCTGGCCGAGAGGGGACAATTGGTCATGAATATTCTGCTTAAGCGCGTTCTCGACCGCCTGGTCCGCACAGGCAATCTCAAGGTGACAGGGCCGCAAGGCTCGATGGTGACTTTCGGTGACGGCAGCGGCGAGCCGGTGCACATGCACATCAAGACAAGGCATGCCGAGCGCGCCATCACTTTTGATCCGATGCTGGCGGTGCCGGAAGCCTACATGGACGGTGAACTCGACATTATCGAGGGCGGCGTGCTGGGGGTGATGCGCATTGCGTTCCAGAACATGGGCAGCGGCGGCATCGATGCCACCTGGTCGAAGGCGATCGAGGGTCTGCGCCACGCCTTCCGGCGCCTGCAGCAGATCAACACGGCGTCGCGGGCGCGCCGCAACGTGCAGCGCCACTACGATCTGTCGGGCGACCTCTATCGCCTCTTCCTCGATGAGGACATGCAGTATTCCTGCGCCTATTTCGAGCAGCCGGACATGACGCTCGATGAGGCCCAGGCAGCCAAGAAGCGCCACATCGCCGCCAAGCTCAGGTTGAAAGCCGGCCAGACGGTACTCGACATCGGCTCCGGCTGGGGCGGGCTTGGCCTCTATCTCGCCAAGGCGTTCGACGTCGACGTGCAAGGCGTGACGCTGTCGACCGAGCAGCACGGCGTCGCCACCGACCGCGCGCACGCGCAAGGCCTGCAAAACCGGGTGCATTTCGACCTCAAGGACTATCGCGAGCTCAATGAGCGTTTCGACCGCATCGTCTCGGTCGGCATGTTCGAGCATGTCGGCGTCAATCATTTCCGTACCTTCTTCGACAAGTCGGCGACGCTGCTGAAGCCGGACGGTGTCATGCTGCTGCACACGATCGGCCGTTCCGGTGTGCCGTGGGCGACCAGCGCCTTCATTCGCAAATACATCTTCCCGGGCGGCTATATCCCGTCGCTCTCCGAAGTGATGCCGGCTATCGAAAAATCGGGGCTCGTCGTCACCGACATCGAGGTTCTGCGGCTGCATTATGCCGAGACGCTGAAGCATTGGGGCGAGCGCTTTGCCGCCAACCGCGACAAGGCCAAGGCGATCTATGACGAGCGCTTCTGCCGCATGTGGGAGTTCTATCTTGCTGCCTCGGAAGCTGCCTTCCGATGGCAGGATCTGGTGATCTTCCAAATCCAGATCGCCAAGAAGAACGACACGCTGCCGGTGACGCGCGACTACATGGCCAGTTGCGAGAAGGCGCTGGAGATGCGCGATCTTGGACGTCGTGAAAAGGCTCCTGCGGCCAAGCCCACTCGCCGCCGCAAGGTGGCGGATCCGGAGTAGACTGCCGGCGATCGCGCCATTGCCGCTTGCCATTGCCGGCTGGCACGCTGAAAAAGGTCTCGTCAACGCGGGACCTTTTTTCATGACCTACCTCCTCTACGTCGCCGCCGCACTTGCCGAGATCGCCGGCTGCTTCTCGTTCTGGGCGTGGTGGCGGCTGGATAAGTCGCCGCTGTGGTTGGCGCCCGGTCTCGTCTCGCTGGTGCTATTCGCGTGGCTGCTGGCGCTTGTCGACACCAGTGCGGCGGGCCGGGCCTATGCCGCCTATGGCGGCATCTACATTGCCGCCTCGCTGGTCTGGCTATGGTTGGCGGAAGGCGTGCACCCCGACAGTTGGGATCTTGCCGGTGCCACGATCTGCATCATTGGCGCCTCGGTCATCGTGCTCGCACCTCGGGCTGCGTAGACCATGGAACTGCCCGCCCCGCTTAGACAAGGCGTCGACCGCCTTCTCGAACAGGTGCCGTTGCCGATGATCAAGCAAGCGGCCAAGACGCTGTCGGACCGCTACCGCGCCGAGTTGCGCGATGGCCGCCTGCACATGGCAGAAGAAATGGCGGTTAAGGCCTATCTGGCAACGCGGCTGCCGGCGACCTATGCGGCCGTCCGCGCCAGTCTCGATGCGGTGGGCGAGTCTCGGCCCGACTATGCTCCGAAGACCTTGCTCGATGTCGGCGCCGGCCCTGGGACGGTGCTTTGGGCCACAATCGATCTCTGGCCCGATCTCGAACAGGCAGTGCTGCTCGAGGCCGGTGCCGCGGTGCGGCGGGTCGGCGAGGCGCTTGCCGCCGAGGCAATCCATGCCAAGACCGCCTGGCTGACCGGTGACGTCACCATCGACCTGGTCGATCTGGAGCCGGCCGAGCTGGTGACTTCAGCCTATGTGCTGGATGAGATCGCGCCGGCATCGCTGGCAAAACTAATCGACCGGCTCTGGCAGCTGACCGCCGACACGCTGCTGGTCGTCGAGCCAGGCACGCCGGCCGGCTGGCAGCGCATCCTTGCCGTGCGGCGGCAGCTGATCGAGGCGGGGGCGCACGTGCTCGCGCCCTGCCCGCATGAGGCGCCCTGCCCACTTGTCGCTCCCGACTGGTGCCATTTCGCCCGCCGCGTCGCCCGCTCGCGCCTGCACCGTCTGGCCAAGGATGCCGAGGTGCCGTGGGAGGACGAAAAGTTCATCTTTGTCGCCGCTTCCCGTCATCCGGCCGCTCCGCCCCGCGCGCGGGTGATCGCACCGCCGAAATCGGGCTCCGGCAAGGTCTTGCTGAAGCTTTGCCAACAGGATGGTCATGCTGCCGAGCGACTGTTCACCAAGCGCGACGGCGAGACGTTCAAGGCCGCGCGGCGACTGGACTGGGGTGACGCCTTGCCGGAATGACCGGCAGCTATTTTCCTGTTTTGTTCTCGCTCAAGAACGGCTAGGCTCGCCATCTTGATTCGAGTCAATCGAGATTCTTTCCACCGAAGTATCTTGGCTGTGAATCGCGGGCATCAAAGTTGGTTGGTTGGGGACTGATGCAGATAAGTCATCACCGACTTGTCTCGTTCTGATATCGAGAGACCGGGATCAGGACCGGGGACATCATGGCAGAGGCAGCACGAAAATTCGGCGTGGCGGAAACACCGCTCTATCGCGAGGCGCCGAACAACATCGAGGCCGAGCAGGCGCTGCTCGGCGCCATACTGGTCAACAACGATGCGTTCTACCGCGTCTCCGACTTTCTGAAGCCTGGCCATTTCTACGAGCCGCTGCACAGGAAGATCTTCGAGGTCGCGGCCGAGCTCATCCGCATGGGCAAGATCGCGACGCCGATCACGCTGAAGACCTTCCTGCCGGCCGACGAGAAGGTCGGCGACATGACGGTGGCGCAATATGTCGTGCGGCTGGCGGTCGAGGCCGTCACCGTCGTCAACGCCACCGACTATGGCCGCGCCATCTACGATCTGGCCACGCGCCGCGCGCTGATCACCGTCGGCGAGGACATGGTCAACATCGCCTATGACGCGCCGGTCGACATGTCGCCCTCCGACCAGATCGAGGACGCCGAGCGGCGGCTGTTCGAGCTGGCCGAGACCGGCCGCTACGACGGCGGCTTCGAGAGCTTCACCGACGCTGTCAAGACGGCGGTCGACATGGCCAATGCCGCCTATATGCGCGACGGGCATTTGTCGGGCGTCGCCACCGGCTTGCGCGACCTCGACCGTCGCATGGGCGGCCTGCAGTCGTCCGACTTGATCATCATTGCCGGCCGCCCCGGCATGGGTAAAACCTCGCTCGCCACCAACATCGCCTTCAATATCGCGGAGGCGTATGTCCCGGCGCAGCAGGCCGACGGCTCGTTCAAGGCGGCCAATGGCGGCGTCGTCGGCTTCTTTTCGCTCGAAATGTCATCCGAACAGCTCGCCACCCGCATTATTTCCGAACAGACCGAAATCCCGTCGTCGAAAATCCGCCGCGGCGAGATCAGCGAGATGGATTTCGAAAAGCTCGTTGCCTGTTCGCAGACCATGCAGAAAATCCCGCTGTTCATCGACCAGACCGGCGGTATTTCCATCGCTCAGCTGTCCGCCCGCGCGCGTCGCCTGAAGCGCCAGCGCGGTCTCGACGTCATCGTCATCGACTATATCCAGCTGATGCAGGGATCGAGCGCGAAATCATCGCAAAACCGCGTCCAGGAAATCACCGAGATCACCACCGGGCTCAAGGCACTGGCCAAGGAGTTGGCGGTGCCGATCATCGCGCTGTCGCAGCTGTCGCGCCAGGTCGAGAGCCGCGACGACAAGCGCCCGCAGCTTTCGGATCTGCGCGAATCGGGCTCCATCGAGCAGGACGCCGACGTGGTGCTGTTCGTCTACCGCGAGGAATATTATCTGAAGAACCGCGAGCCGAAGCCGGGCACCGACGAATACATCAAGTGGGAACACGAGATGAACGAGATGCGCGGCAAGGCCGAAGTAATCGTCGCCAAGCAGCGCCACGGCCCAACGGGATCGGTCAGCCTCGCCTTCCAGGGCGAGTTCACCCGCTTCTCGGACCTCGCGGAAGAGCATCATTTGCCGGATCGGTTCGAGTAGCTTGTTGGCCAACCGTCGCGTTCCGTCACACCCCCCTCTGGCCTGCCGGCCATCTCCCCCGCAAGGGGGGAGATCGGCAGTTTTGTCGCCGGCTCTCTTCTTGCGGCATCGGCGATTGGCGAAAGCATCAATGACAGCCAATCTCCCCCCTTGCGGGGGAGATGTCCGGCAGGACAGAGGGGGGTGGGCAGGATCGACGAGCCTCGGCAATTGGCAAGCGACGCGACGCTGATGGCCAAATCCCGTATCCAGTTCATCTGTCAGAATTGCGGTTCGGTGCATCAGCGTTGGGCCGGCAAATGTGATGCCTGCGGCGAGTGGAACACGCTGGTCGAGGAAGGCACGTCGGGCGGCATCGGCTCCGGCCCGGCCAACACCCGCAACGCCCGCAAGGGCCGCGCGGTGGTGCTGACCAGCCTCTCCGGCGACATCGAGGACGCCCCGCGCATCGTCTCCGGCATCGGCGAACTCGACCGCGCCACCGGCGGCGGCTTCGTGCGCGGATCGGCGCTTTTGGTCGGCGGCGATCCCGGCATCGGCAAGTCGACGCTGCTCACCCAGGCTGCAGCCGCACTGGCGGCAAAGGGCCACCGCATCGTCTACGTCTCCGGTGAAGAAGCGGTCGCCCAGATCAGGCTGCGCGCCCAGCGGCTCGGCGTCGCCGACACCCCGGTCGAACTCGCCGCCGAGACCAACGTCGAGGACATCCTCGCCACCATTGCCGATGGCAAGCGGCCGGACCTGGTCATTCTCGATTCGATCCAGACGCTATGGACCGACATGGCCGATTCAGCGCCCGGCACGGTGACCCAGGTGCGTGCCGCCGCCCAAGCGATGATCCGCTATGCAAAATCCACAGGGGCGGCGATCGTTCTGGTCGGCCATGTCACCAAGGAGGGCCAGATCGCCGGCCCACGCGTCGTCGAGCACATGGTCGACGCGGTGCTCTATTTCGAGGGCGAAGGCGGCCACCACTACCGCATCCTGCGAACGGTCAAGAACCGCTTCGGGCCAACCGACGAGATCGGCGTCTTCGAAATGTCGGACAAGGGCTTGCGGGAAGTCGCCAACCCGTCCGAGCTTTTCCTCGGTGAACGTCACGCGAAGTCGCCGGGTGCCGCGGTTTTCGCCGGCATGGAAGGCACACGGCCGGTGCTGGTCGAGATCCAGGCGCTGGTAGCACCTTCGACGCTCGGCACGCCACGCCGCGCCGTCGTCGGCTGGGACGGCGCCCGGCTGTCGATGATCCTGGCGGTTCTGGAAGCCCATTGCGGCGTTCGCTTCGGCACGCACGACGTCTATCTCAACGTTGCCGGCGGCTACCGCATTTCGGAGCCGGCGGCCGACCTGGCGGTGGCGGCGGCACTGGTTTCCTCGCTCACCGGTCTTGCCCTTCCCGCCGATTGCGTCTATTTCGGCGAAATCAGCCTTTCGGGGGCGGTGAGGCCGGTTGCGCATGCGCAGCAGCGCCTTAAGGAAGCCGAAAAGCTGGGTTTCGGAAGCGCGGTTCTGCCCTTGGGCAGCGAGGAACTTGTTGGTGGTAATGGGGCCGGGGGGATCGGAGCCGGCGCTTTCCAGCCCACCGAGCTTGCCGATCTCGTGGCGCGCATAGCCGGCTCTCGGCGCAGCCGCGCCGACGAGCAAGACTGATGCGGCTCGTCGAGTCGTGAAAAAGAGATCGGAGCGGGGCGAAAAACATGCCGATTACGCTGCTTGACGGAATTCTCGTCGGCTTCACCCTGGTCTCGGCGATGCTCGCCATGGTTCGCGGCTTTTCGCGCGAGATCCTGTCGATCATCTCCTGGGCAGTTGCCGCTGCGGCGGCCTTCTTCTTCTACAAGCCGGTGCTGCCTTACATTCAGCCCTATATCGACAACGAAAAGGCAGCCATGGCGGCGGCCGCCGGTATCGTCTTCATTGTCGCGCTGATCGTCGTTTCGGTCATCACCATGAAGCTCGCCGACTGGATCATCGATTCCAGGATCGGCGCGCTCGATCGCACACTTGGCTTCCTCTATGGCGCGGCGCGCGGCATCCTGGTGGTCGCGGTCGCACTGCTGTTTTTCAATTGGCTGGCCGGCGCCAAAGCTCCAGGCTGGATTGCCAACGCCAAGTCAAAGCCGCTGCTCGAATCGATCGGTGCCAAGCTGGAAAGCCTGCTGCCCGAGGATCCGGAAAACGCCATCCTCAACAAGCTCAATCCGAATCAGCCGGCCACCGAGACGCCTCTGGCCCCCGACCCGCCTGCAGCGGAAGCACCTGCCGCCGGCGACGACGCCACTGCTCCGGCACCCGATGACAGCGACGCTCCGCCGGCCGACAATGCGCCCGCGACGCCGGCACCTGCAAACCCCGCGCCGGCAAACTGATTTCGGCAGACTTGCTCGCCTCGAGACTGTCGATCATGTGAACGTCGCACGACGTGCGTTGCTTTCGATGCGCTATGACCTTATATGGCGACTTTAGCGGAGCTTGAGCCCCCAATGGCAGTCTCAGTGGCAGACGCAGACGACGTGCTTTCCGCCGAAGCCGACGACCATTTCCACGACGAATGCGGCGTGTTCGGTATTTTCGGCCGGCAGGACGCCGCAGCCATCGTAACACTCGGCCTGCATGCGTTGCAGCATCGCGGCCAGGAAGCGGCCGGCATCGTTTCCTACGACGGCACTCAATTCCATGTCGAACGCCATGTCGGCCTGATCGGCGACACCTTCACCAAGCAGCGTGTCATCGACAGCCTGCAAGGCAACCGTGCCATCGGCCACACACGCTATGCCACCACCGGTGGCGCTGGCTTGCGCAACATCCAGCCTTTCTTCGCCGAACTTGCCGATGGCGGCTTTGCCGTCGCCCATAACGGCAATCTCACCAACGCCATGACCGTTCAGCGCGCCCTGCAGAAGCAGGGCGCCATCTTCTCTTCCACCTCCGACACCGAGACGCTCTTGCATCTGGTCGCCACCAGCAAGGAGCGCGACCTCAATTCGCGCTTCATCGATGCGGTGCGCCAGGTCGAAGGCGCCTTCTCGTTAGTGGCAATGACGTCCAAGAAGATGATCGGTTGCCGCGACCCGCTCGGTATCCGGCCGCTGGTGCTAGGCGATCTCGACGGCGCCTGGATTCTCGCCTCGGAGACCTGTGCGCTCGATATTATCGGGGCGCGTTTCGTGCGCGACCTGAAGCCCGGCGAAATGGTCGTCGTCACCAGCAAGGGCATCGAAAGCCTGTTCCCGTTCGAGCCGCAGAAGACCCGCTTCTGCATTTTCGAATATGTCTACTTCGCCCGGCCGGATTCTTCGGTCGAAGGCCGCAATGTCTACGAGGTACGCAAGCGCATCGGCGCCGAGCTGGCACTGGAGAGCCCGGTCGAGGCCGACATTGTCGTGCCGGTGCCGGATTCGGGCACACCGGCGGCGATCGGCTTTTCGCAGGCCGCGGGCATTCCGTTCGAGCTCGGCATCATCCGCAATCACTATGTCGGCCGCACCTTCATCCAGCCCGGCGATTCGATCCGCCACATGGGCGTCAAGCTCAAGCACAACGCCAATCGCCGCATGATCGAAGGCAAGCGTGTGGTGCTGGTCGACGATTCGATCGTACGCGGCACCACCAGCCAGAAGATCGTGCAGATGGTGCGCGATGCCGGCGCCAAGGAGGTGCATATGCGCATCGCCTCGCCGCCGACGCGCGCCTCGTGCTTTTACGGCGTCGACACACCGGAAAAGTCGAAGTTGCTGGCCTCGCGCATGTCGGTGGAGGAGATGGCCGAGTTCATCCGCGTCGATTCGCTCGGCTTCCTCTCGATCGACGGGCTCTACCGGGCCGTCGGCGAAGCCGGCCGCGACAACGAGCAGCCGCAATTCTGCGACGCCTGCTTCACCGGCCAGTATCCGACCCGGCTTGCCGATTTCGAAGGCTCCGACAATGTCCGCACGCTTTCGCTCTTGGCGGCGGGCGGGTCGTAAGGTTGCCGGATCGCCATTTGTCTTCGCCAGGTTACCCCCCTCTGCCCTGCCGGGCATCTCCCCCTCAAGGGGAGAGATCGGCTGAACTGTCGACTTTCGCCAATCGCGACGGTCGCAGAACAGGCGCTGAGCCTGATGAGGGCCAATCTCCCCCCTTGAGGGGGAGATGCCCGGCAAGGCAGAGGGGGGTGCTTCACGCCGACCTCATGGAAGTTCAAGCATGACCCTCGATCTCTCCGGCCGCGTTGCGGTCGTCACCGGCGCCTCGCGCGGTATCGGCTATTTCATCGCCAGGGAGCTTGCCGCAGCCGGTGCGCATGTGATTGCGGTTGCCCGCACCGTCGGCGGGCTGGAAGAGCTCGACGACCAGATCAAAGCAGGCGGCGGACAAGCGACGCTCGTCCCGCTCGATCTTGCCGACATGGCGGGGATCGACCGGCTGGGCGGCGCCATCCACGAGCGCTGGGGCAAGCTCGACATACTGGTCGCCAACGCCGCTGTGCTCGGCGTCATCGCCCCGATCGGCCATGTCGAGGCAAAGACCTTCGAGAAGGTGATGACCATCAACGTCACCGCAACATGGCGGCTGATCCGCTCGGTCGACCCGCTGCTGAGGCTTTCCGATGCCGGCCGCGCTATCGTGCTGAGCTCCAGCCTGGCCCACTCCGCACGCGCCTTCTGGGCGCCTTATGCGGCGTCGAAGGCGGCGGTCGAGGCCATGACGCGTTCGTGGGCCCATGAGACCGAAAACCTGCCGCTCAGGGTCAACGCCGCCGATCCCGGGGCAACGCGCACCGCGATGCGGGCGCAGGCCGTACCCGGCGAGTATCCGGAAACGCTGCCGCACCCTTCGGAGATCGCCAAGCGTATCGTGCCGTTGGCCAGCCCTGCGCTCAAGGAGACGGGGCTGATCTTCCAGGCCAAGCACAACCGCTTTGTCGCCTACCGGCAGCCGGAGTAAGCGGCCTTGCATCACGCGGCTGTGATGCCGTGGCTTAACGCCGCGCTTCGGCCCAGCTTTCGCCGCTTGGCCGGAGTTGCTAGGATCGCACCGACTCCCAAAACAAGCAGAGCGAGGAAACACCCATGGCGGCACCGAGCGTAGCGTTGGTCTGGTATCTGGTGATCGCCGGCCCGCAAGGCGGCATGGTCGTGCTGCCCAGCACCTTCGACACCCGCGAACAGTGCACCTCCGCCGTCACCGAATACCAGAAGCAGCCGACGCCGGCCGGCTGGTCGGTGCAGTGCGTGCCGAGTGCCTCGCCGTTCGCGGACGAGGGCGACGCCGAGGAGCCGTCGGCGCAGTAGGAGCGTCATCTCCTCCCTTGAGGGGAGATGCCAAGTTTTGGCAAAGAGGGCAGGCCAGAGGGGGTCGACAGGCGTGGAGCGCCAGCCTCCATCTGCCGCAGCAGGCCGAGCCCCGTCGGACCAACCCCCTCTACCCTGCCGTGCATCTCCCCCTCAAGGGGAGAGATTGGCAGCATCAGCGTCGTGCGCTTACCGTCAGCTCCGGCTTCTGACTGATGGTCTGCAACACGACGCAGTAGCGCTCGGTCAACTTGATCAGCGCATCGATGCGCTCCTGCGGCTCGTCGGTGTCGAGGCCGAATGTCAGCCGGATGGCGCGGAAGCCAACCGGCGCATCCCTCGCCACGCCAAGCGTGCCGCGAAAGTCGAGATCGCCTTCGGCTTCCACCGTGGCGGCCCCAAGCTTGAATTCCAGCGCCGTGGCCACCGCCTTCAGCGTGACGCCGGCGCAAGCCACCAGCGCCTCCAGCAGCATGTCGCCGGAGCAGAGTTCGAACCCGGTGCCGCCGGTCGCCGGATGCAGCCCGGCAATGGCGATCGCCCTGCCTGTCTCGACCTTGCAGGCGATCGATTGGTCGTCGATCGAGCCTTTGGCGCGGAGAGTAATCAGCGCGCGCGAGGCGTCGTCGCGATAGGCCTCCTTCAGCGGCACCTGCATGGCCTTCAATGCGATCGCGTCCATTTCATTTCCCTCCCATAGTTGCCTGGCTTCGCTGCTTAACGGCGGTGTCGGCTGCCCCAAACGCAAGTCCCCGCTGGCGTAGCGCTTGGCAGGGCTTCGCCCCGTATAGCCTGACGATACGGGGAGCATCCAACGCCTTCACACCCTCTCTCGCAACACATTCGTAAGGCCGCCGGACATATGGCCGATATCGCCATCCTGGAAATCCGCGAAAGGGCTTCGCCGGCAGCCTGTTCACCGGGGCTGCCGGTCTGCTGTTTCGATGCATGACGCCTCGATCAAGCTGACACTATGGTGTCAGGACGGGGCAGCGTAAGCTGGTGAGATGACGGAATCGCTGGATATGCCAGGCACAGTGGAAAGCGCCCGCGAACGCACCCTCGGCATCATCCTGGTTTCGGCATCGGCGGCCGTCTTCGGCCTCACCGGCGTGCTGACCAAATCGATCCATTCCGACCCGCTGACGATTACCTGCTGGCGCGGCTTCGTCGGCTCGATCCTGATCAGCCTCTATGTGCTATGGCGTCGCCAGCGCTCCGGCGGTCGCGGCAGCCTGCGGCTCGGCTGGCGCGGCTGGCTGCTGGCGATTGAGGGCGCGCTCGCCAGCATCGCCTTCATCTCGGCGTTCAAGTTCACCTTTGTCGCCAATGTCGCCATCATCTACGCCACCGCCCCTTTCGTCACCGCGCTGCTGGCCCTCCTGTTGGTCCGCGAACCGTTCCGGCTGCAGACGCTTGCTGCCGCTGCCGTGTCACTATGCGGGGTGGCGATCATGGTCTGGTCGGGCTTCGGCACCGGCCATCTGTTCGGGGACGGGCTGGCGCTGCTGATGACGATCGGCAGCGCCCTCTACATGATCATGGTGCGCACCTTCCGCGATACGCCGGTGGTGTGGGCGGGTGCGGTGTCGGCATTCCTTTTGTTCGTGCTCGGCTGGTTCGTCACCGATCCGCTGGCCGTCTCGGCCAGGGACGCATTGCTTCTAGCCACCTTCGGCTCCTCGTTCGCGCTTGCCTCGATCCTGTGGACGGAGGGCGCCCGGCTCATTCCGGCGGCCGAGTCCGGACTGCTGGGTTCGGCCGAAGTGCCATTCGCGATCCTGTTCGCCTTCCTGTTCCTGGCGGAAATCCCGCCGGCAGCCAGCATGGTCGGCGGCGCAATCGTGCTTTGCGCCGTGTTCGCTCACGCCGGCCGTGACTGGCTGATGGCCAGGCAGCGCGCAGCGGATGCATGACCAAAATCCTCGCCACGCCCGAGGGCGAGTTGGAGGTCCGATCACGCGAAATCCGTGCCTGAAAATAAATTTGAAAAGTCATGGAACCATCATCGGGCTCAGGCATTATGGCTGCGACGGGCCACCCCCAAGTCCCCCCAAACCCCTCGGCCCGTCCTACTCAGAAGCCGACCGCAAGGTCGGCTTTTTCTTTGCTGACTCAACTGGCCAAGCCCAGGTTGCCGCTGAACAACGCGGCCAGATCCTGCGCCGGCCGGTCGGCATCCTCACGCAAGCGGATGGCGAATTCGGCGACCGGCACCGGCGGCAGATCAAGATCGCGCGGCGCCTCGACGATGCCGGAATGAGCGAAGCGCGCCGTCCTCAACGTCAAAGCGATGCCAGCGTGTACCGCCGTACGCAGGCCGGCAAGGCTGGCACTGCCGGCAGCAATGCGATAGCGGCGGCCGGCCGCATCCAGTGCACTGGTCGCTGCATCGCGAAACCCGCAATGGGGATCGAGCAGCGCCAAGGGCAATTCCTCTTGGCGGGTGGCCAAGCCGTTTTGTGAGCAAAGCCAGATCATTGGCTCTTTGAGCACGCCGACTTCGTCCCGCGTCGGCGCCTGTCGCATGGCAATGGCCAGATCAAGGGTGCCGGCTTGCAAAGCCTGCGCCAGTTCGGCGGAGCGGCCGACACGCAATTCGATCCTGACGCGCGGATGGCTGACGGCGAAGGCCCTGAGAAGCTGCGGCAAGCCGCTGTCGGCGAAATCCTGCGTCGTGCCGATGGCGACGCGCCCATCGGCATGCGCCCCTTTGAGGGCCAGCCACGCCTCGCGGTGCGCAGCAAGAATGCGCCGCGCGTGGCCGACCAGATCCTCGCCCGCCGGCGTCAGGCCACGCCCTCGCCCCTGCGGCACCAGCAGCGGTTCGCCGACTACATCCTCCAGCCGCTGCATCTGCGCGGTCACCGCCGACGGCGAGCGGCCGACGATCGACGCAGCCTGCGCCAGCGAGCCGCTATCGACGAAAGCGAGGAAAGTTTTGAGGAGGTCGGGATCGAGCGCCTGCATAATTCGATAATATCTAAGTGTTTATCAAAAACAATTCGATTTTTCTGACTCAAGAACGATGGCATGATTTTCTCGACGGCGAAGAGACGCCGCTTGAAACCGAGGAGAAGAAACATGCCGATCATCAATGTCAGCGTTACCGGCAAGCCCGATGCCGCTTTGTCCGCCGCTATTGCCAAGGAGGTGACCGAACTGACGGCCACGCATCTGCGCAAGGACGCGACGATCACAGCTGTCGCGATTTCCTATCTCGACCCCGAGCACTGGTTCGCCGGCGGCAAGTCGCTGGCCGAGCACGGCGCCAACACGGCTTGGCTCGACATCAAGGTCGTCGACGGCACCAACACCAAGCTCGAACTGGAGGCCTATCTCCAGGCAATCTTTGCAGCATTCGGCCGGCTGCTAGGCAAGGTCCATGAGGAAAGCTATGCCCTCGTGCACGAAGTGCCGGCGGCCGCGTATGGCTTTGGCGGCAAGACGCAGGAATTCCGCTTCATCAGCGGGAGGATGAAGGCGGCGTAGCTGCGATTTGTGGAGAAGGCAGCCGAGCCCACTGATAGCAGGAGAGACGGAAAAATGAAGCCGCATTGACGTTGATCCAACTTCGGCTAGGTTCTCACCCGAAGCGGCCACTGAAGAGCCGCGACGTGAGATTGTTGGGAGATGCGGCGATGATCCTGACACTGGCGCTGCTTGCGGGTCTTGTCACGGCCTGGCTGCTGATCGGCGTGGTGGAGAAGTTCCGCCTCGGCCTGCGCTTGAGCCAGGCGCTGCTCTACGTGCCGTTCAAGCTCGCCTACCGGATCAACGACGAGCGAATCAAGATTGCCCGCAAGTCGGCGGCTCCGGTCATCTACGTCGTCTGGCATCAGTCGCGCCTCGAGCCGGCATTGATGCTGTCGCTGCTGCCGGAGGACACGCTGCACATTCTCGACCCGGCTTCGGCCAGATCGCCCTGGCTGGAACCATGGCGCGAGCTTGGCCGCACCATCGCCTTCAACGCCGAGCACGTCTTCGTCAGCCGCAGACTGGTGCGGGTGCTGAAGGGCAAGGGCCGGCTCGCGGTTTACCTTCCGAATGCGGTCGAGCCCGACGTCAAGTCGTTTCGATTGTTCCGCGCCATCACCCGTATCGCCATGCAGGCCGACGCTCGCATCGTGCCGATCTTCGTTGCCGGCGCGCGCAGCCTGCCGGCGTCGCTGACGCCGGCAGACAAGGCGCCGCGCCACTGGTTCCCGCAGCTGTCGATCAGCGCGCTGGAGCCGATGACCATCGCCGAGTTGGTGGCGCGGAACCCCAATCAGGCCTCCAATACCAATGCGCTGTTCGATCGCTTCGCCGAGGCCAGGCTTTTTGGCAGTGATCTCGACCGAGGGCTGTTCCTTGCCATGCGTGATGCCGCCGACCGTGTCGGCGCTTCGCACCCAATTATCGAAGACATCATCGGCGGTGCGCTGAGCTACCGGAAAATGTTTATCGGTGCCAGGGTTTTGGGCCGCCGCTTCGAGGCAATGACAGCGCCGAGCGAAGCGGTTGGGCTGCTCCTGCCCAACGCCAATGGCCTCGTGCTGGCGTTCGTCGGTGTTTTGTCGGCTGGGCGAGTGGCAGCAATGATCAACTATACCGCCGGCCCAGCGAGCGTCACCGCCGCCATCCGCACGGCGGTGATCCGCACCGTGGTCTCCTCACGCGCCTTTGTCGAAAAGGCCAACCTCGCCGACATAGTCGAGGCGGTGGAAAAGGGCGGAGCCAAACTGCTCTGGCTGGAGGATGTTCGCGCAAGCGTGACCGCGCTGGACAAGCTCGCTGCCGCCTTGCTGTGGCGATGGCCGTTGCAGCGCCAGAATGCAGCCAAGCCGGCGGTGATCCTGTTCACCTCCGGCTCGGAAGGCACACCCAAGGCAGTTGTGCTGTCGCACCGGAACCTTCTTGCCAATGCCATGCAGGCCGAAGCCCGCATCACCATCTCGCCGGTCGACATCCTGCTCAACGTGCTGCCGGTGTTCCACTCGTTCGGCCTGACCGGTGGCACCATCCTGCCGCTGGTCACCGGCGTAAAACTGTTCCTCTACCCCTCACCGCTCCACTACAAGCTTATTCCGGAGGTGGCGCGCAAGGTCCGGCCAACGGTGATGTTCGGCACCGACACGTTCCTCGCCAACTATGCCCGCACCGCCAAGGACGGCGATTTTTCCAGCCTGCGCTTTGTCGTCGCCGGTGCCGAGGCGGTGAAGCCGGAGACGCGCCGGGTTTATCGCGAACGCTTCCAGGCCGAGATCATCGAAGGTTTTGGCTTGACCGAGGCCGCACCGGTGGTCGCCGTCAACACCGCCATCCACGGTCGCGACGGCACGGTCGGGCGGCTGCTGCCGGCCATGCGCATGAAACTCGAACCGGTCGAAGGCATTAGCGACGCCGGCCGGCTGTGGCTCGACGGGCCGAACCTGATGATGGGCTACATGACCGCCGATCGGCCGGGCGAGCTACTGCCGCTCGAAGGCTGGCACGACACCGGCGATATCGTCTCGGTCGATCGCGAAGGCTTCATCACCATTCGCGGCCGCGCCAAGCGCTTCGCCAAGATCGCCGGCGAGATGGTATCGCTTGGTGCGGTCGAGATGCTGGTGCAGTCGCTGTGGCCGGAAGAGCATCACGCCGTGGTGGCGGTGCCGGACAGACGGCGCGGCGAGCGCCTCGTCCTGGTCACCACCGCCGACAGTGCCAATCCCGACGAATTGCGCGAATTCGGCAAGAAGGCCGGGGCGGCCGAACTGATGGTACCGAACGACATCGTCAAGGTCGAGGAAATCCCGGTGCTGGGCTCGGGCAAGACCGACTATGTCTCGACAAGAAAGCTGGCGCTCGAGAGGCTGGGACTGAGCGCTGCCGCCTGAGGTTTTCCAGACCTTTCCAAAACTCTAGAGGACCACTACCGATAACAGCAGAATGACGCCGACGGCCATCATCAGCAGGCCCGGCCAATTCTGTGACAAGCCGAGAAAACGGAGCCCGCGCCGCCGCGGCTCCAGAGTCGGACCTGGTGTTGCGAGATTGGGCCTCGGGCTATCCGGCGCGGTGGAGACAGCGGCCGGCTCACTGAGCCGCCCGCGCATGATGGCTGCAACCGCCATATATACGAGGCCGGCGACAGTCAGTAATGCGCCAATGAGGATGACAGCCATTTCTCGTATTCCGATGATTCTGGGCCCGATGCGGCAGCTTGCGCGACGTTGACGATCACGAGCAGTCGCTCAAACGGACCTACCGACACAAACGGTCAGGCGCCCAGCAAGTTCCGAAAACGTGGTTTTGAAGGGCGTTCCACAGCGCCGCGTGCGAAATTGGCACCAAATCTGTCAGCCGATGTCCGAGGACGGTACCTTCTCGCCTTCGCGCTTGGCGCGTCTGGAATAGGCGCGCACGCTGAATGGCAAAAACAGCAAATAGCCGGCAACCGAAGCCGTCAGCGTATACCAGGGATAGGTCATCAAAAGCAGGACGTAGAGGACGACTGCGAGGATGATCGGCAGCACTCTGTCGCCCGGTATCCTGACGCTCTTGCCGGAATAGACGGGCAGTCGGCTGACCAGCAGGAACGCCACCAATATTGTAAAGCCGGTGGCAATGAAGGCCGCCAGGCGGCTGGGTTCAAGGCCAAGCCTGAGGAAGAACAGATAGAGCGGCAGCATCACCAGCACCGCACCCGCCGGCGCCGGCACGCCAACGAAATATTCGGTTTGCCACTGCGGACGGTCGAGCTCTTCGTCGAGCACGTTGAAGCGGGCAAGCCTCATCCCACAGGCGATGGTAAACAGCAGCGCCGCGATCCAACCCGGCGAACCTGCCCTGTCGAGCAGAAAGGCATAAAGCACTAGCGCCGGTGCCACGCCGAAATTGACGATATCGGCCAGCGAATCCATCTGGGCGCCGAATTTGGAGGTCGCCTTCAGCATTCGCGCCAGGCGGCCGTCGATACCATCGAGGAAGGCGGCGAGCAGTACCATCACCACCGCCGGCTCGAAGCGGCCTTCGAAGCCGAAGCGGATGCCGGACAGGCCGGCGCAGATGGCAAGCACGGTGACCAGATTGGGCAGCACCATGCGCATCGGGATTTCACGGATGCGCGGGCCGCCGCCGCCATGCGCCTCGAATTTCTTGAACGGCGGGGCCACCGGTCAGGATATCCGCACGAGCGGCGTTGCGGCAACGCCGCCGAATTCCGCCAGCACCGTCTCACCGCCTACCGCCGTCTGGCCGACGGCAACGCGCGGCGTCGCCGTCGAGGGCAGGAATACGTCCACGCGCGAGCCAAAGCGGATCAGCCCGAAGCGCTCGCCGGTGCCGATGGCGCCGCCGGTCTCGGCCCAGCAGACGATCCGCCGCGCCACCAGGCCGGCGATCTGCACCGCAGCCACCGTGCCGTTGGGGCTCTCTATGACCAGCCCGTTGCGTTCGTTCTCGGTGCTTGCCTTGTCGAGTTCGGCGTTGAGGAATTTTCCTGGCCGATGCTCGATCCTGGAGATGCGGCCACGCACCGGGGCGCGGTTCACGTGGCAGGAAAAGACATTCATGAATACCGAGATGCGGGTCATTTCGCCGCCGCCGAGGCCAAGCTCGCGCGGCGGCACGGCCGGGCCGACGGCCGAGACGATGCCGTCCGCCGGGCTGACAACCAGCCGGTCGTCGATCGGCGTGACACGCTCGGGATCGCGGAAGAAATAAGCGCACCACGCGGTCAGAATGAGACCGATCCAGAACAGGGTCGAGGAGAAATAGCCAAGAAAAAGCGTCGCCGCGCCGAACGCAGCGATAAAGGGATAACCCTCGCGATGGATCGGAACGAACGCATTTTTGATCGTGTCAACGAGGCTCATGGGATGAGGGCAACCTTGGTTCCAAGTCCGGCCTCAATAGCGGAAACACCCCTTCGCCGCAACGCGACAATCAGGCGGTCGGGTGTTGGCGGTCGTGCCGCCTCAGGGGCGTCCTTGGCAGCATCCGGACTGCCGAAGTGGTCAACCGGAAATATGTTGATTGCGATTGTCGGCACGAAGCCCCCACGCCCGTCCTTGGCAAGACAGCGCCTCTCATCGGCCTTTCGGCCGTGACGATTTGCGCAAACCCGGAGGTTCTCGGCCCATGCAGAAATCAGCAGCCAGGCAAGCGCAAGTGGTGATGAACGGTCTGGCCTTTGGCGAGTCGCCTCGCTGGCACGATGGCCGGCTGTGGTTCTGCAACTGGGGCACAGGCCAGATCATCGCCGTTGACGCCCTAGGCAACAGCGAGATCGCGCTCATCGTGCCGGCCACCCTGCCCTACTCCATCGACTGGCTGCCGGACGGGCGGCTGCTTGTCGTGTCCGGCCGCGAAGGGCTGATCCTCAGGCAGGAGGCTGACGGGACATTGGTCACCCATGCCGATCTGAGACATCTGTCGAAGAGCCCATGGAACGAGATCGTCGTCGACGGGCGCGGCAACATCTACGTCAATGGTGGTGGGCCGGCTCCGGCTTCCGGCCAGCATTTCGGCCCCGGCACCGTCGTGCTGGTTGCACCTGACGGCTCGGCTCGGCAGGTGGCTGAGAATCTCGCCTTCGCCAATGGCATGGCAGTGACGCCCGACAACAAGACGCTTGTCGTTGCCGAATCCCACGCCAACCGGCTGACCGCCTTCGACATCGCTGCCGATGGCCACCTTTCCAATCGGAGAGTCTGGGCCAATCTTGGCAACGGTTTTCCCGACGGCATCTGCCTCGATGCCGAAGGTGCCGCCTGGTACGCCGACGTTCCGAACAGGCATTGCGTGCGGGTGCGCGAGGGCGGCACAATGCTCGAAAGCGTCGACGTCGATCGCGGCTGTTTTGCCTGCATGCTCGGCGGCAGCGAGGGAAAAACGCTGTTCATCGTGGCCGCCGAATGGCGCGGCTTCGAACATATGATCAGCGATGCCCGTACCGGCCAGGTGCTCAGCATCGAGGCTACCGCGCCGGGAGCAGGCTGGCCATAGAGAGCTTACACCGCGGGAATCCGCTGGTAATTGGCGATATCGGCCCTGACGCCAAGTCGCGCAATGGTCTCCTGAGGATTGAAGCCGATGCGCTCATGCGCGGCCTTGATGATCGGCACGACCTTATCGACAGCGGCCTGCCCTTCCCATTCGACAATGGTCACGAGGTTGAACTCCCCCGGCCCCGAGAATTGCTCGAGCAGGAAATCCTGGACGAACCCTTGCTGCTGGCGCAGCAATTCATGCGTCATCCGGACCTTGGCAAGAATCTCCTCGCGAGCGTTGGCCGGAACGACAAACTTGTCCACCCGGAATACGCTGCCGCCACTAACTGCCTGATTTATCCCATTCATATCGATTGTCTCCGTTTTTGAACGACGCATCTTGCTACGATCCAAAACGGCCTACGATCTCAACTTAAGTTGAGGTCAAGCACGAATTTCAGCTCACCTCCGAGGTGCGGCGGCGGACGACGACGCCGAACTCGTCGCTTTCGCGGGCAATGCGCAGCCGCTCCTCGGCCTCGCTTGCCTCGCGCTGCCGGTCCCACATCGATGCATATAGGCCGCGCTTGGCCATCAAGGCGGCATGGGTGCCGCGCTCGGCGATCTGGCCGTCCTGCAGGACGATGATCTCGTCGGCCGAAATCACTGTAGACAGTCGATGGGCGATGACGAGGGTGGTGCGGCCCTGGCTGACCAGGTCCAGTGCCGCCTGGATCTCCTGCTCGGTGTGGCTGTCCAGCGCCGAGGTCGCCTCGTCGAGCATCAGGATCGGCGGTGCCTTCAAGATGGTGCGGGCAATCGCCACCCGCTGCTTCTCGCCGCCGGACAGTTTCAGCCCGCGCTCGCCCACCATTGAGCGATAGCCGTCGGGCAGCCGCTCGATGAACGGTCCGATCTGGGCCAGTTCTGCCGCCTTGCGCACATCCTCCTCGCTGGCGCCGATGCGGCCGTAGCGGATGTTGTAGGCGATGGTGTCGTTAAACAGCACCGTGTCCTGCGGCACCATGCCGATGGCGGCGCGCAAGCTCTCCTGCTTGACGTCGCGAATGTCCTGGCCGTCGATCAGAATCGTGCCACGCTGAATGTCGTAGAAACGAAACAAAAGCCGCGAAATGGTCGACTTTCCGGCTCCGGAGGGGCCGACGATGGCCACCGTCTTGCCGGCCGGCACCTCGAAGCTGATGCCCTTCAGTATCTTGCGGTTGGGGTCGTAGGAAAAATGCACGTCACGAAACTCGACCTTACCGGCATCGACGACCAGTGGCTTGGCGCCCGCCCGATCGACGATCTCGCGCTTGACGTCGAGCAGATCGAACATGTTTTCGATGTCGGTCAGGCCCTGGCGAATTTCGCGGTAGATCATGCCGATGAAATTCAGCGGCACCGAAAGCTGCATGAGCATGGCGTTGACGAAGACGAAATCGCCGACGCTCTGCGTGCCTGCCTTCACCTCGAGCGCCGACAGCACCATAACGACGGTCATGCCGATGCCGAAGATCACGCCTTGGCCGAAGTTCAGCCAGCCAAGCGAGGTCCAGGTCCTGGTCGCCGCCACCTCATAGCGCGCCGTGGAACGGTCGAAGCGCTCGGCCTCCATGGCTTCGTTGTTGAAATATTTGACTGTTTCGTAGTTAAGCAGCGAATCGATCGCCTTCGTGCTGGCTTCATTATCGCTGTCGTTCATCTCTCGGCGGATCGAAATACGCCAATCGCTCGCCCTGACGGTGAACCAGACATAGAGCCAGACCGTGACCGCGATCACCAGCACGTAAAGCCAGCCATAGGTGACGGCGAAGATGCCGGCGGTGAGCGCGAATTCGACAATCGTCGGCGCCGTCGCCAGCATGGTGAAGCGGACGATCGTCTCGATGCCCTTGGTGCCGCGCTCGATGACACGCGACAGGCCGCCGGTGCGCCGTTCGAGGTGGAAGCGCAGTGACAATTCATGCATGTGTACGAAGGTGCGGAAGGCGAGCCGGCGCACGGCATGCTGGCCGACCCGTGCAAACAGGGCGTCGCGCAACTGGTTGAAGCCGAGCTGCACCAGCCGCACGGCATTGTAGGCGACGACCAGCATGACCGGCGCTAGCAGGAAGGCCGGCAGCGGCGGCGGAGATTTGGCGTCGCCGGCCAGTGCGTCGGTCGCCCATTTGAAGAAATAGGGTCCGGCCACCAGGGTCAGCTTGGCGGCAACCAGCAGCACGGTTGCCCACACCACCCGCGCCCTCAGGTCGGCGCGGTCGGCCGGCCACATATAGGGCCAGAGATTGCGCAACGTTCTGAAGGTCGAGCCGGAATCGGCGGAAACGGTTTTCTCGGCCATTCTTGTTTACCTTTTTATATCTTAGCGGCCGGAGCAGCAGGAATCGACCAGCGCGGCCAGCGACGCGGAAACATCGGCGAGCGCAGCACGGTCGAGCTCATAGCGCGAGCGCTGGCGGTCAGGCTCGAAGCGGATAAGCCCGGCTTCGACCAGAATCTTCAAATGCTGGGAAACGGTGGACTGCGCCAGGTCGAGATGCTCGACGACCTCGCGACAGCAGCAGGAACGGCTTGCGGAAAGGTGTTTGAGAATTTCGATCCGCGCCGGATGCGAAAGGGCCGCGAGCCGGACAGCGACGGAGCGGCTATCCGGCGTACAGTTGGCCGGCGTGCAGTTGGCCGGCGCGTGTTCATCTGCCGCGCGGCGTCGGTCCGTTACGAGAGAGGATTCGGTCATCGTCCATCGGCGATAAACGATGACTGGCCCTGCCGCAAGCTATCCTGATGGGCAGAACGGCTACTCAGTCTTGACTGGCGCCGTCGTCATCTGGTCGCCCATTGCCTTGAGATCGGCGGGCTCGCCTTCTTTCGATTTCTCCGGCACCTTGAACACCTGCCCCGGCCAGATGCGGTTCGGATTGCTGATCTGGTCCTGGTTGGCGAGATAGATGGTCGAGTAGCGCATGCCTTGGCCATAGACCCGCCGCGAAATCCGCCACAGCGTGTCGTGGCGGCGGATGATGACTGCGCCATTGGCATGTTCGAGCTTGGGGCCCACGGTCTCGGGAGCTTCGCCCGGAGGCGTCGCGACGGCCATTTCGGCCGGGGCCTCGGTGGCAGGAATGGGGGCAGTTGCGGGCGTTTCGGCGGCTGTCGCCGGTGCGGCTTCGGTGGCCGGAGCGTTCGGCTCGGCTGGTTTTACCTCGGCAGGCTTTGGCTCGGCGGGTGCGACGGCGGCAACCGCCTCGCCCGGCTCGCGTTCGAACGGCACGGCGGCACGAGCCACCACCGTCACCCCGTCGGCGTCGAGCGCGTCGACATGGATGGTGTAGGTGCCGACCGGGACGTCGCGTGTCGCTTCGACCAGGAAGTGGCGGTCGGGCGAGGTCTTCGCGTCGCCGAGCAGGATATCATTGGCATAGGCGCGCACCTTGCGGCCGGGATCGGCGACCCCGGCAACGAAAATCTTGTTGCCGTCGATTTCGACGGCTTCGACGACGACCTTGGGCTCCGCCGTGGAAGTAGCAGGCGCTGCCGGTGTGGCGGGCGCTGCCGGAGCCGGTGCGGCTTCAACAGCGGCCGGCGCGGCAGAAGCAGGCGCTGCTGGAACATCAGCCGCCGGGGCGGCCGGCGCTGCGGCAGCCGGCAATTCGGTGCCGGTGGCGGGTGGCTGAACGGCCGCCTGTTCGCCGGTTGGCGGCGAGGCGTCAGATTTTGCCTCAGGGGCAGGAACAGTGAGCAGTTCGGACGGCTTTCCCGGCTCCTCGACCATTGCCAGCACTTGACCGGTGGAATTCTGGGGAATCGAAACGACGGCGGTCTGCGCCGAGGCGGTCACGACATTGTCGGCCGTAGAGCGAAGCGTGATCGTATAGTCGCCGGGCTTCAGCGGATCGTCGAGAATAATGGCAAAGGCGCCGTCGGGACCGGCGACCGTCGAGCCGAGCACAGTCGAACCGTTGAGAATCTCGACCTTGGCGTTGGGCGCTGCATTGCCGGCGACGACGATCGAGCCGTTGCTTTCGACGCGCACGATGTCGAAGGTCGGCACGATCGCACCTGCAGCGGCCGGCGCGGCGGGCGTCGCCGCATCGGTGGACGCGGCGGGCGCAGACGGCAGCCGCCCCTCGGTTGCCGGAGCGACCGGTTTCGAAACCGGCGGCGTCAGCGCCGCGACTTCCGCAGGCGGGGTAGAATTGAGATACGGGTCGAGTGCGCCCGATACATAGGCGGTTCCCGCCGCAGCGACGGAGCCGCCAGCCGCGAACAAAAACGCCTTCAACGGATTAATTGCCATGTTTCCCTGCCCCTTAGCCACCTAATTTCGGTCTAGCCTGTTTTGCCAAAGCCGACAAGAAAAAGCCCGCTCCGGGGCTTGACCATGCCAATAGTCCCTATCACCAATCATAACATGAACACGATTCGATCTGTCTGCGTCTATTGCGGCTCGTCCCCGGGCCGAGATGAAACCTATATCAAGGCCGGACACCTGCTTGGCCGCTCGATCGCCAAGTCCGGCCTGCGTCTGATTTATGGCGGCGGCACTAAAGGTATCATGGGTGCCGTCGCTGAAGGGGCATTAAAGGCCGGCGGCAAGGTAACGGGCATAATTCCACGTTTTCTGATCAACCGGGAGGCGACCGAAACCGCGCTTGACCGGCTCGACGAGCTCGTCATCACCGACAACATGCACGAGCGCAAACACAGGATGTTCGAGAAATCCGACGCCTTTGTGGCGTTGCCCGGCGGCATCGGCACCGTCGAGGAGATCGTCGAGATCATGACTTGGGCGCAGCTCGGACATCATCGTAAGCCGATCGTCTTCGGCAACGTCGGAGGGTTCTGGGATCCGATGCTGGCGCTGCTCGACCACATGGCAACGGAAGGCTTCATCCACACCGCGCAGCGGGTCAAGCCGCTGGTGGTCGAGGACCCGGAAGCGATCGTAGCCGCCATCATGGTGGCGGGATCCTCCGTCGATGCACCGACGGAGGGCGTGCAGTCGGTGATTGATAAAATGTAGAGTGAGTAGGGAGTAGGGAGTAGGGAGTAGGGAGTAGGGATAGACACGCGCGCCGGTTCGGAAGGTGTTGTACTTTACTATTCACTATTCACTATTAACTCCTTCATTAACTCCTTCCCTACTGCCTTCCTTAAGTCCGCGATGACCGCCCGCTTGTCCTGACGTCGCCAGGCGAGATGGATCGAGACGGTGCGTTCGAACCACGGCAGATCGCGAAACACGATCTGAGGCGGCGCGGCACTCCGCAGGCTGGCCTGCACCGTCGCCAGCCCAAGCCCGGCGCTGACCAAGCCCAACGACGTCAACGGATCGGTCGTCTCATAGGCTATGTCGGGCAGGAAACCGGCCTTCGCACAGGCGGCGAGAAATTGGCTGCGGTTGGTGTCGTCAGGCTGGCGCACCACCGTGATCCAGGTGCGTCCGTCCAGTTGCTGCGGCAGTATCTCCGCGATTTCGGCCAATGGATCGCTTTCCGGCATCGCCAGAACCAGAGGCTCGCGCATGATGAGCAAGGCGGCGATGTCGGGATCGTCGGCAGAAGGAGGCGTGTAGACGAGGCCCAGATCGAGCGATCGTTCGCGCAGCGCTTCGATCTGCGCGGCGGAACGCTGGCCCTTCAGTTGAAGATGAAATTCGGGCCGGTCGCGGCGAAACTGGCGCAGCATCCGAGCGACAAGCCCGGCATGGACCGCACCTTCGACATAGCCGATGGCGAGACGGCCGACCGTACCGCTGGCGAGATTGCGGCCGAGCTCCTCCAGCCGTCTTGCATGGGCCAGCAGCGCACGCGCCTCGGTAAGAAAGGCGCGGCCTTCGGGATTGAGATGAACACGCTGCCTCGCCCTCTCGAATAATGTGATGCCCAGTTGCTGCTCCAACTGCATGATCTGGCGGCTGAGCGGCGACTGCGAGATGTGGAG
This sequence comes from Mesorhizobium sp. M0923, assembly GCF_040319365.1. NCBI lineage: Bacteria > Pseudomonadati > Pseudomonadota > Alphaproteobacteria > Hyphomicrobiales > Phyllobacteriaceae > Mesorhizobium > Mesorhizobium sp. M0923. The sequence goes on along the minus strand of NZ_JAMYNW010000022.1, from coordinate 48,389 downwards.
CAATTCGGCGGCACGCCCGACATTGCCGGTTTCGGCCACCGTGATGAAATAGCGGAGCTGGCGCAGGTCGAACATTGTTGCTCCGATGCTCAAGTCCCGTGAGGTCTCAACTTTAGCCTAATCAGTCTTGGACTGTCTGGCCAGCCGAAGCGAATATTTTCGCCATTCCAACGGCCAACATCAGGAGATTCCGATGCAGTTCTTTGCCCTTCTTGTGCGCAACACCGAAAAGTTCACCGACGCCGATTTCGCGCCTCTGCTGCCCGGCGAGGCCGAGCAGCGCCGCACGCTCTATGCCGAAGGCGCCGTGCGTCAGGTGTGGAATCGAGGCGACATTCCCGGCAGCGGCATGATGTTCGAGGCCGGCAGCGATGCCGACGTGCGCAGCCATCTCGCAACCTTGCCGCTGGTCAAGGCCGGCATGATGGACATTGCCGCCGTCGTGCCGCTGCAGCCCTATCCAGGCTTCGGGCCGAAGCGCTGAGCGACCGTGAAAGAGGCGGCTGCCGGCATTAGGCCCGCCAGCCGCCTTTCTTCGTTACGCGGATCGAGCGGATGCGGCGACGGTCTTGCGCGCCGAAGAAAACATCGACCAGGAGTACATCGCCAGCGCCGCCCAGATCAGGCCGAAGGCGATGGCCTGAACGCTGCCGAAGGGTTCGCCGAAAATCAGCACCGCGATCAAAAAGACGATTGTCGGCGCGATATATTGCATGATGCCGATGGTGGAGAGGCGCAGCAGCCTGGCGCCGAACGCAAACAACAGCAGCGGCACGGCGGTGACCGGTCCGCAGCCGACCAGCAAGGCGGTGTCGTTCAAGGAGCTGGAGACGAAATGATCCTGTCCTGTGGCGATCAGGAAGACGATGTAGCCGAGCGCCGGCACCGACAGTAGCAGCACTTCGAGCAGGAAGCCCTGGCTTGGACCAATTGGCAGCGTCTTGCGGAAGAAGCCATAGGCGGCAAAGGAAAAGGCCAGCACCAGCGACACCCAGGGCAGCTTGCCAGCGTCGATGGTTAGCACCGCGACGGCGATTGCCGCGAGCACCACCGCCGCGATCTGCAGGCGGTCGAGCCGTTCGCCGAGCAGCAGCGCGCCGACAACGACGCTGACCAGCGGGTTGATGTAATAGCCAAGCGCGGTCTCGATCGTGCGGTCGACCGCGATCGCCCAGACATAGATGCCCCAGTTGACCGAGATCAGCGCCGCCGTCAGCAGCGCCATCGAAATGATGCGCGGCGAACGAACGGCCGCTTTGAAATCGGCAGTGCGGCCCGCCCAGACCAGGACGGCGGCCGCGATCGGCACCGACCAGACGATGCGGTGGGCGATGACTTCGGCCAGCGGCAGATGCGCGACAGCCTTCATGTAGAAGGGCAGCAGCCCCCAAAGCAGGTAGGCGCCGAGCGCCAGCAAGAAGCCGCGACGAGCTTTGGTATCGGCCTCGATTTGAAGTACTTGGGTAGCCATGGCCCAAGGCTATGCGCCAGCGGCCCCGGCAAGACCATCGCAAAGTTCTGATGGATCAATGGAGTCTCGCTGATGGTTCAAGAACCCGGAGTTTTCACCAGTTCATTGAAATGCGCGAAGCCCGCAGTCATTTGGTCTCGCCGGGCGCAGGCACCAATTCCATGAATTCCGCTCCAACGGTGTCGTGACGAAAGCCCGTCACGCATTCTGCCACCTCGATCGGAATATCGGCGATAAAGTCTATGGCGGCAGCACCTGCGTCCTCGCGATCCTGATCTGCGAAGCGCTCGCGGCGGATCTCCTCGAAACAGGATGGAAGGTTTCCTGTCGCTTCCAGGTTGCGCGCACCGTCTGCGCTGGTGTGTCGTATGCTCCAGACTTCGTGCCCGTCGCGCCACTGTTCGGCCCATTGCAGCATGACCGTATCGATATTGTGAACGACGACAATGTCCCTGCCCGTCGAAAGGTTAGCCAGGCGCTTCTCGTCCACCAGGTCCATGTTCACGTCGTTAAAAATGACGACAGACCAATTTTGACCAACCGTCACGCCATTGTAGTCAAAATCAAAAACCTCGTCCGATTGTCCGCTCTGAGCCAGACCGAAAGCCAGCGCTGCCTTCGCGAGTGGCAGACCATTGAATGCGACCCAGCTTATCGTGAAGCCCATTTCCTCACTCCGCCGCGATCAGCCCGGCCATGTCGCGGTTCTTCATCAGCTTGTAGACGATCGAATCCATCAGCGCCTGGAACGAAGCATCGATGATGTTTTCGGAGACGCCGACCGTCCACCAGCGCGCACCGGTGCCGTCATGCGATTCGATCAGCACGCGGGTAATCGCCTCGGTGCCACCATTGAGGATACGCACCTTGAAGTCGGCCAGCTCGAGATCGGCGATCTCGCTCTGGAATTTGCCGAGATCCTTGCGCAGCGCAATGTCGAGCGCGTTGACCGGGCCATGGCCTTCGGCGACCGACATCTTCTCCTCGCCCTCGACCAGCACTTTCACAATCGCCTCCGAGACCGTCTTCAGCTGGCCGTTGGCGTCGAAGCGGCGCTCGACCATGCAGCGGAATGAAGTGACGCGGAAGAATTCCGGCACGCCATGCAGCATCTTGCGCGCCAGAAGCTCGAAGCTGGCGTCGGCGCCTTCGTAAGCGTAGCCCTCCGCCTCACGCTCCTTGACCACGGCGATCAGCGCGTCGAGGCGATGGTCGTCCCGGGGCATGTCGATGCCGCGCCGTTTCAGCTCGGCCATGAAATTCGCCTTGCCGCCTTGGTCCGAAACCATGACGCGGCGGCGGTTGCCGACAGTCTCTGGCGGCACATGCTCGTAGGTCGCCGGCTCCTTGGCCAGCGCCGAGGCATGGATGCCGGCCTTGGTAGCGAATGCGGAGGCGCCGACATAGGGGGCCTGCGCTTCCGGCGCACGGTTCAGCAACTCGTCGAAGGCGCGGGACAAGCGCGATATACCGGTCAACGCCTCCGCTGAAATGCCTGTTGCAAAGCGGCCGGCAAAGGCAGGCTTCAACGACAATGTCGGCACGATCGAGATCAGATTGGCGTTGCCGCAGCGCTCGCCTATGCCATTCAGCGTGCCCTGGATATGGCGCACGCCGGCCTCCACGGCGGCAAGCGAATTCGCCACCGCCTGGCCGGTGTCGTCATGGGCGTGGATGCCGAGATGGTCGCCCGGTATGCCGGCCGCGATCACCTTTTCGACGATGGCGCGCACCTCGGAGGGCTGCGTGCCGCCATTGGTGTCGCATAGAACCACCCAGCGCGCGCCGGCATCGTAGGCCGTCCTGGCGCAGGCCAGCGCATAATCGGGGTTGGCCTTGAAGCCATCGAAGAAATGCTCGCAGTCGACCATCGCCTCCTTGCCGGCACTGAGCGCCGCCTCGACCGAGGCCTTGATCGCCTCGAGGTTCTCCTCATTGGTGCAGCCGAGCGCGACGCGGACATGGTAGTCCCAGCTCTTGGCGACGAAGCAGATGGCATCCGACTTCGACTGGACCAGCGCGGTGAGGCCGGGGTCGTTCGAGGCCGACACTCCTGCCCGCTTGGTCATGCCGAAGGCGACGAACTTGGCATCGGCCGTGCGACGCTCGGCGAAAAAGGCGGTGTCGGTTGGATTGGCGCCAGGGTAACCGCCCTCGACGTAGTCGATGCCGAACTCGTCGAGCAGCTTGGCGATGGCGATCTTGTCCTCGACGGAAAAGTCGATACCCGGCGTCTGCTGACCATCGCGCAGCGTCGTGTCGAACAGATAAAGGCGCTCGCGAGCCATCGTCATTTCCCGGCAAACACGTCCGTTGCGCGGATCAGCCTGTCGAGGATGCCCGGCTCCGAATAGGCGTGGCCGGCACCTTCGATCAGATGGAAATCCGCTTTCGGCCACGCCTTGTGCAGCGCCCAGGCATAGCGCGCCGGGCACGGCATGTCGTAGCGGCCGTGAACGATGCTACCCGGTATATCCTTAAGCTTCCATGCATCACGCAGCAGCTGTCCCTCTTCCAGCCAGCCGGCATGGACGAAATAGTGGTTCTCGATGCGGGCGAAGGCCAGGGCATAATCATCCTGGCCGAAGGGACCGCTGGTTTCCGGTTCCGGCAGCAAAGTGATCGTCTCGCCCTCCCACAGGCTCCAGGCGCGAGCGGCCTCGACCTGCGCCACAGGATCGCTACCGACCAGCCGTTTGCGGTAGGCGGCCATCATGTCGCCGCGCTCAGCCTCCGGAATGGGCGCCAAAAACCGCTCCCATTTGTCGGGGAACATCTCCGAGACGCCGAACTGGTAGTACCATTCGAGTTCGGCGCGGGTCAGCGTGTAGATGCCGCGCACGACCAGTTCGCTGACCCGCTCGGGGTGTGTCTCGGCATAGGCCAGCGCCAGCGTCGAACCCCACGAGCCGCCGAACACCAGCCATTTGTCGAAGCCGCACATGTCGCGCAGCCGCTCTATGTCGGCGACCAGATGCCAGGTGGTGTTGGCTTCGAGCGAGGCATTGGGCGTCGATTTTCCACAGCCACGCTGGTCGAACAGGATGACATCGTACAGCGTCGGATCGAACAGCCGCCGGTGCTTTGGCGAAATGGTGCCGCCCGGTCCGCCATGCAGGAATACCGCCGGCTTGGCACCGCGGGTGCCGGAGCGCTCCCAATAGACCTGATGGCCATCGCCAACGTCTAGCATGCCGGACTCGAAAGCCTCGATCTCGGGATAGAGGGTGCGGAATTCGCTGCTCATAGTTTCAGGCCCTGGTGCGGCCAGTTGGCCGTCTCGTGATCGGGATGCTGGAAGGAGATGATTGACTCCTGTCGCGCGTAGAAATCCGGATCGTCGTGGATTGGCGCGTCGAAGATCGTCTCCACCCAAGGCAGCCTGGCGGCGTAGTTGACCTGGATCTGCGGCGCCAGATCGGAACGGTCGTCGAAGGCGCCGATGGCGATCTCGAGCGCGCCGGGCTGGCGGTAGGTCAGCGGCGTGCCGCAGCGGGCGCAGAAGCCGCGATCGATGTTGACCGACGACTGAAAGTAACTCGGCTCCTCGCGCAGCCATTCGACGCCGTCGCTCGGCACTGTCACAAGCGCGCCGAAAAACGAGCCGAACTGTTTCTGGCACATGCGGCAATGACAGATCGAGGGGCGGCCGAGCGCGCCGTGGATGCGGAAGCGCACGGCGCCGCACTGGCAGCCGCCGGTACGAACGGTTTCGGTCATGATCTTTCCTCCGGCGGCCATTGTTCGGTGTCATGGTCGGGATGTTGGTAGGAGACGAGGTCGGCGAGATAGGAGGCAGACGAGACGTCGGCCATCGTTTCCTCACCGGGCAATTCGTGGACATGATCCACATAGGGGAGCTTGGCTTCGACACCCCATTGGATCGTCGGCGCGATCTCCTCGGGGTGGTCGAATGCGGCGATGGCGAGCGCCACGCCGTCGGTCGCTTCGAAGGTCAGCGGCGTGCCGCATTCGGCGCAGAAACCGCGCAACGCCGCATTGGACGAGCGGAAGCGTTTGGGCTCGCTGCGCGTCCAGTCGAGTCCTGCGCCGCGCACCGAGACCAGCGGCAGGTAAAAATTGCCGCTCGCCTTCTGGCACATGCGGCAATGGCAGACGGAGGCATCGCCGAGCGCGCCTTCGACGCGGAAGCGCACTGCGCCGCACTGGCAGCCGCCCGTATACACCGGTCTGTTGTCAAGGCTCATCGCATTTTACTCCGGAGCATGGCAGACCGCCTCGACATTGTTGCCGTCGGGATCGAAGACGAAGGCGCCATAATAGTTCGGATGATAGTGCGGGCGCAGGCCCGGCCCGCCATTGTCCTTGCCGCCGGCGGCGATTGCCGCCGCGTGAAAGGCATCGACCTCGGCACGGCTGCGCGCCGTGAAAGCGACGTGTTGATGATCCTTCGGCTTGTCCTTGCCGACATGCAGCCAAAACACTGGCCGGTCGCGGCCGTAGCCGCCGACCTTGGCGCCGCCGGTATATTCCTGCGGCACCATGTAGAGCAGCGAGGCACCAAGCGGCGCCATCGCCCTGTCGTAAAAAGCTTTCGACACGTCGAAATCCAAAACGGTGATGCCGAGATGATCGATCATCTTTTTACCTCCCAGGTGGTGATGCGTTCGCCGGTGACAGGGTCCTTGCCGTCCTTCAACTGGATGCCTTGCGCCAGCAACTCGTCGCGGATGCGGTCGGCCTCGGCCCAGTTCTTGGCGGCGATCAGCGCGAGGCGTTTGGCGATCGCTTTGGCAATGGCGTCTTCATCCACCTTGGCTGTTGCGACGTCGAAGCCGAGGAACAGCAGCGATGCCTTCAGCAAAGTGGCAGCATCGTTGTCTTCGGCGGCTGCGTTGCTGCTACCAGCGTCGAAATCAACAGCATCGCCAGCCAACTGGGTCAGCAACTGGAATGCGGGATAGGTGGCGAGGTCATCCGACAGCACTTCGATCACATCCGCCGGCACCGATTTTGCCGTTGGCGGCGCCAGATCGGCCGCTCGCTTCCATTTGCGCAGCGTATTCTCCGCCTCTTCCAGCTTGCGTACGGAAAAGTCGATCGGCTCGCGATAATGCGTCATCAGCATCGCCAGCCTGAGCACCTCGCCCGGCCATTTGCGGCCGCCAAAAGTCTCCGTCTCCAGCAGTTCGGTGATCGAATAGAAATTGCCCAGGCTCTTGGACATCTTCTGGCCCTCGACCTGCAGGAAACCGTTGTGCATCCACACCTTGGCCATCGTTTCGGTGCCGTGGGCGCAACGTGACTGGGCGATCTCGTTCTCGTGGTGTGGAAAGATCAGGTCGAGACCACCGCCATGGATGTCGAACACCTCGCCGAGATAGGCGGCCGACATCGCCGAGCACTCGATGTGCCAGCCCGGCCGACCCCTGCCCCACGGACTCTCCCAGCCCGGTTCCTCGGGCGAAGACAATTTCCACAGCACGAAATCCTGCGGGTTCTTCTTGTGCGCATCGACGGCGACGCGGGCGCCTGCCTGCTGCTCGTCGAGATTGCGCTTCGACAACTGTCCGTAGTCCGGCATGGAAGCGGTGTCGAACAGGACTTCTCCAGCTGCGACATAGGCATGGCCGCGTTCGATCAAGCGTTGAATCAAGAGGATCATGTCGACCTTGCCGTCGGGCCTAGGCTCGACGAACTCGGTGGCGCGCGGCTCGACCGTCGGTTCCAGGCAACCGAGCGCCGCCACGTCCTTGTGGAACTGATCGGCGGTCTTTTCGGTGACCCGCCTGATCGCTTCGTTCAGCGACAGCTTGCCCAAGGCAATCTCGCCGCCGAAATCGCGCAGCGCGCGAGCGTTGATCTTGTCGTCGACGTCGGTGATGTTGCGGACGTAAGTGACATGCGCTTGCCCGTAGAGATGGCGCAGCAAACGGAACAGCACGTCGAAGACGATCACCGGCCGCGCATTGCCGATATGGGCGAAGTCGTAGACCGTCGGGCCGCAGACATACATGCGCACGTTGCGCGGATCGATCGGGAAGAAATCCTCCTTGCTCCGCGTTAGCGTGTTGTAGAGGCGCAGGCTCTTCGATGCTTCAGACATACGTGCGTTCCGGTGCGTTACTTTGTTTGAGCATGATCTTTTGGGATCGTGCTCTGGATGGAGTCGGTCACGCCGAGGCGCAAAATCGAGCTCCAGCCTGCTGGCCGGGGCGTTTGTCCAATCTGGGAGGAGATGAGGCGAAAACGTCCAGGACCAGCGCGAGGCTAGTCGATAATGCAAATGCCACAAATGGCGAAAGACGTTTTCATGGCCGGCTTTATCGCCTTGCCTGGTGTTGCCGTCAAGTCGCTACCTTCGCCAAAAATATCGTTGGCTCACAGGAAATGAGCCACTGAAACATTTTATTAAACAGATCGGCACTGTCATGAAACATTCGCCGGCTAGATCAGCAAGCGTCACGATTTGGTCGGATTCGGCCAGCAAACGCAGACACGAAGACGTTACCAGGGAAGAGAATAATGCCTAAGCAAGAATCCACCCGCGCCAAGCAACCGGCGCTCGCCAGCCATTACCGGGCGATCGGCCCGGCAGCAATCGTCGCAGCTCTTCTGCACACCGCGAAGAAGAAGAAGCCGGCACAGAAGATCGTGTCGCCACGCGCTGCCTGAGAATGCCGTCGGGTGAAGATTGAGGCGCTCACGGTGTCCTGGAAATAGTAGCTTTCGCTAAAATAATGTCATTTGACTGTCGTTCGCGCCGGACTTCTGGCGCTTGACCTTCTCGGGCTCAGGCTCGACGACGCCCTTCTCCTGAATCTCCGGCCCGGTATTGGCGACCTTGTTGACGAGGTCGGAAACCGGGATCGCTTCGAAGAAATCGGGCCGGGTGGGTCTCAGCAGATCGGCCACATCACGCGGCTCGAGCGTGCGGCAATCCAGCCAGCGCGCGAAATCCTCGGGATGGATCACCACCGGCATGCGGTCGTGGATATGGGCAGTATCGGCATTGGCGTGGGCGGTCAGAATGGCGCCGGTCTCCATTTCCGAGCCACCCGGCTCGGCATACGTCTCAATCAGCCCGGCGAAGGCGACAAGCCCTCCATGCTTTGGCCGCATCCAATAGGGCTGCCCTCTTCTGCCAGCGGTTTGGTGCCATTCGTAGAATCCCGAAGCCGGTACCAGGGCGCGGCGATGGCGCATGGCAGCGCGAAACGACGGCTTTTCCGAAGCCCCCTCAGAACGCGCGTTGAACAGCAGCGGGAAGTTACGCGTATCCTTGACCCAGGCCGGGATCAGGCCCCAGCGCACCAGCATCGAGCGGCGGTCGGGCAGGTTCGAGCCCGGCGCCTGCGGCAATCCGGCGAGCGCCATCAGCACCGGCTGCGTCGGCGCGATATTGTAGCGGGGCGGAAACTCCTCCAACTCCGCCAGACCGAGAAGGGCGGCGGTCTGGTCCGGAGTGGCGGTCAAGGCAAAGCGTCCGCAGATGAATTCAGCTCTCGAATGGGTGACATGTGAAAGTGACCATGGAACCTGCCTTTCGCAACCGCTAAAGCTGTTCGCCGACGGCCGGTCCACAACGGGCTATGCCAATCGAGCGATCGGGAACCCATGGAAGCACGTAAGATCATTCCGGCAGTCTCGGTCTGCGTCGTGCGCGAGAACACGGTGCTGCTGGTCAAGCGGGCCAGACCGCCCTCGCAGGGCCTTTATGCCTTTCCCGGTGGCAAGGTCGAAGCCGGCGAGACGCTGGAACAGGCAGCAAGGCGCGAATTGCTGGAAGAGACCGGATTGCAGGCGCGCAACTACCGGCCGCTGCGGGAAATCCACATCGACGGCAGCGGCGACGGGCATCCGGTCGACTACCGGCTGACGGTGTTTGGGGCCAACTATGCCGGCGGCGAGGCGGTGGCCAGTGACGACGCCGAAACCGCCGCCTTCTATACACTGGCCGAAATGACAGCGATGCAGCTTGCCGATGCAGTGTTTGATATCGCCGACGACCTGCTGGCCACCAGCAAGGGCGGCGCGAACTGAGCTTGAGAATCGCCTTGCAGGCAACAAATTATTTCAGCACAAGGGCTCATGAACCGCACATCACCGTTTCTCGCCGCCTGCCTCGCCGTTAGTGTGGTTGTCGGCTTGCGTCCTGCCATTGCCGCCGAGGCGCCGTTCGAGCCCGGGCTGTTGCGGCTGGCGGAAGTGCTCGGCTCGTTGCATTTCCTGCGCAATCTATGCGGCGAGAAGGGCGACCGGTGGCGGGCCGAGATGGAAAAACTGATCGCATCAGAAAATCCGAACCCTGAGCGGCGCGCCCGCTTCATCGCCAGCTTCAACCGCGGCTACCGATCCTTCGGCGGCAGTTATACGCAATGCACCGCCTCGGCGACGGAAGCCATCAGCCGCTACATGAAGGAAGGCGAGACACTGTCTCGCGACATCGCCTCGCGCTACGGGAACTGACGGCGGCAGCTGCCGTTCCGGCAAAGCGGAATCAAGCGTCGGCGCTGTTGGCGGCGGACGCGTTCGACACTTCTCCGCTTGCCTCGGGTGAGGTCTTGGTGCAAACCTGATGTTGCACTTTTGCAACTATGTTAACGAAACGTTAGCGCGCAGATGTGAAATTAACTCAAACTGAAGGTTTCCGTCCCCTTGGCCGGCCTAATCGGCTAAGTTTGAAACGGATCGGACGCAGGTTTGCTTAATGCGACGGGTTTTGTAGAAAACGACCAAAAAAATGTCGCATTTACAAGTACTTACTTCGCCTGCGTGTAAAAGGGACAACTCAAGCTTGATCCCTATCCAACGGATCACCGCTTGAAAGGGTGGACATCGCAATGGAACATGGCGTCAACGACATCGACGCGCTGGTCAGGGAAGAAAAGCGCCTGACCGCCGTGGAAAGCCACAGCGAAGCCTGGGCGGAAGGATTGTCGGCGGGGATCGAGCCGGAAATCATCGCCGAGGCAGCCCTCGAAACGGCATTCGGCGAGATGCTGCGAACCAATGGCGAGACCTCGGCGCTTGCCCTGCTCGATCGCATGCGCGAAAAGGTGGTTGCCGGGGCCTTCGAGCCCGAAAGGCTGCGGCACTGACCCCGGTTCTTTGACGACGGCGCGTCGCCGGACATCATGTCCGGGCACATCATGTCCGGGCACATGAGTGGGCCTGGAACCAGGGAGTAGCAGGCGGTGAATTTTTCGATATCAGGCAAGCCGCGCGGCCTGGTCCTCAGCATTTGGCTTATCGCCTCCTGCGCCACGATTCCCCTTGCACTGTTTCTTGCGAGCAGTCCCGCTCACGCCCTCAGCGAGATCAAGCGCGAAGACCTGCCTTCGCCGGTCACGCCGCCGCCCGACGGCGACATGTCGCCGCCCGGAAGTACCGTGCCGATGCCCGGCCCGCTCGGCACGACGCCACCTGCAGCCAGCCAGCCGACTCCGTCCGACGAGCCAAGGCAAACCGAACCGAAAGGGCCAGCGGACGACGGCGGCATGGCCAATCCGCATGTCGATCCGGACGCGCCTGTGCCCGAAGTCGTTTACGACCTTGCCAAGTTGCCGGAACCGGTCAGGCGCATGCACGATCTGATCGTCGAGGCGTGCAAAAGCGGCGACATCGAAAGACTGCGGCCGCTGATCGGCACGGGCGACATGATGACCCAATTGTCGCTGGGCGACATGGAGGGCGACCCGATCGCCTTCCTGAAAGGGCTTTCAGGCGACACGGAAGGCCAGGAAATCCTCGCCATCCTGGAAGAGGTGCTCAATGCCGGCTATGTCCATGTCGATGCAGGCACGCCGCAGGATCTCTACGTCTGGCCGTATTTTTTCGCCCTGCCGTTGGACAAGCTCGATGCCAGGCAGCGGGTCGAGTTATTCAAGATCGTCACTGCCAGCGACTATGACAACATGAAGCAGTTCGGCGCCTACATTTTCTACCGCGTCGGCATCACGCCGACCGGGCAATGGACGTTCTTCGTCGCTGGGGATTGAGTGGTCAGGCCTGGCCCTTATTGAGGCAGGGAGCTTAGCCCGCCAACGCCTCGGAAAACTCCACCGCCCTGCCTTGGCCTGGCGTGGCAATCTCGCCTTCCCACATCACGCGCCGGCCCCGAACGATAGTGCCGACCGGCCAGCCGGTCACCTGCCTGCCGTCATAAGGCGTCCAACCGGCCTTGGAGCCTTGCTGGGCGTTGGCGATGATCTCGCGGCGCTTCAGGTCGACGATGGTCAGATCGGCATCGTAGCCGGCGGCAATACGGCCTTTCCTGGCGATGCCGAAAATGCGCTGTGGGCCATGGCTGGTCAGGTCGACAAAGCGCTGCAACGTCAGCCGGCCGGCGTTGACATGATCCAGCATGATCGGCACCAAAGTCTGCACGCCGGTCATGCCTGACGGCGACGCCGGATAAGGTTTTGCCTTCTCGGCCAGCGTGTGCGGCGCATGGTCGGAGCCGAGGACATCGACAACGCCTTGCGCAATGCCCTGCCAGACCCCCTCGCGATGGCGCGCGGCGCGCACCGGCGGGTTCATCTGGATCAGCGTGCCTAACTGCGCATAGTCATCTGCGCTCAGCGTCAGATGATGCGGCGTCGCCTCGCAAGTCGCGACATCCTTGTGCTGTTCGAGGAAGCCTATCTCTTCGGCGGTCGAGATGTGCAGCACATGGATCCGGGCACGGACCTGGCGCGCGATGCGCACCAGGCGCTCGGTGCAGCGCAATGCGGCGATCTCGTCGCGCCACACCGGATGTGAGGACGGATCGCCCTCGATGCGCTCGCCGAGCCGCTCGCGCAGCCGGAACTCGTCCTCGGAGTGAAAGGCGGCGCGGCGGCGTGTGTTCCTCAGGATCGCGGCAACGCCTTCGTCGTCCTCGACCAGCAGGTCGCCGGTGGACGAGCCCATGAACACTTTTATGCCGGCCGCACCCGGCAGCCGCTCGAGATCGCCGGCGTCTTTTGCATTGTCGCGGGTCCCGCCGACCCAGAAGGCAAAGTCGCAATGCATGCGGCCGGTGGCACGCCGCACCTTGTCGGCAAGGGTCGTCTCGCTGGTAGTCAGCGGATTGGTGTTCGGCATCTCGAAGACGGCGGTGACGCCGCCAAGCACCGCTGCCCGCGAGCCCGTCTCCAAATCTTCCTTGTGCTCCAGTCCCGGCTCGCGGAAATGCACCTGGCTATCGACGACGCCCGGCAGGATATGCAGTCCGCGGCAGTCGATTGTCTCGCCGGCCGACGCCTGGCGGAGATCGCCGATGGCAGCGACGCGCCCACCATTGATGCCGACGTCGCGAAAACCCTCGCCGTCGTGGTTGACCACGGTGCCACCTGTCAGGATGAGATCGTAGATGGGGGCCATGCGGATCAGGTCTCTTGCGGGGGAAGTGCCAGCGGCTTACGTAATGGCCGACAGTTTTGCAAGATCAGGCTCGTTTTCCCACCATGCCCTTTGCCTCGCTCAGAGATCGCGCACTCGTTTCCGTGTCCGGGCCGGATGCCGCGCACTTTTTGCAGAACATCCTGACTACCGACCTCGACGTGCTCGGGAGCAGCGAAGCAAAGCCCGGCGCCCTGCTGACGCCGCAAGGCAAGATCCTTTTCGACTTCCTGATCTCGCGCGCCGGCGAAAATGCTTTCCGCCTCGAATGCCGTGCCGAGACCGCCGACGATTTCATGCGCCGGCTGACGCTCTACAAGTTGCGCGCCAAAGTCCAAATTTCCAAGCTTGATCAGCCTGTTGTGACCGTCCTATGGGAAAGCGCTTCAACTGCCTCGCAATTTGAATCAGCACCGTTTGCCGATGGGCGGTTCGTCGATGCTATCGTCAAACGCTTCTATGATGGCACCGCAGAAGGAGGCGACCTTGCCGCATGGCAAGCCTTTCGCATCGCCCATGGCATTGCCGAAAGCGGCACCGACTATCAGCTCGGCGATGCGTTTCCGCATGACGTGCTGCTCGACGAGATCGGCGGCGTCGGCTTCAAGAAGGGCTGCTATGTCGGCCAGGAGGTTGTCTCGCGCATGCAGCATCGCGGCACTGCCAGACGCCGGGTGTTGATCGTCTCGGCCGAACGCTCCCTGCCCGCCTCGGGCGCAGAGTTGACCGTGGAGGGGCGGCCGGTCGGCACGCTTGGCTCGACCGCCGGCACGACAGGCCTCGCCATTGCCCGCATCGACCGGGTCAAGGCAGCGTTCGACGCCGGCCTGCCGATCCTGGCTGACGATGTCGCCGTGTCGCTCACCATCCCGCCCTGGGCGAAATTCAGCTTTCCGCAGGAAGCCGTCGGCGCGGAGGAGGCCTGATGGCGGCCGATCGCGCCGGGGCGCCGCCGCGCGCCTGGCAGCGCATGCTGTCCGGGCGACGGCTCGATCTCCTCGACCCCTCGCCGCTCGACATCGAGATCTCGGATATCGCTCACGGCCTTGCCCGCGTCGCGCGCTGGAACGGCCAGACCAGAGGCGAGCACGCCTTTTCGGTCGCCCAGCATTCGCTGCTCGTCGAAACGCTTGTCGGCGAGCTGATGCCGGATGCCGACGCCGATGCGCGGTTGGCGGCGCTGCTGCACGACGCGCCGGAATATGTCATCGGCGACATGATCTCGCCGTTCAAGTCCGTGATGGGCGGCAGCTACAGGGACTGCGAGATCAGGCTGCAGCGCGCCATCCATCTGCGCTTTTCGCTGCCAGCGGAACTCGACGCGGGACTGCGCAAGGAGATCAAGCGAGCGGATCAGATCGCCGCTTATTTCGAAGCGACGCTGCTTGCGGGTTTTTCAACGGCAGAGGCGACGGAGTTCTTCGGCCGGCCGCGCGGCTTCAATGCCGAGCGCTTCGATGTCACGCCGCGCTCGGTGACCTGGGCGCAGAATGCCTTTCTCAAACGGTTTGCGGCGATCGAGAAGTCGCGACGCCAGACTGCCGTTCCAGCCGGCTGAAAACGGTAAATTAACCGGCAAGGACAAGAGTGCCGTGGTTAACCACGGTCCATAGGCGCGCTACATGCCCGTTGCCGGTATCAAGGCAGGTTCGTCCGTCCGCCGACGACGGGTCAAAGGCGTTGGTCTGCCGCAACGGATTGAAGACGAGCTGCGCGAACAGAACGAGCGTTTTTCGGCAGCGGTCGAGAACATGTCGCATGGCCTGTGCATGTTCGATGCCGATGAACGGATGATCATCTGCAATAGGAACTACATCAGTATCTTTCGCCTCGACGCCGAAGTGGTACGGCCCGGCATCCGGTTTTTCGACATCCTCCAGCACAGCGTGGACATCGGCATCGCCTCGCAAAGCGCTGAGCAACTCTATGCCATTCGCAAGCCCTATATCGACCAGGCAAAACCTTCCACCTATGAGGAAACGCTTGCAGACGGGCGTATCGTCAACATTTCGCACCGGCCGCTGGCGTCGGGCGGTTGGGTATCGATCTACGAGGATATCACCGAGCAACGGCGCGCCGAGCAGGAGTTGAAGGAGCAGCACCGCCGTTTCGACGCGGCACTTGCCAACATGTCGCAAGGACTTTTGATGTACGACGCGGACGGCAAGCTGATCGTGCGCAACGAACGTTTTCTGGAACTTTACCATGTCAGGCCGGCCGACCTCCCGCTTGGCATGAGCCACCGTGATGCCTTTAAGCGGCTGCTGGAACTGGGCATTTACACAAAGCTCGACCCCGACAGCGAAATTTCGCAAATCGAAGCCTGCCTGCGGGCGGGCAAAACACACGTAACGCATCGCCATCTTGCCGATGGCAGAACGCTGCTGGTTGCACGCCGGCCGATGAGCGGCGGCGGCTGGGTCGCGACATTCGACGACGTGACCGAGCGCAGGCGCGTGGAAGAGCGCATGACCCACCTTGCGCATCACGACACACTGACCAACCTGCCCAATCGCTCGATGCTTCGCGAACGGCTCGACCAAGCCCTTAGCGAGACGAAAGACGGATCGCTGGCGATATTCTCGCTCGACCTCGATCACTTCAAGGCGGTCAACGATACTTGGGGCCACCCTTCCGGCGACTGGCTGCTGAAATGCGTGGCCGAACGGCTGCAACGGTGCCTGCGCAATGAAACGGACGTTGTCGCTCGCTTCGGCGGCGACGAATTCGTCATAATCCAGTTCAATCTCAAAAGCCCGGGCGATGCGGAAAAACTGGCCAAACGCATCGTCGAGATCATCGGAAAGCCGTTTCGCGACAAGCGACACGACATGCGCGTCGGCATCAGTGTTGGCATCGCGCTGTTTCCGAATGACGGCAAGGACACCGACACTTTGCTGAAAAACGCCGATATGGCGCTCTATCGGGCAAAGAGCGAAGGGCGCAACCTCTACCGTTTCTTCGAACCAGCCATGGATGCGATGGTGCGCGCGCGCCGGGCGCTCGAAATCGATCTCAGGGCGGCGCTGTCACGCCGGGAATTCGAGCTGGATTTCCAGCCGATCATGAACATCGCCTCCGGCGAAATCGTCGGTGCCGAAGCCTTGATGCGCTGGCGTTCGCCAGTGCGCGGCCTGGTGCGTCCGGACGACTTCATTCCGGCCGCCGAGGAGACCGGGCTGATCGTGCCGCTTGGAGAATGGGCGCTGCGGAAAGCCTGCACGACCGCGGCAGGCTGGGCGCCTTTGCGCATCGCAGTCAATGTCTCCGCCGTGCAGATCAAAAGCGGCACCTTTGCCCGCAGCGTCATCTCGGCGCTGGCGTTCTCGGGCGTGCCGGCCAACCGGCTTGAACTGGAAATCACCGAAACGGTGCTGATGGACGAGAGCGATCTGGTGCTCAAGACACTGAGGCAGCTGCGCGATCTGGGTGTCCGCATAGCGCTGGACGATTTCGGCACCGGCTATTCCTCGCTCGGCTACCTCAGGCGCTTTCCCGTCGACAAGATCAAGATCGATCGCTCTTTCACCCGTGACATCGACAGTCGCGATACCGCGGCGATCGTGCGCACCATCATCGGGCTTGGCGCACAGCTGGGCATCACCGTCACCGCCGAGGGTGTCGAGACCGAAGCGCAGCTTGAATTCCTGCAAAAGGAGGGCTGCGTCGAGGCCCAGGGCTATTTGATCGGCGTGCCATCGAAAGCGTCGGACATCAACCGGCTGCTGAAGTCGAACGCGACGATCAGGCAATCCGGCTAAGTGCGACAGCCGGGCGAGCCAGTCATCGGCTCAGCCTGGACATCTGCCATCAATACAATGTCTGGATATACCTCGTCGAAGCGCGCGCAGGTCAGAGATGTCCGCTCAACGCCTCCACCATATCCTTGTTCGTCGCCACGGGAACGATCTCGAATTCGACCAGATCCGCCCATTCGATGACCCACCGCTGCAGGAGTGTGACGTCATCGGCCTCCACCAGCAGGAAGCAGCGGCTCATATCCGCTGCGATCCAGCTGTGGTGCACGAGCAGCGCGTCCGGCTTCAGGCGGCCCTGGTCGCGGAAACGGCGGTAGATCTCCTTACGGTCGCAGCCGCGAAAATCCTCGGTTACGAAGAACAGCATCTTTTTCCCCTCAATTCGGATGTCATCGGCCCGGCCGGTCCAATCGCTCCAGGAACCACTGCGTCAGCCGCACCCAGACCTCGTCTTTTTCGCCGGAGTCTTCCCAGCCGTGGTCGAGGTTGGGGTTATCGTTGACCTCGATGACGAAGACGCCGTCCCTGGTCTCCTTGAGGTCGACTCCGTAGAGGCCGTCGCCGATGCAGCGCGCCGCGCTCACCGCCGTCTCGACGACATGGGCCGGCGCTTCCTTCAGGGTGAAGGTCTTGATGCCGCCCTGGTCGGGCTTGCCGTTGGCCTTATGATTGACGATCTGCCAATGCTTCTTGGCCATCAGATAATGGACGGCAAACAAGGGTTGGCCGCCGAGGACACCGACGCGCCAATCATATTCCGTCGGAATGAATTTTTGCGCGATCAGGAGGTCGGAATCCTCCAGCCATTCGGTTGCGAGCGTCTTTAACTCTTCGAAGGTGCCGCATTTCTTGACGCCGCGCGAAAACGAGGAGTCCGGGATCTTCAGCACCAGGGGGAAGCCCAGCGTCTGCGCCGCAACTTCCAGATCCGAGATGCCGGCTATCATCACCGTCGGCGGCACCGGTACCTTGTTGTAGGTCATCAGCTCGTTGAGATAGACCTTGTTGGTGCAGCGGATCATCGACAGCGGATCGTCGATGACCGGCATGCCTTCCTGCTGGGCGCGGCGGGCAAAGCGGTAGGTGTGGTTGGAGATCGAGGTGGTCTCGCGGATGAACAGCGCGTCGTAGTTGGCGAGCTTGGCCAGATCCCGCTTGGTGATCGGCTCGATTTCGACGCCCATCTTTTCAGCGATCTTGGCCCAGTGGCGCAGCGACGAAATCTCCGACGGCGGCAGTTCCTCATGCGGATCGACCAGCGTGGCGAAAGTGTAGCGCGCCGGCGTGCGGCCCTTGGTGTCACGCCACTCGCGGTTGGTGTAGGTCTCCAGGCACTGGAGAAAGTGCGTTTCCTCGTCCTCGGTCATCCTGGCCAGGGGATGGAAGCCAATCTTGCGGATCGAGGCCCATTCGGCGCTGTCCCTGATGTGGACCTCAAGCGCCGGGGCACGGAACCAGTCGAACAGCAGTTTGGCGAAGCGGTCCCAGATCCTGGACGGTCCGATGCCGAAGAAGATGCAGACCTTCTGCGGGAAAGCGCCGCCCAGGTCCTTGCGGCACTTGTTGAGTGCGAGTTCGAGTTCCGGCAACGCGTGCTCATAGAGCTTGCGCTCCGACAGGTCGATCATCGTTTCGACCGTCGGGATGACCTTATGGCCGCGCGAACCGGCGAGCAGCGAGGCGTAATAGCCGCGGCTCTGGTAGCCGTAATTGTTCGACAGGTTGATGACCTTCGGCCGCTGCCCGCGAAACAGTGCCGGATGGGCAAGGTAGTCGCGATTGGTGATGATCTTGTGCGGCGTCGCCACTTGGTCGAGATCGTTCTGCCGGCCGGTAAGGATGACCCAGGTCATTGGCTGTCGCGCTTTCCGAGAGTGATGGCGGCGCGCAATCCGTCGCGGCCGAATTGCGCCATGTTCATGAAGATGCCGTAAGGCACGGGAATGTTGGCAGCATCGAGGATCGTCTCCTGCCGCTCGTCCTCGACCCAAGGGTCGTGGATCAGGATGTGATCGCCGTCGTCACCGATGGCCAATACCCAGTGCGGAACCTTTTTGCCGAACATCAGGAAGCCGCTGATCAGGACCAGTACCAGTTTTCCCTCTGCGATCGCGGTGCGAATGTCGTCAAGCCCGAATGAACGGTAATTCACCGGGATGCCGTAAAGTTCCGCGCGGCGGCGAAAGTCGACCTGCGCCAGCTCCATCACCCGGCGCTTGTCTTCGCTGCGCACCGATTGCAGGAAAAGCGCGCCATAGAAGGACACATAGATCTCAGCAGCAAGCCCGCTCTCATAGCCGGCGACGGCCAGCCCGAACGGCTCGCAGCCGCCGGGGCCGGACATCATGAAAACGGTCGTCGCCTCACGCCACAGCCGGATTTCCATCACCGGGTCCGGCACGAAGCCGGGGCCGAAGTAAGCCATCGCCATCATCAGGCAGCATGGTCCGCAAGTGAATTCGCAAGTCTGCTGATAAAACGGCACTTCGGTGGCGACCGGAATGTCGCCACGCAAGGTCTTTTCATAGCGCAGCGCCGTGGCGCCATCCTCGTAATAGTCCGGTTCGCGGCCGATCTTGCGGTAGCCGCTCCGCTCGTAGATCTGGATCGCGCGCGGGTTGTCCTCGCGGACTTCCAAACGAAGCATCATGCGGCCGTGCTCGAAAGCAGCGGTCTCGGCCTCTTCCAGCAGAAGGCGGCCAACGCCACGGCCGCCGAAAAATGGACCGACGGCGATCGAATAGAGCCGCGCGACGCCGCTGCCCTTGCGAAACAGCACGACTGCATAGCCGGCGACGCGGCCATCGCTTTCGCCAACCAGCAGTTCGGCGGTGTCGCGTTCGATCAGTTGGCGAAAGGAACGGCGAGAAATGCGGTCGCTCGAGAAAACAGCTTTTTCGATGGCGGCGAGGTCATCGACGTCGGACGCGCGGGCCTTGCGAATCTCGGCAGGCATGCGGGCTCAGAAAACCTCGATTGGGTTGTGGAAACGACCCTAGTCTAAACATCGGTCACACCAGCCGAAGTGCCAGCATTAAGCAAGCGCTATCGCACCTCGATTAGGGCCGAATTGTGACAGTTTTGACAGCAGGCAGGTCGCGCAAAGGCTTTGAGCGACCTCCGTGTTTCGGCATCGGCGCGGCTCCGGAAAAATGAGATCCTGCTCAGCTTTGCAAGGCCGCCAGAAGCTGGCCATAGGCGCTCTTGGCCACCGCGGCCAGCCGCTCGCGCGGCAGCGAGCCGACGACGGCGCAGCCATAACCCTTGTCCAGCCAGTAGACAGCCGCAGGACCATCTTCTTCCGACCCATAGGTGCCCTTGGCCTTGGCAGCCGATTCGGCGGTGACGAAGAGCGAAATGCGCGCGCCCTTGTCGTCCTCGTAAAGCAGCATCGCGGCCTTGCCCTGGCCGGCAGGCAGCAGCCGGCCACCGACCAGTTGGAATCCCTGCGCTGCCAGATCCGGCGCGACGAGCTTCAAACCCACCTGGTTCGACAACCAGCTCTGCAAATGATCCTTGTCGCTTGCCGGCACTTCCACCGCATGCCGCTTTTCGGCGGCATAGATGACGTGGGCGGCGATCGCTTCTTCGGCAAGCTGGTCCTCGGCCGTATTTTCCAGGCCGAGGCCGCCGATGCCGGCAAGATAGCCGCCAGCACCGCCAATCACCAGCATGGCGGCAGCGGCGACCGCAAGCCACCAACGCGAGCGCGACGGCGCCGCTCTGACCACCGACGCCTCGCCAAGCACCACCTTGTTCAGCCGCACCGGTACGGGTTCGTCCAGCACGCCGTTAAAGGCTGCGCGCAATGCTGCCCGGTCGGCGGCGTAGCGTGCACTCTTGGCCTTCATCTCGGCATTGGCCTCGAGCCATGCCTCATAGGCCGTCCGCTCGTCGCCCGGCAACTCGCCATCGAGAGCCATGTGGATGTCGCGTTCGGAGAAATCGCGCCGGCTCATTTCTCGACGATCCTTATCGAGCGGCGGCGCGCGGTATCATCCAGCAGCGCGCGCAGTTCCTCACGCCCGCGCGCGATGCGGGACATCAAGGTGCCGGCGGGAACCCCAAGGATGTTGGCGGCTTCGGCATAGGAAAACCCTTCGATGGCGACCATCACAAGTGCCGCGCGCCGGTCAGGGCTGATCGCCTGCAGCGCGTCGACGATCTCGCGCGAGGCGATGCTCTCGACCTGCTCGGCGGGTGCTGCCTGCGCCTCGCTTGCCTCGAGCGGCAGCATCGCCGCCTCGCCGCGCCGGTTCACCTTGCGCATCTGGTCGATGAACAAATGATGCATGATCGTAAACAGCCACCTCCTGGGGCTTTCTCCTGTCTGCCAATTGTCGAGCCGCACAAGCGCCCGCTCGAGACAATCCTGGACGAGATCGTCGGCGGAATCGCGGTCGCGCAACAGCGAGCGTGCATAGCGGCGCAAACGCGGTATTTCACCAAGGATTGCTGCCTTCTTTTCGTCCATGACCGCTGGTTCTGGAGCCCCTGTCCGTGGTGATTGAACGCGCCTTTGCGGCGCGGCGCAAGCGGCCAGCGCGAAGCGGTCCGCCGCCCCGGTCACCCAAGCAACTGAATAACGCTGCCGATGCCAGCTTTATTCCCGGCCAAATTGAAATCGTCAGCTATTGCTCGTCTCGAGCTTTTCTTTCGCCGCCCTTGTCAGCAGCCGCTGATAAAACAAGCCGATGCCGATGAGCACCGCGCCGAGGCCGATGAAGGACAGCGCCCGCAACACGCCTTCCAGCTCCGACATATCGAAGACGAAGACCTTGAGCACGGCGACCGCGATCAGCGCCGCAGACGCTATGCGCAGCACCTGCGACTTCAGCCAGACACCGGCGGTGAGCAGCACCACGCCGATGGCCAACCAGAGCGCCGAATAGGTATAGGTCTCGAGCTGACCGAGGCCGCTCCACAGGCCGATGAACTCGCCCTTGAACAGCCTCCTGACCGACAGCGTGGCATAGACGAAGGCGAGCACCGCCGCCACAACCGCAAGCATGGCCGCATACCATTTCGGCCGCTTGTCGCGGGTATAGAGCGCCAGTGCGCCTGTCGCGACTGCCGGCAACAGATAGGCCAGGAACAGAAGGTTGAACACCGGAATGCCGCCGGTCGATTCATCCGTCAGCAGCGGGTTCAGCACCACAAAATGCCGGATGACGATGAAGGCGACCGAGAGCACCCCGGCAGCCATCGAGCCGTAACGCAGCACAGAGCTTGGCGAGCGCATGTCGATGGCGACCAGGATTGCACCGGCGCCGATGGCAATCAGCGTATAAATCGCCTGTTCGGCAAGTGTCATCGAGCCGCTGTCGATGACGCCACCATGCATGGCATGACGCACCAGCATGGCAACGGCGAGCAGAGCAAACAGCGCGGCGCCGGCCTCCATGGCGAGGCGCGGCCGGCCATTGGTTGTGCGGGCGAGTTGCCAGGCGGCAAAGCCGAAGGCGAGCGCCGGCACGCCATATCCGAGCAGCAGCCAGTTGAACACGGGTGTTTTCGACAGGAACTCGGCACCGACGATGGTCGGGTCGAAGGCGGCACGGCCGAGCACTGCGATCACCGCACCGACCGAAATCCAGCCAAGCACCGGATAGCTACGCCAGCGCGTCGCCAGTGCCGGCACAACGGCGGCTGCTCCGAGCAGGACGGTTGTCCAGCCGGAGCCAAAGGCCATGTGCAGCATCAGCAGGCCGGCGATCGCCGCGCCGGCGAGCGCGAAGGAGACGGCAGCGCCGCCGGTCAGCGGCGGCGCTTCGCCGCGCGCTATCCATTCGCCGCCGGCGACGAAGATCCCGACCAAAACGGCCGCTGCGGCCGCATAAGCAAGGTCACGGTCGAGATTGCCGAAGGTGAACCAGAGCGCCAGCAGGATGACCAGTGGCGCGACAGCGCTCCAGGCCGCCCATGTGGCGGCGCGCAGCCAGCCAGGAGCCGCAAAACGGCGCGCTGCCCAAAAGCCGGCGCCGATGAAGACCAGGCCCAGCGCGATGCCGATCCTGAGCATCAAGGCATCAGACCCCACAACCGGCACGCCATCGACACCGAGAGCGCCGCCCGAAAAATCGGCGGCGACCGTGGTCGGCGGAATGATGCCGAGATAGACCAGCACCGTCGCCAGCCCGGCGGCGTGCAGCAGTGCAAGCGCTCGCGGCCGGTAGAGCGCTATCGCCACCAGGGCTACGATAAGGGCTGCTCCCTGCAAGGCATCGCCGGCGGCGGCAAAGACCGGATCGACGAACAGGGCCAGCGCTGAAAGAGCGACGAAGAACCCCGGCGCGATCGACGGCCAGTCGAAGCCGGTGTCGGCGACCGCTTCGCTGCGACGGCCAAGCCAAACGAAGGCGAGCACGGCCAGTGTCACCACGTCGATAAAGAGGATGACGGAAAGGTTCGTCCCCGGCGCTTCGGTCATGTAGAAGATGGTCCAGATGCCCGTGGCGACGAAGGCTGCGGCCATCAAGAGCCTCCAGTCGCGGATGCGGGCAATGACGCCGGTGGCGGCGAGCACGATCGCCAGATAGCCAAACAGCGCCCACGGATTGGGCGCCTGCGAGGCGACGAGTAGCGGCGTCACCATGGCGCCGAGCAGGCCGACGCCGGCCAGCGCCTGACCGTGGACCAGGCTTGCCGCGATCGTCGCCACGCCGATGGCGCCGAGCAGCGTGAAAGCGAGCGCCGGGCCGATGAAACCGTAAATGCTGTACGCGGCGTAGACCGTGCCGAACAGGATGAAGGCGCCGGCCGCTGTCAGGATCGCCGGGATATAGGCACCGGCGGCACCTTGCACCGGCACCCTGAAGCCGGTGCGCCGGATGAACTCGCCGCCGCCGACCAGCGCCAGCCCAAGTGCCGCCGCCATGAAAAGCCGCACGCCTGGCCCGAAAATGCCGGCCTCGATCGTGTAGCGGATCAGGAACAGGCCGCCCAGCGCCAGCGCGATGCCGCCGACCCAGACCGCCCAGCGGGTACCGAGCGCCGTTTCGACGTCGGATTGGCGGGCGGCTTTCGCCGCTGCCGCCGGTTGCGCCGGCTCCGGTGCGGACGGCGCCGCGGTATCGGCTTCTGCCTCTGCAGCTGATGCGACCGCTGCGGTCTCGGCCCCTGGCGATGCGGCCATGTCGGCTGCCGCCGCCGGCGGGATTGCGCTATCCGCCGGTTTGCTGTCGTTTGCAGCCGGTTCCTTGGCTTGCGGCGGCAGGACAGGCGCGCCCGAAAGCACGAGGCTGCGCAACGCGCCAAGCTCGCGCTCGATCAGGCCGATACGGCGCTGCTGGCGTGAAATGATGACGAACAGCGCGATGATGGCGACGAGGCCAATCAGGCTTTCAAACATGGCGGTTCCCCCAAACCAGGCCAGTCGTCACTGACATTCAATGTTCAGTGACATTCAAATGCGGCGGCCAGACGGCCGGTCCATTCAACGTGCCGCCAGATTGGCCGCCGGAAAGATCGAGCACGTTTCGGTGCCGAAAGCCAGCAGCTTGCCATTGGCATCCTTCAGCGCCGCTTCCGAAACCGCCAGCGTGCGGCCCTTGTGCACCACTTTGCCCTCGCACACCACCTCGCCGGTCCCTGGTGTGATCGGCCGCGTCAAATAATGTCGAGGCCAAGCGGCGAAACCCGGCCGGGGTAGAGTTCCACTTCGCTCACCTGATGGCTTCGCCGACGGCGGTTTCCCCGGCGATTGCCTTGCCGCCCGCATAATGCTTGCGCAAGGCGGCGAGGAAGCCGGCGCGGGCGCCGGGTGGTTCGATACCGCGCGGCTCGTAGACATGGCGGGTCAAAAAGAAGCCGGTCAACCGGAAGGCGTCGTCGATCGCCGCCGGATCGGCGCGCAGGCCCGAACCGCGCTGCAGGAAGGCAGGCAGCGCCAGCATCTTGTCGCGCCACGGCGCGCCCGCCGCCCGCGACACGGCGCGGCCGGATTTCGGCGAGACGTAGGCAAGATCCTGCCTGGTGCCGGTCGCCGCACACTGGCTGAGATCGAGGCCGAAACCGAGTTCGTCGAGAACCAGCAGCTCGAAGCGGGCCACCAGCTCGCCGGCGGCATCGGCATCGTCGAGATGGGCGATCATGACCGCGAGCGTCTCATAGAGACCGCGATGGGCATCGCGCTCGGGCAGAAGACGCAAATGCGCGGCCATCGTCTGCAAGCCGTAAACGGCAACGGCGCTGTCCATCAGCCGGGCGGCGTTCATTTCGATGGCCTCGGCCTGGAAGGTGCCGAGATGTTCGTCGAGCCGCGCCCGCCACAACAGGTCGACGCGGTTGCCGGGCTGCAAGACCGGCTGCTGCTTGCGCGAACGGCCGCCGCGCACGAGACCGAGATGGCGGCCATGCGCACGTGTCATCACCTCGAGAATGGCGCTGGTTTCGCCATGCTTGCGGGTGCCGAGAATGATTCCCTCGTCGCGCCATTCCATGACCAGAGCTTGTCACCGGTTCGATGGCGAAATCAAGATGAGCGACTTATCCGCCGCCAAACCAAAACGGCCCGTAGCGTATCGCTACGGGCCGTTTTTGCGAGATCGTCGTTTGATCAGAACGAGCGCTGGAAGCGGAAGATGCCGCCGATTGCGTCGGCATCGTCGGCATCGAAATTGTCGTAATAATCGACTTCGGCGGTGATCGTGTAACCAGGAACGATGGTGTAGGCGACGTTGGCCGCAACGGCGAAGTCTTTGTCGTCGGTATAGGAGACCTGGGCGTTCAAAGAGGTCTTCTTGTTGACGGCATAGCTGCCGCCGCCCCAGACGGCAAAGTTGCCAGTCCACGGCTTGTAGAAGTTCTTTGCGACGTTGTCGTCGCTGCCGTAGCCCGCCATCACGAACAGGGTCAGGTCAGTAATCGGCTTGACGTCGAGGCGAGCTTTGCCGGCCCATTCTTCCGACGTGCTGTTATAGGCGCCGACGGCGGTGATCGCACCCCAGTCACCCTTGTATTTCACGCCGCCGACGACAAACGGAACGTAGCTGTCGATCGACTGGTCAGCGCCGGAGCCTGTTTCGACCGAGGCGACTGCCGTAAAGCCGTTACCGCCGTCGAAATAGTAACTGATCAGGTTGGTGTCCTTGGTGCCGTACGGGATGATGGTGTCCTGGACGACGTTGCCGGCGTAGCCGATGAACGAATCATAGACAGTTTCATCCTTGCCGACGCGGAAACCTCCAAGCTGGATCCAGGCGAAGTTCAGGGTAACCGCCTTGTTGTCCTGCACGCTGAAATCAACACCGCTCACGGTGTGTTTGGTATTGCCGAAGTTGAAACGGGTCTCGGTGTAGGTCTTCAACGTGCCGAGCTCGGTTTCCTGGCCGGTCCACGTCTTCAAATTGAAGCGGGCATTCTTGTTCCAGGTCTGCTGTTCGTCACCGTCCATAAGGTCGTGGGTCGTCGCGCCGTCGAAAACGCGGCCACCGTCGCCGAAGCTGGCGTCATAGCGGACATAGCCGCCGATGCGCAGGCAGGTTTCGGTGCCGGGGATATAGAAGTAGCCGGCGCCGTAGACGTCGCAGATCTTGACGTATTCAGCGGGTTCCGGCTCGGCGACCACAACAGCGTCGGCGGCGCGCGCGCCGGAGACCGCGACGAATGCCGCGGCTGAGCCGAGAAGAAGGCTCTTGATATTCATTTTCTGACCTCTCCAGTCAAAGTTAAAAATGGCTTTGGATTCATGGGTTGAACGGCTGAACGCCTCACCCACGTCGAAAAAGGCGCGCACCGCACCCCCTCTTCAGGCGGCGAACATACTCATCCGCATTCCAGTCTCAATGACGATTCCAAAAATAATCAATGTTTGTATAACAGAAGAAATCCATGTTGCACAAATATCACTTCATATTTTCTTCACGTTTGCTCCCGGCACAAACGAGACATTGTCACAATTGTACGAAACTATACTTATTCCATTAGCCGGCAAACCGGTCATAGTCCGGTTGACATTCCTTTTACGTGTTATTTTTTGGAATAGACTTCTAACGTTGGCGGCGAAAATCAAGCCAACTTCGCCATCGCTGCGTTCTGTGCGGCAAGAACGACTTCCGCCACCAGATCCTGTTTGAGCATTTCAATGGGAATACGTCCGGCAAGGCCCGGCGCGGGGCCGACCAGCCACGACCAGGCACGCCGCGGATCGGGCATCGCGGATAACACTTCGTTGATACCCGGAGCCGGCCTGCCGTCGACGAACTGCGCCAGAGGAAATACATGTTTGCGGCCACCGGTGCGCAACGCAACGACCGTGCCGCTCCGCTGCCAGCGATGCAGGGTCGAGCGCGATATGCCGAGATTTTCCTGCAGGAAGGTCGACCCGGCGACCCGACCGGCCCAGTCCTCGACCCGCATCGCGTCGAGGTCGCCCGTTCCGGCCAGGGGTTGGATGTCTGCCCCTTGGCCTTCGTGCGCCGTCGACAGAGGCGTCCGGGTACGGCGTTCCGTCGCTTCGGCCGCCAATATCCGCACGAACCGCGACGCCATGCCGGGCAATCTTTCCTGCATGGTGTCGATCGCCCTGATGTCGGTCGGCGCAAGCAGGGCGACGGCGGCGGCAACGGCCCCGGCGACCCTGCCCGCTGCGACGACCGCATCGCTGTTCGTCACCTTGCCTTGCCGCGCCAGCACGCGCTCGATCTCAACAGCGACGGCGTTTGCAAACTCGATCTGACGGATGGGGTCGATGCGATTCCAAGTCCCGGTCATGTCCTAATCTGGCTGTTTGCCCGCCTGTTCCGGTTTGCTCGGAAGCGGGTCTTTCGCACAGCCTATAGGCAGGGTGTATGACGGAGAGACGACAAACGGGAACCACGCACGGTCGCAGTGTCGGCAGGTGCTCCAGCCGATCTAACTGACCGATTTTGCATGAAATATCGGAAATTTCTCAGAACCCGCTCAGGATTTCGGGTCGCGCCGGTGCCAATAAGAAACGGGTCGACCGACGTGGTCCACGCATAGCCTCCCGGAATGATTCGGCCGGCTGTAAAAAATGCAAGTCGACCGATTGGGCAGCCCGGCGACCTCTCATTGTCATCTGCCCGTGAGAGGACTGACATGACTTCGTTCCTGCACCTGGTGCGGCAGCATCAGTTGGCTGCCTTCTTTTCGTTGGCGCTTGCCCTGAGCTGGTTTGCCTTCATCCCGTTCTACCTGTCGAATGGCGATAGCATTCCCTGGTTTACCTTCGGCCCGATGGTCTCCGGATTCGTTGTCGCAGCCCTTTCCGGAGGCTGGGCTTCGGTCAAGGCCATTCTCGCTTCCGTGGTGAAGTGGCGGGTATCTCCGCTGTGGTATCTGGTGGCATTCGGCCTGCCATTCGGCACGCAGCTTGCCTCGATCCTGGTCAATTCGCTGTTCGGCTCGGCGACGCCGGTCTGGAGCAACATTCCTGCTGTCACTGAGATACTGCCGATCATCGCGCTGTATGCGGTCTTCAGCGGCCCGCTTGGCGAAGAGCCGGGATGGCGCGGCTTTGCGACACCGCGGCTGATGGCCAGCCATTCAGCGCTGGCCGGAAGCCTGATCCTCGGCGCGATCTGGGCAATCTGGCATTTTCCGCTCGGCCTGGTCGGCGATCTCAGCGTCTACGGCACGATCAACGTCGTGCTGGCGGCAGTGGTGTTCACCTGGCTCTATCAGAACACCGGCAGTGTGCTTCTCGCCATTCTCATGCATGTCACCCATCAGAACAGCGTGCGCTTCCTGGGCAAGGTGTTCATCGACGCCGACCATGTGCAGCAGCAATGGATCGGTGTTGCGATCTGGGCGGTGGCTGCCGTCGCCATCGTTGTCTTCTACGGTACCGAAAGCTTCGTCCGCAGGTCGGCAACGCAGCCCACCCTCGCTGGCACCGTCTAATTTGCGGCGCCCAAATCAAAAGCCGCTTTCGGCGGCGACAGACCTTGACCCAGCCCTCCAGCCGTAGGCCAATAAAGGCACGGCTTCAGGGAGCGGGCCGTCTCGATGGCGGGTTCGGCCACTGACCAGGTTTTTCAGTTTGGCGGTTTCACGCTCGATCTGGGCAAAGGTACGCTCGGCCGGGCCGAACAGCCGGCCTTCCTGCGGCCGAAAGCCTACGCATTGCTGACGCATCTCGCCCGCCATATCGGCCGTGTGGTGCCGAAGTCGGAACTGATGGATGCGGTCTGGCCGGGTGTTTTCGTCACCGAGGATTCGCTGACGCAGTCGATTCGCGAGATCCGCAAGGTGCTCGGCGAGGAAACTATACGGACCGTATCGAAGCGCGGCTACATGCTGATCCCTGAAATCGAACCGGTGCCCGAACCCGGCGCACAGCCGATCGTGGCGGTGCTCAGGTTCCGCAATGACAGCGCCGATCCGGCCGACGAAGCGATCGTCGACGGTATTGCCGAAGACATTATCAACGGCCTCGCCCGCTTCGACACGCTGACGGTCCTGGCGCGCAATTCGAGCTTCTCGTTTGCCTCATATTCGCCCAGTGAATGGCCTGTCGTGCGTTCGCGCATCGGCGCCGATTATCTCATCGAGGGTTCGGTGCGCCGGCACGCAGACAGCATCGTCTGTGCGGTCAATCTCGTTGACGCAGCCAGCGCTTCCCAGCTCTGGGGGGATCGCTACCAGGCCGATTACGCCGGGCTGTCCGCCATCCAGCAGGAGATCGTCGAAAAGATCGTCGGCCGGCTGGTGGTTCGGGTGAACAATGCCGGCCTGCAACGTGCCTCGCGGCAGCCGGTAGCCAGCCTCGCCGCCCATGAACTGGTGCTGCGCGGCGTCGCTTTGCTGCGCGATCCGGCGCAAAGCGAACTGAAAGAAGCGGCAGCGTTTTTCGAAGCGGCGATCGTCAGAGACCCGGCCTATGGCCTCGCTTACACCTATCTGGCGCTGTCGCATGTGCTTAACAGCGAATTCGGACCCACCAGCGACGCCGTTCTGACGAAGGCCCGCGACCTGGCCGACCGGGGCATCGCATTGTCGCCGGACCAGGCAACGGCACACCGCATCCAGTCGCTGGTACGGCTCAATATGCGTGAGCACGAGGCGGCCGAGCATCACTTGCGCATCGCGCTCGAGCTCAATCCGGGCGACGCGGACTGTATCGAGCAGATGGGGCATCTGTTGACGATGCGCTGCCGGCCGCTCGACGCGCTCGCCTGGCTGGCACGCGCCATCCGCATCAACCCGCTGGACCCTCATTGGTATCAGTACGATCGCGCGCTCGCGCTATACATGCTGGGCGAATACCGCACGGCTGCCGAGGCGCTGGAGCTGGCGACGCGACCGAGGCCATGGATCCGCACCCGGCTTGCCGCCTGTTACGCTCAGCTGGGCGAGATGCAGGCGGCAAGGCGCCAGGCTGCGCTGATCAGCGCCGACGGCTCCAATCTCTCGCCGCTCGACTATGCAAGAACGGGCATCCCCTTCGAAAACGCCTCCGATGCCGAACATCTTGCCGACGGCGTGTCGCTGGCACTTGGGTAATCCTGAGGCGGCGGCCAACAGGCCGCTCGGCGGATCGCCCAAACAGGCTCAGTGCGGAAATTCGAGCCCCATTTCACGGTAGCGCTCGGGATCGTCGCCCCAGTTCTCGCGCACTTTGACGAACAGGAAGAGGTGCACCTTCTGCTCGAGTATGCCTGATATTTCCATGCGCGCGGCCTGGCCGATGGCGCGGATCGTCTCGCCCTTATGACCGAGCACGATCTTCTTCTGGCTGTCGCGCTCGACATAGATGGTCTGGTCGATGCGCACCGAGCCGTCCTTCTTCTCTTCCCATTTCTCGGTCTCGATGTGGGAGGAATAGGGCAGTTCCTGATGCAGCCTGAGATAGAGCTTTTCGCGGGTGATCTCGGCCGCGAGTTGGCGCATCGGCAGGTCAGAGATCTGGTCTTCCGGGTAGTACCAAGGTCCGGCCGGCAACGTCTCGGCGAGATAGTCGAGCAGGTCCTTGCAGCCGGACCCGGTCAGCGCCGAAACCATGAAGGTGCGCTTGAACGGCACCCTTTCGTTGGCTGCCGCCGACAATGCCAGCAACGTCTCGTGCTTGACCCGATCGACCTTGTTGAGGATCAACACCATCGGCTGC
This sequence comes from Mesorhizobium sp. M0923, assembly GCF_040319365.1. Classification (NCBI taxonomy): domain Bacteria; kingdom Pseudomonadati; phylum Pseudomonadota; class Alphaproteobacteria; order Hyphomicrobiales; family Phyllobacteriaceae; genus Mesorhizobium; species Mesorhizobium sp. M0923. The sequence continues at coordinate 17,743 of NZ_JAMYNW010000022.1, read as the reverse complement.
CGGACATCCTTCAGCCGCTCGAGGATGGCGTCGGCATCGCCCCGGATGCCGCGCTCGGCATCGATCAAGAGCAGCACGATATCGGCGTCCTTGGCACCGCCCCAGGCTGTGGTCACCATCGCGGTGTCCAGCCGGCGCTTCGGCTTGAATATGCCCGGCGTGTCGACGAAGACGATCTGCGCGTTGTTGTGGGTGGCAATGCCGCGCACGATGGCGCGCGTGGTCTGCACCTTGTGCGTCACGATCGATACCTTGGCGCCGACCAATTGGTTGACCAGCGTCGATTTCCCGGCATTGGGCGCGCCGATCAGCGCGACGAAGCCGGAGCGGGTAGCGGGAGCTTCTGTTGCCGGAGCTTCGGTGGCGGTCATGCGGCACTCCCTTGATTGAGCCAGACGCCTTCCCGCTGCAGAAGTGCCGCGGCTGCCGCCTGCTCTGCCTCGCGCTTGGAGCGCCCGCTGCCGGTCGCTGGCGGATAGGCGCCGACCTTGACGCTGACGGTGAACAGCGGATCGTGGTCCGGTCCCTCGCGGCTGTCGATTATGTAAACCGGCACCGCGCCTGCCGCCTGATGCGCCCATTCCTGAAGTTCGGTCTTCGCATCGCGGCGGGCGGCGTCGATGGCTTGTGAGCGCGGTTGCCAGTACCTGTGGATGAAGGCACGGGCCGCTTCCAACCCGCCGTCGAGATAGAGCACGGCGATGAGCGATTCCAGTGCGTCGGCGCGCAGATTGACGCGCTTGCGCCCATCGAGGCCGCGTACGTCCGAACCGGCGCGAATGAGTTCCGGCAGGCCGATCTCCTCGGCGATTTCCGCCAGGGCCTCGGCGTTGACCAGGGCGTTCAATCTGAGCGACAGCTCACCCTCGGCAGCGTCGGGAAATGCCGCCAGCAGCATATCGGCAACGACAAGGCCGAGAACGCGGTCGCCCAGGAATTCGAAGCGTTCGTAGTCGATGCCGGCATGACTGCCGCGAGCGCTGGCATGGGTCAGCGCCCGCTGCAGGCGTTGGTGGTCGCCAAAACTGTGGCCGGTGCGCTCCTTGAGCGCCTCGGCGAGCGCATCAGCGGTCAGCCGTTTTGTCGCCGCCATGGTCCTAATTGACGAAATGGAACAGGCGCGAGGCGCGCATCTGCGACGGCCATTTCCAGATTTCGAGCGGGCTGGCGCTGCCGCCGATCGAGAAGAAGATGAGGTTGGCGCGGCCGACCAAATTCTCTTCCGGCACGAAGCCGACGGTGAAGCGGCTGTCGGACGAGTTGTCGCGATTGTCGCCCATCATGAAATAGTGACCGGGCGGCACCTTGAACTCTTTGGTGTTGTCGCCGATCGAAGCCTGTGTCAGGTCGAGCGTGTCGTAGGTGACGCCGTTCGGCAGCGTCTCGCGATAGACATCGACCGGCCCGTTCTCCTCGGTGATGTCGTGGTTGTCGATCTGCCCGACCTTGACGCGTGGCACAGCGACGTCGTTGATGAAGAGCTGGCCATCCTTGACCTGGATCTTGTCGCCCGGCAGGCCGACGACGCGCTTGATGTAGTCGACGGAAGGGTCCGGCGGAAACTTGAACACCACCACGTCGCCGCGCTTCGGCTCGGAGCCCCAGATGCGGCCCGAAAAGATGTTCGGCCCGAACGGCAGCGAGTAGCGGGAGAAGCCGTAAGACCATTTGGTGACGAAGAGATAGTCGCCTTCGAGCAAAGTCGGCCGCATCGAACCGGACGGGATCGAGAACGGCTGGAACAGGAGCGTGCGGATGACCAGCGCAAGCAGCAGGGCCTGGACGATGACGCTGACGGTTTCGCCAAGTCCGCCGGATTTCTTCTGGGTTTTTTCAGCCACGCTCATGTCGTCCTCGATTGTGCGTTGGATGGTATAGAGTCTCGGCGCGCGCTGGGCAACGTCATGCCGGTCGTCAGATGCAATCAATGTGGCGCTTCTTCGACCGGCAACGCTTCAATGATCACAAAGGCTTGAGCGAGCGGAAAATCATCGGTGATGGTGAGGTGGATCACGGCGCGGTGCCCTTCAGGCAGGATTTCGTCCAGCCGCGCTGCCGCCCCGTTGGTCAGCGCCATGGTCGGCTTGCCGCTGGCCAGGTTGACGACGCCCATGTCGCGCCAGAACACACCCTGCGCCAGACCGGTGCCCAATGCCTTGGCGCAGGCCTCCTTGGCAGCGAAACGCTTGGCATAGGAGGCCGCACGCGCCGCGCGGTTTTCGGAGCGCGCCTGTTCGATCTCGGTGTAGATGCGTTGGATGAAGCGCTGGCCATGACGTTCCAGCGACTTCTCAATGCGTCTGATGTCGATGAGGTCGCTGCCGATACCGATAATCATTCGGCGGGAACTTCCGGCCCGGTTTTTCCGGTCTTTGCGGCTCTTTCGGCCAGACGCTTGCGGCGCTGCTCGTGGAAAGTGACCATACCCCAGCGGGTAATGCCGTAAAACAGCAGGCCGAAAACCAAGCCAAGCGGTATTGCGCCAATGGTCATCGGCTTAAGCACCGGTCCCCACAACTGCGCAAAGGAAAGATTATGCAGCATGTCGCCGAGATGCGCGGGTGGGCCATGCGCCGGCAGGTGTTCATGCAGGATCAGCTTGCCGACCTCCCAGGAGGCGGCCCATAGCAGCGGAAAGGTCAGGGGATTGCCGAAGACCGTGCCGAGTGCTGCCGCCACCAGATTGCCGGCGATCAGCCAGCACAGCATGGCGGCAATGATGAAGTGGAAGCCAAGCGGGAAAAACGACGCGAATACGCCCGCCGCAACACCGGCGGCCACGGCATGCGGCGTGGCCCTAAGCCGCAGGATGCGCTTGGAAAAATACCGCAGCGAGCGCGAGAACGAGCGGCGCGGCCACAAATAAGTACGCACCCGCTCGAAAAAACCATCAGGCTTGCGCCGTCGAAAAAGCACTCTGTTCCTGTTCCTAGTTCCATCAATGGCTTCGCGCCGGCTTTTCCCAGCCGGGGCGCGACAGCCCTATGCTGCGCTTTGCGGTCACCGAAAGGCAACTACGACTTTGATATAGCGATGTGCTAGCCGAAGAACAACGAGGCCGACGGCATCCGCTCGGTCGCCACTTGCGGCAGCCTTGGGTATCGCCATTCTGAACAGGGCATGATCGCGGCGAATTTGAGGAGCGCCACTCAGGAACGATACTCGCTGACCTCGACGAGGTTGCCGTCCGGGTCACGGAAATAGACCGACATCATCGGGCCACGGGCGCCGATACGCTCGACCGGGCCGACCTCTATGGCTACGCCGTTGGCCGCGAGGCTGGCGCATATTTCGGTGAGCGGCCGGGCGGCAACGAGACAGAAATCCCCAGAGCCGGGAGTCGGCGCCTTGGCCTTCGGCTCGAAGGTGCGCCCGACCTCATGCACATTGATCTTTTGCGTTCCAAACAGCAGCGCCGTTGGTCGGTCCGGCTCGTCGAGGCGCTTGAAGCCAAGCACGCGCTGATAGAAGGCGCAGCTATCGTCTACCGAACGAACTGTCAGCACGAAATGATCGATGCCGGTGATCACGGCGGCGGCTCCGTTATAAATTGCGGCTGCCCGGCTTGATCGCCGGTATGGCGGCAAGCTCGGGCGGCAGCCTGTCGGCCGGATAGGCCGGAACCTCGTATTCGGCGAGCGCGATCAGCGGCACGCCGACATCGGTCTTGCCGGCCGAGCGGTCGATAATGCATGCAGCGGCAACGACTTCGGCGCCAAGGCCGCGCAGGCAGTCGATGGTCTCGCGGATCGACAGGCCGGTGGTGACGATGTCCTCGACAATGACAACGCGCGACCCCTTGGCGATTTCGAAACGACGGAGCCTGAATTCGCCCCCTTCCCGCTCGACCCAGATCGCCGGCGCACCAAGATGGCGCGAGGTCTCATAGGCCGGGATCAGCCCGCCGATCGCTGGGCCGACGACATAGTCGATCCTGCCGGGAACGCCAGCGCGGATCTTTTCGGCCAGCGCCTTGCACAAGCGCTCGGTCTTGTCGGCATGCATGAAAACGCGCGCCTTTTGCAAAAAGACCGGGCTGCGCAGGCCGGACGTCAGGATAAAATGCCCTTCGAGAACGGCGCCGGCCTCGCGGAAAATGCCCAGCACTTCGTCGGTATTCATCGTTCGCTCCATGTCATGGTGAATAGTGAATGGTGAATAGTAGTGAGTAGTGAGAGCACCCTCTTTCACTATTCACTATTCACTATTCACTATTCACTATTCACTATTCACCCATTCACGCGTCGCGCGTCGCTGACGCTCGAATTGTCCTTTAGCTGCGACAGCAGCCGGTTCAAGTGCTTAAGATCCCACACTTCGAGATCGATCAGCATTTCGGTGAAATCGGGCGCGGTGCGCACCATCGATAAAGTGTGGATGTTGGCATCGTTGGATGCGACGACCTGCGCAATGTCGGCCAGCGAACCCGGTGCGTTGATGGCGGTGACCGAGACACGCGCCGGGAACCGCTCCTTGGTGCGCTCGTCAATATCCCAGCGCACGTCGATCCAGCGCTCGGGCTGGTCGTCAAAGGCCTGCAACGCCGGCGACTGGATCGGATAGATGGTGATGCCGGTTCCCGGCTGCACGATGCCGACGATGCGGTCGCCGGGCACCGCCCCCTCCGGCGCGAAGCGCACCGGCAGATCGCCGCGCACACCGCGGATCGGCACCGCATCGTCACGCGGCTGGTTCTTGTCCTTGCGTGCGGCGCGGCCCGGAATCTGGAACAGCATGCCGGCGGCGTTGCGGATCTTCGACCAGCCCTCCTCGCGCTGCTTGGGCGCGACCAGCGTGACGCGCTCGTCCTTGTAGTCAGGAAATACCGCCTTCATGACGTCGCTGGAGGCAAGTTCGCCACGGCCGACCGAGGCCAGTACATCCTCTATGTCCTTGCGCGCCAGCCGGTGCAGCACCGGCTTCAGGTTTTCCTTGGTGAAGGTCTTGCCGGACCGTTCGAAGGCGCGCTCAAGAATGCGGATACCGAGACCCGAATATTGCTTGCGGATAGCGTTCTTGGTGGCACGGCGGATGGCCGAGCGCGCCTTGCCGGTAACGACCACCGATTCCCACGCCGCCGGCGGCACCTGCGCCTTCGAGCGGATGATCTCGACCTCGTCGCCGTTCTTCAGCTCCGTCATCAACGGCATGATGCGGCCATTGACCTTGGCGCCGACGCAAGTGTCGCCGACATCGGTGTGGACGGCATAGGCAAAGTCGATCGGCGTGGCGCCGCGCGGCAGCGCGATCAGCATGCCTTTCGGCGTAAAGCAGAACACCTGGTCCTGGAACAGTTCCAGCTTGGTGTTTTCGAGAAAGTCCTCGGGATTGTCGCCTTCGGCAAGCTGCTCGATGGTGCGCCGCAGCCAGGCATAGGCATTGGTCTCCTTCGAGATCGCATGGGCGGCACCATTCATCTTGCCGCCGGTATCTTTATAGATCGAATGAGCGGCGACGCCGTATTCGGCGATCTTGTTCATCTGGTAGGTGCGGATCTGCAATTCGACGCGCTGGCGCGACGGGCCGACGATGGTGGTGTGGATCGAGCGGTAGTCGTTCTGCTTCGGTGTCGAGATATAGTCCTTGAAGCGTCCGGGCACCATCGACCAGGTGGTGTGGATGGCGCCGAGCGCGCGGTAGCAGTCCTCGACCGTCTCGACAACGACGCGGAAGCCGAAAATGTCGGACAGCTGTTCGAACGACAGCGCCTTGGCTTCCATCTTGCGGAATACCGACCACGGCTTCTTCTGCCGGCTCTTGACCTCGGCCTTGATCGAATATTTGTCGAACAGCGTGGACAGCGCCTTCTCGATCTCGGACAGCACGCCCTTGTTGCGCTCGAAGATTTCGACGAGGCGCGCGGTGACGGCGCGGTAGGCTTCGGGATTGATGAAGCGGAAGGCGATCTCCTCCAACTCCTCGCGCATGCCTTGCATGCCCATGCGGCCGGCCAGCGGCGCGTAGATGTCCATCGTCTCTTCGGCAATGCGCAGGCGCTTGGCTTCCGGCACATGGTCGAGGGTGCGCATATTGTGCAGGCGGTCGGCGAGCTTGACCAGAAGCACGCGCACGTCTTCCGAGATCGCCAGCAACAGCTTGCGCAGGTTCTCCGCCTGCTCGGCCTTCTTCGAGACGAGGTCGAGCTTCTTCAGCTTGGTCAGTCCTTCGACCAGCTTGCCCATTTCCGGACCGAACAATTCGTCGATCTCGGCCCTGGTCGCCGTGGTGTCCTCGATCGTGTCGTGCAGCAAGGCAACGGCAATCGTCGCCTCGTCCATGTGCATTTCGGTGAGGATGGCGGCGACTTCGAGCGGATGCGAGAAATAGGGATCGCCGGAGGCGCGCTTCTGGTGGCCATGCTTCTGCATGGCGTAGACATAGGCCTTGTTGAGCAGCGCCTCGTTGACGTCAGGCTTGTAGCGCTGGACGCGCTCGACAAGCTCATACTGACGCATCATGGCGGGATCTCGCAATGCTGAAATGAATCATGCGCCGCACTGGCGTACGGCGCATGTCATAGATAGCCACGAAACTGCCGACGCGAAAGTGTCGGCAGTTGTTGCTAAGATCAATAATCGTCGCTTTTTTCCGGCGGTACCAGCCCTTCGATGCCGGCCAACAGGTCTTCTTCGGTCATGCGATCGAAGGTGACGTTGTCCTCGGCGTCGTCGGCATCGGTGGCCGCAACAGTGCTGCCGGTCTGGTCGGCAATCGCCTCGCCATCGGCTTCCGGCTCGTCGACCTCGACATGCTTCTGCAGCGAATGGATGAGATCTTCCTTGAGGTCGTCCGGCGATAGCGTCTCGTCGGCGATTTCGCGGAGCGCAACGACCGGATTCTTGTCGTTGTCGCGAGGTACGGTAATCTGCGCGCCCTGGCTGATTTGACGGGCGCGGTGGCCCGCCAGGAGCACCAGCTCGAAGCGGTTGTCGACCTTGTCGATGCAATCTTCAACGGTTACGCGGGCCATGAGTTGCCCCTTTCATGCCTGGATTTGATGGAAAACAGGCGCGGTCCATAACCCGAACGCCGCCAAAATACAAGCTTTTATGGCGGTGCGCAGCTCTGACGCGGGCCGCCTGCGACGACGCAGCGCCGATCACAATTGCTTGCGGTGCCGGATGGTGCCTTGGATTGCCGTAAAACTGGCGTTATCTCGAACGATGAAGGCCAACAGGTCTATTATCAGACCGGCCGATAGTCGCCACGCATTTAGACGACCGCTTATTTCGAAAAAGGACATTTTTCCATGTTCGATCCTCGTGAAAAAATCGCTCTCTTTATCGACGGTGCCAATCTCTACGCCACCTCGCGCGCGCTGGGCTTTGACATCGACTACCGCAAACTTCTGTCGAGCTTCCAGAAACGCGGCTATCTGCTGCGCGCTTATTACTACACCGCGCTGGTCGAGGATCAGGAATACTCCTCGATTCGGCCGCTGATCGACTGGCTAGATTATAACGGCTTCAAGGTGGTGACCAAGCCAGCCAAGGAATTCACCGACTCGACCGGCCGCCGCAAGATCAAGGGCAATATGGATATCGAGCTGACCGTCGATGCGCTCGAGCTCGCCGATGTCGTCGACCATTATGTCATCTTCTCAGGTGACGGCGATTTCCGCACGCTGGTCGAGGCGCTGCAGCGGCGTGGGCGCAAGGTCTCGATCGTCTCGACCATGGCATCGCAGCCGCCGATGATCTCCGATGACCTGCGCCGCCAGGCCGACCATTTCATCGACTTGATGGCGCTCAAGAATGAAGTCGGCCGCGATCCGTCGGAGCGGCCGGTACGCCGGTCCGAGCCGGCCGAAGTCGACGAGGAAGACTATTGACGGTCGTTGCCTTGACCGCGCCCCTGGCCGCCTCTCCCGAACCCGATCGCGACTGCCCGCTTTGTCCGCGGCTGCACGACTTCATCGCCGAGTGGCGGCAGCGCGAGCCGTCCTGGTTCAACGCGCCAGTGCCGACCTTTTTGCCGCCGGAAGGCGAGGATGCGGTGCGCTTGCTGATCGTCGGGCTGGCGCCTGGCCTGCGCGGCGCGAACCGGACGGGGCGCCCCTTCACCGGCGATTTTGCCGGTGATCTGCTCTACAATACGCTAATCGCGCACGGCTTTGCGCGCGGCGAATTCAAAGCGCGACCAGATGACGGGCTGGAGCTTGTCGGTACGGCGATTACCAATGCGGTGCGCTGCGTGCCGCCGGAGAACAAGCCGGTTGGTGCCGAGATAGCCACCTGCCGGACGTTCCTGGTACCGACGATCGCCCGATTTCCAAACCTGCGCGCCGTGCTGGCGCTGGGCTCGATCGCGCACCAGTCGACCGTGCGGGCGCTCGGCCAGCGCGTCGCCGCCTATCCGTTCCAGCATGGTGGGCAGCAGCAGGCCAATGGCATCGCGCTGTTTTCCAGCTATCATTGCTCGCGCTACAACACCAATACGGGCGTACTGACGCAAGCCATGTTCGTCAACGTTTTCAGTCAGATAGAAGCTTTTCTGAAGACTGAGAGCCGGACGACGCCCGCCGGCGCACAAGCCCTAGATTCGGGTGATCGCGAACAACCAGGCCAAGAGATCCAGCAACCATAGTAACAGTGCAAGCTGCAGCGCGACGCGCAGGCGTTGGATGATCCGCCAATTGCTGGCCATGTCGGATTTGATGCGCAGCGCAAGCGCTCGGTGCATCCCATCCATGGTTGCGGGAGGATGCTGATCGACGAAATCCTGGAGCAGCTTCTCGGGATCGAAACGGAACGTATAGTTATAATATGGCCACACCATAATCGCGACCAGCAGTCCGATAAGAAAAAGCAATGTCAGCGCCAGCCAGTCCCAAGGCCCCACGCCATCCAGGAGCGCCCTGCCCCCAAGGAGAGAACTCGCGAACGCAGTTGCAAAAATCAGATTTCCAGCGCGCGTATTGAGACTTTCAACCACGCCCTGCTGGTGTTGGAGGCCACGCACCGCCTCCGCATAGACAAACGCCAGGCGGGGATCCCCACCGTCCGTCGCAGCAGGCGGGGCGTTGCTGTCATTGGCTGATGAAGGGCGCTCCGGCATCAAATGTACTTAGCACGGCGCCGCCTGCGATATGAATAGCCACCTTGGCGAAGGCTTCGTCGTTCCCGTCATCGCCCACTGAGGGTGCTCTCGCTGGACAGGAATAGCGTCAATCCGACGCCCTCGCTTCAGGCGCTGCGGCAAACAACGCGGCCAGCGTCGCCGGCCCGCCTTGGAGAACATTCAGGTCGACGTCGCCGCTGATGCCGTCGACGCGGCCCCGGTTGTGGTACTGCCAGTAAATCCAGTCGTTATGGCCTGGCCGCAGCGCCAGCGAACGCAGCCAACGCGGGCGGCCGGCTATCTGCCCGGCATAGGCTTGCGCGGCCTCGTCGGTCACATAGAGGATCGCCGTCTTGCCGAACGCTGCTTCGACCGGGCCGAGGAAGGCTGAGAGTTCGGCGCTCAACTGTTCGGGAGTTGGCCGCTGCGGGCAATTGCCGCCGAACTCGATGTCTACCACCGGCGGCAGCAAAGGCTGATCGCGCGGCACCACCGAGATGAAGTTGCGTGCCTGATCGGCACCCGGCCTGCAGAAGGTGAAGAAGTGATAGGCGCCGACGGCAAGGCCGGCGGCGCGGGCCGCACGCAAATTGGCGGCGAAGGCATCGTCGACATGGTCGCCGCCTTCAGTTGCCTTGATAACGGCGAAGGCGACATCGTCGGCGGCAACACGCCGCCAGTCGATCTGCCGCTGATGATGGGAAACGTCGATGCCCCTGACCGGATATTTGCCGCGGTCCGGAGAAAACGTCTGGAAGTAGGCATAGCCGCCGGCCAGGACGAGGCCCGCCAGGAGCAGACCGGCCGCGCCCCACAAGACGATCCGGTTTTTCAAACGAGACCTATCCCTATTGGTCCGCCCTGCCCTCCGCCATGGCTCCGGGCGTTCGTCGCTCGAAAAGCCAAATCACTGGCTTTTCGTCCGCTTCGCGGACCTCTCCTCACCCTCGCTCTTTCAGCAGCCGGCCCTTCTCGCGCGACCAGTCGCGCTGCTTTTCGGTCTCACGCTTGTCGTGCAGCTTCTTGCCGCGGCCGACGGCGAGCAGCACCTTCGCCCGCCCTTGGTCGTTGAAATAGATCTTCAGCGGCACCAGCGTCATGCCTTCGCGGTCGACGCTCTGCGACAGCTTGGCCATCTCGCGCTTGTTGAGCAGGAGTTTGCGGCGTCGGCGCGGCTCGTGGTTGAAGCGGTTGGCCTGCAGATATTCCGGCAAATAGGAGTTGATCAGCCAAATCTCGCCGCCCTCGACCGAGGCATAGCTGTCCTGGATATTGGCCTGGCCCTGGCGCAGCGACTTCACTTCGGTACCGGTCAGCACCAGGCCGGCCTCGATCGTGTCGAGCACCTCATAGGAAAACCGCGCCTTGCGGTTTTCCGCAACGGTCTTGTTGTTGGGATCGGCTTTTCTGACTTGATTCATGATGCGGAGAGGTGGCGCCTCATCCCTAATTTATCAAGCCGGCGTGCTTCATCGCCGCGTCGATCTTCTCGGCGGTCGACGGCTCGACCGTCATTAGCGGCGAGCGCAGCACGTTCTCGACCTTGCCCAGCTTCGACAGCGCATATTTCGCGCCGGAAACGCCGGGTTCCAGGAAAATCGCCTTGTGCAGTGGCAACAGACGGTCCTGCAGGTCGAGCGCCTTGGCGCTGTCGCCGGAAAGCGTCGCCTCCTGGAATTCGGCGCAGAGTCTGGGCGCGACATTTGCCGTCACCGAGATGCAGCCGACGCCGCCATGCGCGTTGAAGCCGAGGGCCGAGGCGTCCTCGCCGGAGAGCTGGATGAAATCCTTGCCGCAGGTGGCGCGCTGCTCCGAAACCCGCTCGACCTTGCCGGTGGCATCCTTGACGCCGACGATGTTCTTGAAGTCGTGCACCAATTGCCCCATCGTCTCCGGGCTCATGTCGACCACCGAGCGGGGCGGAATGTTGTAGATGATGATCGGCAGGCTGGTAGCCTTGGCGACGGCGGCGAAATGCGCGTAGAGGCCGCGCTGCGTCGGCCTGTTGTAATAGGGCGTGACGACAAGGGCCGCGTCGGCGCCCGCCTTCTCGGCATACTGGACCAGGCCAACCGCCTCTTCGGTGTTGTTGGAGCCGGCGCCGGCAACGATAGGAACCCGGCCCTTGGCGACCTCGATGCAGACCTTGACGACTTGGCGGTGCTCGTCATGCGACAGCGTCGGCGACTCGCCTGTGGTGCCGACCGGGACCACGCCCGTCGTGCCTTCGGCGATCTGCCAGGCGATGAAGGCGCGAAAGGCTTTCTCGTCGAAACGGCCGCTCTTTTCGAACGGTGTGACGAGCGCGGTCAGCGAGCCTCTCAGCATGTCGTCCAACTCCTTGGGGACTTTCGGGTTTGTCGTGCGCGCCTTCTAGCCGAAAGCGAAGCGGCGCACCATAGTCTCGACATTGTTGCGCGGCAAGCATTGCGCCAGCAATTGCAATTCGAATGACCTCGAGAAGGTTTTCTTTACGGGCCCTTCATCACAGACGAGTAAGCTTCAATTCATCTGTGTCTGTTGTAGCGTCGAAGAACGGGGATGACCAAATCCATGCCGATCAGGCGGCCTCATCTTTTCGCGCTTATCGGCGCGATCGTCGCCCTGATTCCCGGCGCGGCGATCGGCAGCAGCGTCGATGTGCAGGTTACGTCGGCGATTCCGATGACCGAGCCGCAGAACGATGCGGTGCAGCAGTCCCCGTCCGCGAGCGTCGCGGTGCTGAAGAGCGGTCTCGATGCGCTGGCGGCAAACGACATTGCGCGCGCGCGCCAGGTGCGCGAAGCGCTGCCGGCCAAATCGCTCGACCGGCACATCCTTGCCTGGGCGATCGCGCTCTATGGCGGCGACCAGGTGCCGAGCGGCGACATCGCCGATGCGGCAAAGATGCTGCCGAACTGGCCGGGTACGATCGCCTTGCGCAGGAACAGCGAGCGCGCGCTCTATCGCGAGAACCCCACGCCGCAGATCGTGGTGCGGGCGTTCGACGGCAGCCAGCCGCTGACCTTCGAGGGCGTGCTGATCCTGGCCCGCTCCTATGTAGCGCTGGGCGATACCAAGGCGGCGCGCTCGGTGCTGTCGCCATTCTGGCGCACCGAAAAGCTCGAAGCCAGGGACGAGGCGGCGGTCATTCGCGAGTTCGGTGCGCTGATCCCGGCCGCCGACCATCGCTTCCGCATGGAGCGCATGTTTTATGCCGACCGGGTCGCTTCGGCGCTGCGCGTCGCCGGTCTCGCCGGCGCCCAGCAATTGGCCGATGCCTGGGCGGCGGTCACCAAAGGCGACAAGAACGCGGCCAAGCTGCTGAAGGCGGTGCCGGCAGCGCAGCGGGCGGCCGGCTATCTCTTTGCCGAAGCCGAATATCTGCGCAAGCAGCAGAAATTTTCCGACGCCGCCGCGCTGGTGATGAAGGCGCCGGGCGACCGCGACGCTCTGGTCGATCCGGACGCCTGGTGGGTCGAGCGCCGGGTGCTGTCGCGCGAGCTGGTCGACCAGAGCGACATGAAGACCGCCTACAGAATAGTCGCCGCGCATGCCGCCGAAAGTCCCGCCAATGCTGCCGAGGCGGAATTCCATGCCGGCTGGTACGCGCTGCGCGGCCTCAAGGACCCGAGCATCGCCGCCAAGCATTTTGCGCGAATCGCGGAGCTCGCCCAAGGGCCAATGTCGCTGTCGCGCGCCTATTATTGGCTCGGCCGCGCCGCCGAAGTCGGCGGCCCCGGCAATGCCAAGGATTATTTCAGCCGCGCCGCAAGCTACGGCACGACCTTTTACGGCCAGCTCGCCGGCGAGCGCGTCGGCCGGCAGACCCTCAACATCGTCTACCCACAGCCAAGTGCCGCCGACCGCCAGAATTTCGCCACCCGCGAGGCGGTCAGCGCCATCAAGCGGCTGCAGGAGGCCGGCTATGACCGCTATGCCGAGACGCTCTACCGCGACCTCGCCGGGCAGCTGAACAACCCCGGCGAACTGGCGCTGCTTGCGGTGTTGGCGGAAAGACAAGGCAACCATTTCATGGCGCTGAAGATCGGCAAGATCGCCGGCGCCCGCGGCATCGATGTCGGCGCGCTGTCGCATCCGCTCGGCGTCATTCCCGACACCGCCAACATCTCCGGCTCGGGCAAGGCGCTGGCCTATGCGATTGCCCGCCAGGAAAGCGAGTTCAACATCGGCGCAATCTCCAGCGCCGGCGCGCGCGGACTGCTGCAACTAATGCCAGGCACCGCCAAGCAATTGGCGAAGAAGGCCGGCATGACATTTTCTCAGGCCCGGCTGACCACCGATGCCGGCTACAATGCAACGCTGGGCGCTGCCTTTCTCGGCGAGCAGCTCGGCCGTTTCGACGGCTCCTACGTGCTGACCTTCGCCGGCTACAATGCCGGCCCCGCCCGCGCCGCCCAGTGGGTGGCGAAATACGGCGATCCGCGCGGCAAGGACGTCGATGCCGTCGTCGACTGGATCGAGCGGATTCCCTATACGGAAACAAGAAGTTACGTCCAGCGCGTGATGGAGAATTACGAGGTCTACAAGATGCGTATCTCCGGCAAGTACGACATTGTCGGGGATCTGGTGAACGGCCGGGGGTGACGACCGGGCTTCAAGCCAAGTTTGCCGGTTACAGCGTATTTTGTTCTTGCTTTGTGCCGGCAGCTATGCTACTAATTTAACCATAGTGCTGATTCGCACCGACGACCCGCCCAACGAGGCGGGTTTTTGTTTCAGGCTTTGAAAGTTCCGGACGTCGAGTTGGCGGACAGCGGCCCGCCCTGTCCTGCCGGACATCTCCCCAAGGGTCCCACCAGGGGGAAGATCGGCAGCTTCGTGGACAGTGCCTTTCTGCATCCGGCGAAACTTGGCGAAAGCGACGATGACAGCCAATCTCCCCCTTGAGGGACCCTGCAACTTCGGCGCCTCCCCTATTTGACCCTACCGGCCCCTCGCCTGTAGCAGTTGAAACAAGCCAGCAGCGAGAGGAACGGAGTCCACATGGCAACCGAGCAGGGTTTCTCCGATTTCTTCTACGCCGCGCCGGACGGGCTGTCCCTGCACGCCCGCATCTACGGCGAAGCGAATTCCGGCCGCTGGCCAGTCGTTTGCCTGCCCGGCCTGACCCGCAATTGCCGTGATTTTCACGAGCTGGCGCTTTATCTGTCGACGCAGGCGAAGCGCAAGGTCGTCGCTTTCGACTATCGCGGGCGCGGGCAGTCCGCCTACGATGCCGATATCGGCCATTACAATATCGGCATCGAAGCTGGCGATATTCTCGCCGGGCTGGCGGCGCTGAGCATGGAGGAGGCTGCCTTCATCGGCACGTCGCGCGGCGGACTGATCATCCATGTGCTCGGGGCGATGCGGCCGGCCGTGCTGAAGGCCGTCGTCCTCAACGACATCGGCCCGGTGATCGAGACGCAAGGGCTCGCCCATATCCGCTCCTATCTCGACCCCGCGCCCAGGCCGAAGGCGTACGCAGAGGTGGTCCGCGGCCTGCGCAGCACCCATGGCGCCGATTTTGCGGCGCTGACCGATGCGGATTGGGAGCGGATGGCGTCAGCCCTCTACCGCGAGACCGAGGAGGGATTTCTGCCCGATTTCGATCCGAAACTGGTCGATACGCTGGCGGGCCTCGATCCCAGCCGGCCGATGCCCGATCTTTGGCCACAGTTCGACGCGCTGGCGGCCATCCCAATGCTCGTCATACGCGGCGCCAACTCGAAGCTGCTGTCCGCCGAAACGCTCGAGCAGATGCGGACGCGCCATACCGATATCGAGACGATCACCGCTGACGGCCAGGGGCATGCACCGTTTTTGGAGTCCGGGATCCTGCCGGGCAGGATCGCTGGTTTTTTCGATCGGGTGGAGCGGCGGAGCGGTTGGAAGTAAAACCACGGTAAGTTTAAGTAACTCTCTGCCTTATCTTGTACCTGTGAAGCATTCTGGCAGCGATTAACAGCTATGCTGGCGTCCCGGAGAATAATTGTTGGATGTCGGCGCCGCCCCTCATCCGCCTGCTGGCACCTTCTCCCCGTGTAGTGACGGGAGAAGGACAGACGGCCGCAACGCTGACGAACTCCCCTCTCCCCGTTTTTTCACGGGGAGAGGGTAAGGGTGAGGGGCAGCGCCGACTTGATGTATTGGCCTGCAATCCGTTGTCAGATCGACCGACTTACGCCAGATCCACCCAAACCGTCAGGATTTGGCGCTTCTCTTCGCGGGCTTTGGTGCCTTGCTTGCGGCCGGCTCACCTTTTGGTTCCCGCCTTGCCGAAGGTGGAGAGGACAACGGACTTGCCCCGCCGTCGTCCGAACCACTGTACCGCGGCGTCTCAAGCACGGTGACGCAACCGTCGAGATCGTTGGTGGCCAGATGGGCGTAGCGCATGGTCATGGACAGCGTCTGGTGGCCGAGCCACATCTGCACACGCCTGATATCGATGCCGCCCTGGACGAGACGCGAGGCGCATGTATGGCGCAATATGTGCGGCACGACCTGATCGTCGGCGCCAAGCCCGACTTCGGCCTTGGCATCGTTCCAGATGGCACGAAACTGCGCCTGGCTAAGCTTGGTGAACGGGCCTTTAGGCCGGCGGCCCTCGGTGGCCGGCAGCTTGATCACCTCTTTTACCCGCTCGGTCATCGGGATGGTGCGGCTGCGGCCGGACTTGGTGATCCAGAAACTGACGCGGTGCTCCTGGATATCGTTCCAGATCAAGCCCAGCGCTTCGCCGAGGCGGCAACCGGTGTCGACGAGAAAGACGGAAAGCCGATAGGCGTCCTCGCTGCGGCTTTTGATGGCGGCAAACAGCCGAGCCTCCTCGTCCCTTTCGAGGAAACGAATCCGTCCCGCCCGCTCTTTCTGGCGGCGGAACTCGGGCAGGCTGTGGATATCCCCCATCTTGTGAGCCTTGCGCAGCAGTTTGCTGAGGGCAGCCATCTTCCGGTTGATGGTTGCGTTGCTGTTGCCGCGCTGGCGCAAGGTGCCGATAAGGTTGTCGAGGGTGCTTTGGTCAAAGGCGCTGAAACGCTCCCCAAGGAGAATCTCGTCTATTTCGCCGATGAACGAGCTGACATTGTACTTATGCCGCCCATCATCCCAAAGTATATCCCGGTATGCTGAAAAAAGTTCTCCGATCCTGTGCGACTTTACTTCTCGTATCTTGTTGTAACTGTATTTTATCTTTGCAGTTTGAGAAGAAAACATCGAAAAATGATCAGAGGTCCCTCCCTCTTGAATCGCATCGTTCGTCATTATTCGCCACACCCCCGAGTGGATAGGCCTAGACCTACCTGCTTGGCGGTGCCCTTTCAAGAGTTTTAAGCGTTGCGGCCGATTTCATCCACCAGTGGTGGATCCCAACGACATCGTTCCACAACCCTGTTCAGCTACCGAACCCCCTTTTCCTTCTGTTTGCTACCAGTCGCGAAAATAAAACAGCCCGGGCGTTGAAGCGCCCGGGCTGGATTTCAGTTGCTTAAGTCCAGCCCTTAGAACGAGCGCTGGAAGCGGAGGACACCGCCGATGCTGTTTTCGTCGGTAGCACCGGTCCAATTGTCGAAATTGTTGTCACCGAAGTGCAGGTAGTCGACTTCGGCCGTGATCGTGAAGCCGGGAACGATGTCGTAGGCAATGTTCGCCGCGATGCCGACGTTCTCGCCTTCGTCATACGCCGCCTGAAGGTTGAACGAGGTCTTCTCGTTGATGGTGTAAGTGCCACCACCCCAAACTGCCCAGTTGCCGCTCCACTGCTTGTAGAAGTTGCGTGGGATATTGTCGTCCGAACCGTAGCCGGCCATCAGGAACAGCGTCAGGTTCTGCATCGGCGTCACGTCCAGGCGAGCCTTGCCTGTCCATTCTTCCACTGCGCTGTCATAGGCAATGACGCCCGAGATCGAACCCCAGCCCTGCGTGTATTTCACGCCGCCGACGACATATGGAACATAGCTGTCGATCGAATCGTGACCCAGGTGGAGCGCGGTGTTGTCGTCGTTGAGGATAAAGCCTTCACCGGTTTCCAACGACGCCACGGCCGAGAAGCCGTTGCCGGCATCGAAGTAGTACTGGATGACGTTGGTGTCGAAGCCGCCGTAGGGAACCAGCGTATCGTTGATGACGTTGCCGGCGTAACCGGTGAACGTATTGAAGGCCGTTTCGTCCTTACCGACGCGGAGACCACCGAGCTGGATCCAGGCGAAGTTCAGCGAAACGCCTCTGCTGCCAAAGCTGGAGAATTGTGCATCAGGGGTGGCCGGGTTGCCGTCGAGATCGACCCCGTGATAACCGGTTCCCCAGTTGAAGCGGGTCTCGGTGTAGGTCTTCAAGGTGCCCATCTCGGTTTCCTGGCCGGTATAGGTCCTCAGCGTGAAGCGAGCCTGCTTGAAATAGCCGTCGTTGACATCGTCCCTGCCTTCCAAGGCTTCCGAAAGGTCTTGGTAACGGGCACCAGTGAACGCGCCCGCATCGCCGGCGGAGATGTCATAGCGGACGTAGCCGCCGATGCGCATGCAGATTTCGGTGCCGGGGATGTAGAAGTAGCCAGCGCCGTAGACGTCGCAAATCTTGACGTATTCAGCGGGTTCCGGCTCGGCGACGACGACGGCGTCGGCGGCGCGCGCACCGGAAACTGCGATCAGTGCCGCAGCGGAGCCGAGAAGAAGGCTCTTGATGTTCATTTTCTGACCTCCAGTCA